>LNEO01000339.1 GCA_001465015.1 Deltaproteobacteria bacterium Ga0077539 | reverse complement strand
ACGCGAACGGCAAACTTGCCGTTCCGTCGGCAAACTTGCCGTTCCGTCGGCAAACTTGCCGTTCCGTCGGCAAACTTGCCGTTCCGTCGGCAAACTTGCCGTTCCGTCGGCGCCGCAGGCAACCGATTCGCCACGGCGACGAGCTACGCCGAGGGCGCTAGAATGCCCTCGTCCTCAATGTTGTCTGTCACTGAAGCCGCCCGCGAAGGGGTCCCCGTGAAGTCGCTCGACGGCCTCGCGAGGGTCTGCGATCCGTCGCTGCCGCTCGACCCGGACCGCGATGCGGCTCTGAGAATCGACGTCACGAAGTCACGACCGAGCGAGCACCTCGGGGTGATCGTTCCCAACGTCCGGCGAGCGGGAAGCACTTGGACCCGATGGCTGATCAGCGGCCACGAAGGCACCGGAAAGACCTCCGACCTCCGCCTCCTTGCGCGAGTACTGGAGACCGTCCAACACGAAGACACCCGAGACGGAAAGCGGGTGAAGTTCCCGCAGGCCGAGGTGCTCTTTGTCGACGCGAGCCCTGTCGTCGCCCCGACCCGCGCGATCGATGTCACCGACGTGCTGCTGTCGATCTGGGCGGCCCTCGACGACGCGCACTGGGCTGCGGCGCGAGACGTGCTTCACGAAACCTGGAAGAAGCAGGTCGAGAGCAGCCTGAGCAAACTCGTGAAGAACTGGCCGTCGACGCTCGGCGCGGCGATCGCGCACCTCGCGCCGTGGCTTCGCGGAATGGAAGCGAGCGAGCTGGCAGTACAGCAGCAAGTTCAGCGACTCGAGCATGTGTTCGTGAAGGGTCTCAACAAGGCGTTCGAGACGTTTCGCGGCACGAACAAGATCGGCAACGTCGTCGTCATCATCGACAACCTCGAGAAGATCGCAAACCGCGGCGCAGAAGCGCGCAACATCGTGAGCCTGTTTGCCAATCGCGTCGGCAGCCTGAAGAGCATCGACGCGCACATCATCCTCACCATCCCGATCGCTCTCGCATACAGCTCCGACCTGCGCACGGTGAGCAATGCGCTCAACGCCGAGCTGTTCACGGTGCCGCACGTTCGAGTGCGCGCTCGCCATGGACGCCCCGACACCGACGCGGACGACGGACTCTCCGCGTTGGCTTCGTTTGTCCGACGTCGCGTCGATGTCGACACCCTCTTCGAGGATCCGCCTGCGATGCTCCGGGCCGTCGCGGTCGCGAGCGGCGGCAATTTTCGCGATCTCCTTCGCATCCTTCACAGCGCGCAGACGCGCGCGGTCGCACGTGGCGCCGACAAGCTCACCCTGAACGACATCGAGCGAGCGATCACTCGCACCGTTCAGCAGCTCGAAACACAAGGGCTCGAGCGGTACAGTGACGTTCTCGCGGCGGTCGATCGAGAGCAGTTGCGCCCGAAGATCTGCGACGATGGGACTTGGTTCGATCTGCTCGCGAAGCTCTACGTGCTCGAACACGCAGACGACCAGGGCACGTTCTACGTTGTCCATCCGCTCGTTCGCCAAACGCGCGCCGTCGCTGGGGCCCTGCGATGAGCGATCGAGAGCCAGACGAAATCGAGCTCCTGCGCGTCGCCTTGCAGCAGTCACGAGGACGATTCTCGTTCATCGAGGTCGAGATCGACGACGACGCCAAGGATGACTTCGTCCGTGTCGTGGATCACTGGCGCTTCGACCCATCGCTTCCGTTTGCGTTGATTACCCGTCTGGATGACACACCTGTCGCCGACGTAGAGCGACTCGCGCACGGAACGCTTCCCGCCAGCGGCGCGCTGATCGTCTTCGGCGAACGACTTCTGTTTCCGCTCGAGCGCGAGCAGGTGCTCTCGGCGCTCAACGTCGCTCGCGATCGTCTGGTGCAACAGAGAAGAGGCCCTCTCGTGCTCGTCGTGCGTCGCGGCCAGGTCGATCTGCTGGCGCAGTACGCACCAGACCTGCACAGCATCAGGGTCGGGCAGTTCTCGATCGATGCCACCACCGCACACACACACGCAGCTTCACTGCGCCAGCTCTCGGAAGAAGAGCGCTACGCTGCATTTCGCCTGCGAGTGCTCGACGGTCCGAGAGAGGACCGCGAGACGGCCTTCATCGCGACGTCCGGCGTTCTGGCCGAACAGGTGAACGATGCGCTCACCGGGGCCGCCGTCGATCGCGCACGCCGGGCGGACACCCTACGTCATCGCATCGACGATCTTCGGTCGTTGTCGCCCTTCGAGGAGCAGTGGACAGCTCAGTATTTTGTGTCGATGCGAGCGTACGTCGACGAGCTCGTCACCACCACCGACGGTGCGCCTGCTTCGTCGTTCGAGGCAGTGATTCAATACTTCGCGGAACGTGACGCGTGGTTCGAGGCCAGCGTCTGCGCCCTCTCACAGCACAGTCGATTGGTTCGCATCGACGAAGCGGCGGCGGCGCGATTCGAACGAACGGTGCTGTTCGAGTGCGTTGCGAAGGCGAGACTCCTGCACGAATGGGCGCGGTGCTGGGAGGACATTGTCCAATACGATACGCGCAGATTCGGCCCCGAAATCGCCTGGAGAGAGATTCGCCCCCTCCTCGATCGCGCGGAGTCCTTCCCGTGGACCGCGGGCCGCGAAATCGCGTACGTGATCAGCGCTCGTACCGCCCTGCACGCACAGCGACCAAAGGAGGCGCTCTCGATCGCACGAGATCGTTGGTTGCCTCTGATCCGAGCGATCCCCGCGTACGGAAGCCGCGAAGCACCGCTGAAGGTCATCGCCCTTGCTGGATTCACTGAAGGAAGCGGAGGAAGCCTGCTCGAAGCCGAACGAGCCCTGCTCGAGGTGCTCGATCTCTATCGTGTAGCCGGTTCTCTCGGCGCTGTTCCCGAAGATGTTCGTGACCTGTACCGCCGCGTACGGCGGACGATGGGCAAGAGCACCGCGCTCCCCAGCGGCGCAGACGCTGCGTAGCGCTCAACGGTCGTACGCGCAGCGAAAGCCACGAGAGAGCGACGACACGTTCTCTCCGCCCGCCTCGCGCCTCGACGCGTCCGGGACGAGCGGCGTTGGATTGGTGTTTCCAAGCTCTCCGCCGCGAACCGCGAAGGACCTCGTGCCGGGCGCCGCGCCGGTGACGCACAGCGGATCGACCCGAGCGACGCGTCCCCAACAGCGAGGATCCCGAAAGGGCACGAGCTCGTCCGCCGTGTACTCTTCGACGTTGCCCGTGAGGTCGAAGAACGCTCCCGTCGGGGCGAAGCTCGCGACGCGTCGAGTGCGACGGCCGTCGTCGCCGGGGCAGTTGTTCCAGTGGGCGCGATCACAGGTCGGTGAAGGCGCGGCTGCTCCCCACGCAAACGCGCGCGGCCTCGCGCGCCCGTCGCTCACCATCCCGTACGCGACCCATTCGAACTCGGCTTCGGTCGGCAACCTTCCGCCGTCTGCTACGCAAAACGCCTGCGCGGCGTTGAACCACACCGCGGTGATCGGGTGATCTTCCGCCGCGCCAGGAGGGCTCATCCAAATGGGATCGCTCGGCGAAAACACCTGCCGCTCGAGCGCGAACACTCCGCCCGGATACCGCACGGTCGTCGGCGGACGCGGTGGCGTCCGCGAAACATCGGGAAAGTACCGGCGAAATCTCCGCACCGTCACCTCGGTCGCGTCGATGGCAAACGCGCCCACGGTGATGTTCGGCTGCTGTTGCCCCGCGATGGTCTCGGCGACGGTGAAGGTTCCTCCGGGGACTTCGATGACGGAGCACGCGCGATCGGTCGAGCCGACGCAGCTCGGACGCGGGCAGATCCCCGCCGTACACGTGCCAGCGAGACACATCGACCCGCAGCAGCGTTGACCAGCGCCGCCGCACGGTCCGCAGCGATTGTCCGTTGGATTGCAGTAGGTGTTGGCTTCGGTGCACGTCGTTTCACAGCACCGCTCGAACAGGGCGCCGCAGCGCGAAGGGCCGCTGTCCTCGTTGGAGACATCCGTCGTCATGACGTCCGCAGCGCCATCCTCCACCCCCTGCGGCGCGTCAGAAGCATCCGTCACGGCGCCATCGCGACGATCCCCCAGCAACGACGACGCACCGCACCCGCTGAGGACGGCGATCCAAGCGCCGAGAAGAAAGCGGTTGCCGCGCATTCTCCAACAGTATCACGGGCCACTCGCCCGACAGGGACACCGGGCGAGCGTGCGGCGCAGCGCTCCGTGCCTCGGCCGCGCTGGCGCGATCCGCTATCGGATTGGCGCCGTCCGTCACTGTCGTGGCGCGCGTGGTGACTAGTGTCTCGGTCAATGACCCAACGCAAGACCGTGCTCATCACAGGAACCTCCTCTGGCATCGGCCGCGCCGCCGCGCAGCACTTCGCCCGCAAGGGCTGGAACGTCGCCGCCACCATGCGCCGGCCCGACGCCGACAACGTCCTCGCCTCGCTGCCCAACACCAAACTCTACGCGCTCGACGTCACGTCCAACGACTCGATCGAGTCCGCGATGGAGTCCGTCGTCCGAGACTTCGGCGCCATCGACTGCCTCGTCAACAACGCTGGGTACGGAGTCGACGGCGTATTCGAAGCGATGAGCGACGAGGTCATCGTCAAGCAGTTCGAGACCAACGTCTTCGGGCTCATGAAGACCACGCGCGCGGTCATCCCTCGGATGCGCGCGAACAACGGCGGCTCGATCGTGCAAGTAGCCAGCATGGGCGGTCGCATCACCTTTCCCCTCTTCAGCATCTATCACGGCACCAAATGGGCGGTCGAAGGCTTCAGCGAGTCGCTGCACTACGAGCTTCGCCCCTTCGACATCCACGTGAAGATCGTCGAGCCCGGCGCGATCAAGACCGACTTCTACGGCCGAAGCCGCGTGTTCGTCGGCGGCGATCGCGCGGAGTATCGCTCGATCGTCGAGAAGGCCGAGAAGGTCTCGCAGGGTCCCGCGCAGAGCGGCGCTCCGCCAGAGCTCGTGGCGGCCACGATCGAGAAGGCCTCGCGAAACACAGGACGAAAGCTGCGGTTTCCCGTCGGAGCGCCGGCCCCGATGCTGCTCGCGCTGCGCCGCGTGTTGCCTGAATCGTGGTTCTTCGCGATCGTTCGTGGCTCGTATGGGCTCTGACCGGCAGACAGCGACGCGCCCCCCCGACCCGATGTCCAGCAACGACTACGCCATCGACCCCGGCTGGCGCGCCCTCTGGCGAGACCTCGGCGTCTCGTGGACCGACGCGCTCATGGTCGCCGGCCTCCCAGGGGACCTGATCGCGCGACGATCGCAGACGCTGTCTTGCAGCGAGTACTTCGCGCTCTATCGCGCGCTCGAGGCGCTCACCAAAGACCCGCTGCTGCCCGTGCACATCGTCGAGAGATATCCCGTCGAGGCCTTTCAACCGCCGCTGTTCGCCGCGCTGTGCAGCAACAACTTCGTCGAAGCCGCCGCCCGCGTCGCAACGTACAAGCGCTTGATCGGGCCGATGAAGCTCTCGGTGACCGCCGACGATCGCTCGTTCGCCCTCGAGCTGCGATGGATCGACGGCGCCGAGCCTCCACCACCAGGGCTCGTCCTGTGTGAGCTCGCGTTCTTGCTTCGCCTCGCCCGCATCGGAACGCGCGACCCCATCCGCGCCACGCAAGTCACCCTCGCCGACAAGAGCGCGCCTCTGCCCAAAGAGCTGCGAGCCTTCTTCGGAGTCTCCGTCGAGCGCGGAGCTGCGCACCGGCTCACCATCGCGCGAAGCGACGCCGAGCAGCCGTTTCTCACGGTCAACGAGGCGCTCTGGGCGGTCTTCGAGCCCGAGCTGCGGAGAAGGCTCGCGGACCTCGATGATCGCGCCTCGACCCGAGAGCGCGTTCGATCTGCGCTCCTCGAGCTCATCCCCGCTGGGCGAACGTCCCTCGCGGACGCGGCGCAGAAGCTCGCGTCGAGCACGAGGACCCTGCAGCGACGGCTCGGCGAAGAGGGCACCTCTTTTCAAGACATCCTCGACGCGACCCGCAAGGACCTCGCGCTTCACTACCTGCAACGGACGAGCTACTCGGCGAGCGAGATCGCGTTCTTGCTGGGATTCTCGGAGCCGAGCTCGTTCTTCAGAGCGTTTCACGGATGGACCGGCGAGACGCCCGAGCGCGTGCGACAAGCAGAGCAACAGTAGGGGCTCCGCGGTACGATCGACGCCGTGATGAAGACGCTCGTGCTCGGCGGAACCGGGCTCATCGGACGCCCCGTGTGCGAGGCCCTCGCCTCGCGAGGACACGATGTCACCGTGCTGTCGCGCGGGACGCGGGAGGCCGCCTATGGCACCCATGTATTCAACGCGGATCGACACGACGCCGCGGCGCTCTCTCGCGCGCTCGAAGGGCGGAGCTTCGATTTGACCGTCGATCTCCTCGCGTACGACGGCGCGCAGGTCTCGCAGCTCTTCGCGATTCGAGGGTTCGCTCCCGGCCGCGTCGTGATGATCTCGACCGGGCAGGTGTACCTCGTGACCGATCGCCCCCCGCCCTATCGCGAAGGGGACTTCGACGCGCCGGTGATCGCCGAGCCCGAGCCGGACACGCGCGCCTGGCACAATTGGAAGTACGGAGTCGCCAAGCGCGAGGCCGAGGCCGCGCTCCGTCGCGAAGCCGCGAAGCGCGGGATCGAGGCGATGGCGCTGCGCGTCCCGGTCGTGCACGGCGAGGCCGACGCGACGAGCACTCAGCGGCTGTGGGCGTGGATCGAGAGGATCCTCGACGGAGGCCCGGTGCTGTTGCCGGACAACGGCGAGCAGCGGCTGCGATTTGCGTACGCAAAGGACATCGCCAACGCGATCGCGACGCTCGGCGAGCGCGCGTCCTGGGAGGGAGTCGCCGCGCTCAACATCGCGCAGCCCAACGAGTGCACGCTGCGGTCGTTCGTCGAGCGCGTGGCCGCGTGCACAGGACGGACGCCCGAGTGGGTGCCCGTCGCGGGCGAGGCGCTCGATCAGGCCGGGATTCCGCGAGGCTTCGTTCCCTTTTGGGGGCGGTACTTTTCGCGGCCCGATCCGACGACGGCGATCGAACGCTTCGGTCTCCACCTCACCGACGAGGACGTGTGGCTGCCGTCCGTCGTCCGCGCGCATCTCGGCCACGAGGCCGCAGGACGCCCTCCGCACTCGCACGAGGGCTACGCGCACCGCCCCGCCGAGCTGGCCCTCGCCTCGCGGCTGACGAGCGTTCGCCCACGGTCATGACCGCTGAAACGACCGCCAATCGCCTCGTCACACTGTGGTCCGAGCGGCTCTCTACAGCGCTTCGCGCGGAGCTCGCCGCAGCGCTCCCTGCACCCTTCGTCGACGCGCTCGTCGAGTGCGAGAGAGAGCCTCGGCTCGCCATCGAGCTCGCCCGCGGCGCGGCGCCACACGACCGAGCGACGGCCCTCGCTGACTGCGCACAAGCGCTCTGGCGCGAGCGGCTCCCGCGCTCGAGGCCGTTCGAGCGTGCACCGAAGACACCGTTCGTTCGACGCTCGAGCAACGCGCGCTCTCGCTCGATCCCATGCTCGACGAACGAACCGTCGCGCCGCTCGACGACGCGGCCCTCGAGGCCAGGCGCTCGGCGTGGAGAGGATTTGCACAACCGCCGAGCGCTGCGCATCCGTATCGACACAACCCGCTGAGCAACAAGTGCGCGGCCGCTCTCTTGCGACACGCCACCGCGCTCGCCCTTCGAGGAGCGCGCGAGCAGGCCGCAGCGCTCCTCGCCGAGGTCACCGGTCCGTTGGACGACAACGCTGACGTTCGCGCGAAGATCACCCGGCGCAGCAGATTCGCGGCCGAGCGCGTCGTTGCGCACGTCGCGCTCGGGCAGATCGACGCGGCGCTCGCTGCCTCCGTCGAGTTCGACTACGCGCGCGGTGGCGAGTCCGCCGCGCGGCCCCTCGTCGAGGCGCTCGTCCGCGATGGCCGCCGCGAAGACGCCGAACTCTTCGCGAGAACGGCGCTCGACGCGTGCGCCAAGACGTCCGCCATCGCAAAGCTATTGCCCGCGCTCTTGCGGCTCGCAGAGGACGAACGAGCGCTGATCGAAGCGACCAGCATCGCACGCGAAGCAGTCGACGCATGCCATCGCTGGGTCAGCGGCGAGGGAGCGCAGCAGAACGGCATCGGATGAGCGAGCGATCGAGGCCGTCCACACCGCACCAGTATTCAACTCCCGCCCGATTGTCAGCCGATCATCGGGCACACCACGCGGCTGATCACCGCGCGGTTGTTCTGCTCGCGGCACTCGCGCACGGCGTTGTCGTCGTCGACGCGCACGCGCACGTCCACGGGCATCGCGGTCATCCCGGCTCCCGGCCAGCGGCAGGTCACCTCTGCGCACGCGCCTGGGTTCAGCGTTCGCCCCAGCGGCGCCGCGCACAGTCGCATGGTGCTCATCGCCCCGGGCTCACCGTTGTAGAAGCCCACCGACACCGTGTCGCTGATGGGCGCGGCGCCGCGGTTGCACACGCGCGCTCGAAGGATCGCCGTGTTGTCCGCCTCGCACGACCACGACGCCCCCTGCGCGGTCGCGTCGGCCACGCCGATCATCCCTGCGCGGCCCTGGACGTTGGTTCGAAAGTTGTTGAGCCCCGCCGTACGCCAGCCTCGGCGCGCCATGCTCGTGCGCGCGACGCGGAGGTTATCTTCGATGTTGGTGACGTGATAGGCGTGCTGGTTCCACACCGGGCGCGAGCCGACCCAACGGTCCATCACGTCGCTGAACACGCGGACGCCGTTGGGCCCGCGCTCGCGCGAGGCGCGACAGGTGTTGCCCATCCCCGGCGTGCCCATGGGAGGAGCCGCGCACACGAAATCACAAGTGGCCCCGCCGCCCGCGCAGCACTGCGCGTCCATCGTGCAGCGACAGAGGCCCTCGACGCACGAGCCCGAGGTGCAGTCGTCGTTGGCCCTGCACCGCAAGCCCGGAAACAACGGGTCGGTGTTGCGCGGCCCGAGCCCGGCGCACGCGCGGCCCACGCCGATCGTGCCGCACAGGTGGTTGGATCCCATCACGATCTCTGCGCGAAAGTCGCCGTCGACGTCGGCCACGATCGGGTTTTCGTACCAGGTGCACGACGCGTGCGGCGCGGAGTACAGGACGTTTCCGCTGCGACCCTCGTAGACGCGCAAGAAGCACTCGTCGGCGTAGACGGCCTCGACGCGCCCGTCGCCTTCGAAGTCGAAGGACGTGCTCCCCGTTACGGCGCTCGATGAGTCCTGCGAGGGCCGCGTCCACAAGACGCCGTTGGTCGTTCCGGTGATGCAGTCGCCGCCGGGTCGCGGCGACGCAGTGCAGTCCGGATCGAAGACCATGTATTGCGTTCCGCCTGCGCTCGCGAACTCGGCCAGCCCGTCGCCGTCGAAGTCCGCGATCGTGGGCGGTCCGCCGAATCCGCCGGGGATCGACACGGGGCCGAACACCACGCGACCTTCGAGCGTCTCGATGCGCGCCGCGCCGTTCGAGACCACCACCACCTCGGGGATCGCGTCGTCCATGAAGCGCATGCTCGTGAAGGCGCCCATGTTTCCGACGGCGACGTGCCCGACCGCGCCGCTCGCTGGGCGATAGGTCTCGGGCACCCAGTTGCGCATCGCGCGGTTCCATTGAAACACGCGGTTGCCGTCGACCAATTCGACCTCGCCGTCTTCGTCGACGTCGAGCACGACCGTGTGCGCTCCGAGCCCTCCCAATCCGCGCGGGTCGTACGAGGCCAGCCCCGCGGACGCCGCCGCGCCGCCGATGAGCGCGCCGGTGCGTCCGTCGAAGACGATTCCATTGCGAAGAACCTCGGGAAACCCGTCGTCATCCAGGTCGATCACCGTCGGCGAAGTCCACCAGCCGCCCGAGACCTCGTAGGGCATCCCCATGTTGTTCGAGCGCCAATAGATCCTCCACGTCCCCGGAGCGCTCTGCGTGTACGCGACGAGCCCGCCGCCCGCTTTGATCGCGATGATCTCGACGAGGCCATCGTTGTCGAGGTCCGCGATCGCAGGAGAGCTCGAGGCGATCACGCGCTGCTCGCCGAGCGTCGCTTGCAACGCACACGTGCGCCCGTCCAGCACGCGGATGACCCCTGTCTGAGAGACGGGATCCATGTGCGTCCCAGGATCGAAGATCGCGACGATCGACGGGCGCGGACCGCTGTCAGGATCCCGTGTCCGAGGCGCGAGATCGCCCACGACCACCGCGCCGAACACATGCGTGTGGTTGGGAAACATGTCGCCCATCGGCGCGGTCTTGAACTCGCACTGCACCGTGGGCGCGAAGACCCCCGGCCGAAGCTCGGTCGAGCACATCGTGTCGCTCGATCCTTCACCCCACGGCACGCAACGCCCCATCACGCAACGCGTGTCACCCTCGCACGCCTCGGGCGTCGCGCACAGAGGTCCGACGCCCCCCTCCCCGCCCGCCCCGTCGCTCATCGAGCCATCGATCGTCGCGGCGTCGCCGACCGCACCGTCGCCAGCGCCGAACCCGTCGAGACCACCATCCATCGAGCCCGCACCGTCCGAACGCCCGCTGTCCGCAGGAGCGACGGGAGCCTCGGAGCAAGCGCTCGAGGCGAGCGCGACGACCGCCAGAGAACCGAGAGAAAACCGCATGCGGCGAGTATCACTCGACATGCGCCCGTCCCGAAGTCGAAGCTCTCCGCGGCGGGAAATTCGATCAAACGGCTCTGGGGCCGTCGGCGGTCCCGAACCGAACGCGACACGCGACAAACCGGTCCCCTTCGTGTCCTCCATCGGGACGCTCCCGCTCGGAACGATTCGCTCCCTCGTAAATCGCAGGAATTATAGTGATACGATTCGCTTTGATGGTGAGCAAACAAAGCGGCCGCGCTTTGGCCAACGCGCTCTTTGCGGCGCTGGCAGCGACGGCGTCAACCGGACTCACTTCGTGCACGACTCCTTCGACGTCGGTCCTCGTCGTCGTCGACACCGACGCCCGAGAGCGAGTGTTGTCGCTGCGCGTCGTCGCGTCCTCGGGCACGACGCGCTCGATGAGCGCGCAGCCGAGGGCGTGGACGCGGACCGGGGGAGCGGATGACTTCAGCTTTCCTGCGTCATTTACGGTGTTTGCGGGCACTGGAGAGAAGGACGGCCCCGTCGTTCTCGAGGCGCTGTTGCAGCTCGCGCCCGCCGCGCCAGGGCAGCCGGTCTCGATCGCGCAGCGGACCGCGCGGTTTCGATTCGTTCCGCGGACGCCGTCGTTCGTGCGGCTGTTCATCCCCGCGGCCTGCGCGGCGTTGGTGAGCCCTCCGGCGCGCTGCGCAGACGACAGTGTGCCGTGCACCATCTCGCGGTTCTGTGAAGAGCGAGGGCAGACCTGCGGCGACGACGGACAGTGCACGACGCCCAACGTCGACGTGATGCCGATCCCCGACGGGGGCCTGCGCACCGACGCGTCTCGCGACAGCGCCTCGGACGTCGCCTCGGACACTGGCGTCGACACCGGCGCGGACGCGGGTGCGTGCGCACCGATGTGCACCGGTCGAGAGTGCGGCGACGATCGATGCGGGGGCTCGTGCGGCGCGTGCCCGACGGGCTCTGTCTGCAGCACCGCGGGTCGATGCTTCTCGTGCACCGAAGGCGCTTCTTGCACGCCGCCCGAGCCGTGCCGCGCAGGCTCGATCGTGTGTGGCGGCACCGCTCCTTCGTGCGTCGCGCAGGCGAGCGCGCCCGCGGGCAGCCCGTGCGCTATGGGCGTGTGCGACGGTCGCGGCGCCTGCGTGGCGTGCGTCGCCGGCACCGCGTGCACGCCGGCCAACGAATGCAGCAGCGGGATGATTTCGTGTGCCTCTGGCGCTCCCGTGTGTCAGCAGGGCGCGCCGCGCGCCGCGGGCAGCAGCTGCGCCGGCGGCGTGTGCGACGGGATGGGGGCGTGCGTCCCGTGCACGGCGGGCATGGCGTGCGCCGCCAGCAACCCGTGCGCGACCGGGATGATTTCGTGTGCGTCTGGGACGCCCGTCTGCGCATCGAGCGGCAATCAGCCGATGGGATCGATGTGCCCCGGCGGCGTCTGCGACGGAATGGGTCGCTGCAGCGCGTGCATGGCAGGCGCGACGTGCACGCCGAGCAACCCGTGCAACACCGGGGCGATCTCGTGCATGACGGGCACCGCGGTGTGCGCGAACTCCGGCAACACGACGGCGGGATCGATGTGCCCTGGCGGCGTGTGCGACGGGATGGGTCGCTGCGTCGCGTGCACCGCGGGCATGGCGTGCGCGCGGCCCAACCGCTGCGAGGCAGGCAGCGTCGCGTGCGGATCCGGAGCGGTCGTGTGCATGGCCGCGGGCAACGCTCCTGCGGGGACCGCCTGCGACGGCGGCGGAACGTGCGATGGAATGGGAAGGTGCCAGACGACCCTCGCCACCGCGCAGGACTCGATGATCGTTGTTCCTGCAGGGGTGACGACGATGCGCATTCGCGCCTGGGGCGCCGCAGGAGGAACGGCGAACGGCGGAGTCGCGTGTCGCGGCGGCTATGGTGGTTACGTCGAGACCGTCGTCACCGTCACGCCCGGTGAAACGCTGCGCGTGGTCGTGGGAAGCCCAGGTGGCAACGGCCAGCCGTCGGGAGCAGGCGGCGTCGGAGGCACGCCCGGCGGAGGCGGCCGCGGCGGAACCTCGAGCGGGCAGACCGGCGGTGGCGGCGGCGGCTACTCGGGCGTGTTTCGCGGCACGACGCCGTTGGCGATCGCCGGCGCTGGCGGAGGAGGAGGAGGAAGCACCGCGTCCAGTCGATGCCCCGGCGGGGTCGGCGGCGGCACGAACGGAGGCACTGGCGGAGGTTCGGGCGGCGGCGGCGGCACGCAAACCTCCGGCGGCGCCCTGAGCGGCACTGGCACCGCAGGGTCATCACTGCGCGGCGGCGTCGGCGGCAGTCGCAACGACAGCGGCGGCGGCGGAGGAGGAGGCTACTTCGGCGGCGGCGGTGGCGCCGGAGCGAGCAGCGACGCGAGCTCTGGCGGCGGAGGTTCGGGCTACGTTTCGGGCATGTCCGTCATGTTGGTCGCAGGCACCTCGACGGGACCCGGCAACGCGACGAGCCCGCTCCGTGGAACAGGCGGGGATCGGGGCCTTCCTGGCCGCGTGATCCTGAGCTTTCCGGGCATGTGACCTGGGCGCGTTGCGTCTTCACGCGCAGGGGACCGAACGTCGTCCCGCGGTGTTCTTCGCAGCGGGCCCAAGACCTGCCACCCGTTCATGGGTGGTTCGTTTCGAGCTGCGTCACGAAGAGCCGACCACGCACGTTTGCTCCTTGGAGATACGCGCCGACCCAGACGTCGTACTGGCCGGGGGGCGCGTTTTGAACAGTCACGGTCGGGTTGGCCCCGCCGTAGCTGTCATCGTTGCAGCTCCACCCGCCACCTGCAGTGTTGACGAGCAGCGTAGCGTCCGTCGGCGTCGCGGGCACCGCACCAGGAACGACCACATAGAAACGCAACATCGGCGTCGGTCCTGCGAAGTTGACGATGTAGTCAGGCGTTCGCGTGACGAATCCGACGCAGCCCGCGCCGAGGTTGAGCGTACGAGCGTCGATGGTGCCCCTCGCGACGACGGCGACCGAGCGCGGATCCGGCGAGAAGCCCGGACGCAGGCGAACCGAGCCGGCGTTGGCCTGACCGCGGCCGCTCTGAAGCGACTGCTGCGCGGTGACGCCTTCTCCAAACCCCGAGACAGCGAGCGCCACAGCGAGGACCCACGCGCGGTGAACGACGGACTGTTTCATAGCTGCTTTCTCCGTAGCGCCATCGGGTTGTGATTCGGGCACAGGCTGCGCCGGCGCTTCAACGCTCGTTCGGTCTCTCGTAGCCTATTCTGCTTCGCGCAGAGAAGCCTCCATGTGGTCGAGCGGCGTCGGTCCGAGACCCTCGCGCTGCGCTTCGCCAACGAAACGCGGCGCCTCTGGAGGGCCCCGCTCGCGCGCACGCACAGTGAGCGCAGCTCTCCGCACGAGCGAGCCTGTGCGCGCAGAGAGAAGATGAATTCATGTGCGTCTCGACGCACGAGCGCGGACCACTGAACCGACGGGATTCACCGTCGCGGATCGAGCCCCTCATCGAGTCCGCGAAGCGATCGTCGGCCACGCGGTCCGTGGCGCGGTCACCCTTTCACGGGTGATTGCGGTCCATCTCGGTCACGAAGAGACGGCCACGCGCGTTCGCTCCCTGGACGTACGAACCGACCCAGACGTCGTACTGACCGCGAGCGGCGTTGGGGATGTTCACCGTGGGGTTCGCGCCGCCATAGCTATCGTCGTTGCAAATCCAGCCGCCGCCGGCGGTGTTGACGAGCAGCGTGGTGTCGGTGTTCGTCGAGGCCGATGCGCCGGGAACGACCACGTAGAAGCGGAGGTTCGACGATGGAGTCTGCAACCGAACGATGTAGTCAGGCTGACGCGTGACGAATCCGACGCAGCCCGCGCCGAGGTTGAGCGTGCGAGCGTCGATGTTGCCGCCTGCAACGATGTTGACCGAACGCGGGTCGGGCATGAAGCCCGAGCGCAGGTTGGCCGAGCCGTAGTTCGCGCTGCGGCCACCGATCTGGAGCGACTGCTGGGCGACGACGTCCTCGCCGAACCCCGAGACAGCGAGCGCGGCAGCCAGACCCAACGTGCTGAGAACAACAGACTTCTTCATTCGAGCTTCCTCCGAAAACGCCGCGGTTTTCGCGACGATCGTTGCCGAGAACACCTTTGTTTTGCAGAACTCTGACAGCGCCGCGTGTGGGCGCTGCCTCGAGCAGGACCGTCTGGTCGACGATTCTTGCGCCCGCGCGGCGGGCCGGCGATTGAACGGCAAGAGTCGTCGGTTATTCAACTCTTGTGCGCGTTTGATTGCGCGCTCGCTCCGCGCAGATGCGCAGAGCAAGAGCAAGGCCATCGACGCTCAGAGCATGTGGATCGGATCGACGTCGATCGCGACGCGCACAAAGGGGGGCGGGTGCGCCTCGAGCTGGGCCACGAGCTGATGCAGCACTCTGCGAAGCGCGGGGCGCTCGGTGGCGCGAAGCAACGCCTGCATGCGCGTACGTGATCGAACGCGCTCGATCGGCGAGGGCGCGGGCCCGAGGAGCTTGACCGCGCCGTCTTCACACTCGGGCAGCGCGCGCAAAAATCGCGCGAGGTCTTCGGCGACGTCGCGCACTCGTTGCTCGTCGAGCGAGTCCATCTTGATCGCAGCGATGCGGCCGAAGGGGGGATAGCCGAGCTCTCTGCGCGCGGCGATCTCGTCTTCGTAGAAGCCCTCGTAGTCATGCGTTCTGGCGCGGTACAGCACCGGGTGGCCCGGCTGAAAGGTCTGGATGAGCACGCGGCCGGGGAGGTCTTTGCGTCCCGCGCGACCGGCGACCTGGGCGAGGAGCTGAAACGTGCGCTCGCACGAGCGAAAGTCGGGCAACGAGAGCGCGGCGTCCGCCTCGATCACGCCCACCAGCGTCACGCGGGGAAAATCGTGGCCCTTGGTGACCATCTGCGTTCCCACGAGGACGTCGATGTCGCCGCGACGGAGCTTGTCGAGCACGGCTTCGGCGCCGACGCCCGAGGCGACGTCTCGATCGAGCCTGCCGACGCGCGCCCGAGGAAACGCTGAGATAATGCTCTGCTCGAGCTTCTCTGTTCCGACGCCGATGAGCGTGACGTCGGGCGAGTGGCACTTGAAGCACGAGCCCATGAAGGGCGTCGTGAAGTCGCAGTAGTGACAGCGCAGCGCTCCTTCGCGTCGGTGCAACACGAGCGCGACCGAGCACGAAGGACACTCGAGGGCCTTGTCGCACGCGCCGCAACGGACGCTCGGCGCGAACCCTCTGCGATTGAGAAACAAGATCGTCTGCTCGCCGCGGTCGAGCGTCTCGTCGATCGCCCTCACGAGCGGCAAGCTGAGAAGATCGTGCCCCGTCGGGCCGCGACGGCCCACCTTGCGAAGGTCGACGATCTCGACCGCGGGCAGCGGCGCGCTCGTCGCGCGCTCGGGCAGCTGGAGCATGCGATAGCGGCCCTCGTTGGCCGCGAAGAAGCTCTCGACCGAGGGCGTCGCGCTGCCGAGAACGCAGACCGCTCCGGCGCGGTGCGCCCTGAGCAACGCGAGGTCGCGGCCGTGATAGCGAAAGTTGTCGTCCTGCTTGAAGCTCGGGTCGTGCTCTTCGTCGACGAGCACGAGGCCGAGGTCTTTGATGGGCGCGAACACCGCAGAGCGCGCGCCGATCGCGACCTTGCACTCGCCCGTGTGAAGCCTGCGCCACATCGCGTGGCGCTCGGTGTCCTTCAGGCCCGAGTGCAACACGGCGAGGTCGTCGCCGAAGCGCGCGCGATAGCGACCGACGAGCTGCGGGGTGAGGGCGATTTCGGGCACGAGGATGAGCGCGCCGCGCCCTGCGCGCTGAACAGCGTCGACCGCGCGCAGATAGACCTCGGTCTTGCCCGAGCCCGTGACGCCGTGGAGCAGAAACGCCTCTCGTCGGTGCTCGCGAACCGCGTGGACGATCGCTTCGGCAGCGGCCGCCTGCGCAGCGGTGAGCGGCGGGGGAGTGTCTCTGTGCACCGCCTGGCCGAAGAAGGGGTCTGCGGGAACCTCTCTGCGAGTGACCTCGACGACGCCGCGGCCGGCGAGGCGTTCGACCACTTCGCGCGCAGTTTTGACGTGCGCGCGGAGCTCTTTGAGCGAGACCTCTCCGCGCGCCTCGAGGATCGCGAGGATCTGCGCTTGTTTGTCGCCGCGGGCCTTGCGTGGGTCGTCGCTCTTGCCTGTCGCGCTCTTCGCGCCCTTCGAGTCGGCGGACTCAGCGACGACGGGCGCGACGGGAGCGAGCTTGACGAAGGTCTCTTCGCGGACCGAGGCCCACTTCGCGCGGAGCGATTTGCCCTTGGCGCGCGGGTCGCTTGCGAACGAGCGCTTCTCGCGACGATCGACGGCAGGCGCCGCGGCGCGGAGCACTTCGCCGACCGGATAGAGATAATAGTCCGCCGCGTCGCGAAGAAAGCGCAAGAGCTCGGGGTCGAACACCGGCTCGTCGTCGAGCACCGTGGTGACAGGACGCACCCGATCGAGCTCGATCCCTCGCGGCGGCGTCGACTTGCACTCGAGCACATAGCCGACGAGCTGCTGCCTTCCGAAGGGAACGACCACGCGCCCCCCTGGCGCGACGTTGCGCGTCATCCCCTGCGCGACCGAGTACGTGAAGCTGCCCCGCAGCGGCAACGGAACGGCGACGTCGATCCACAGCGCCGGAGCAGGTTGCTCGGGCGCCGCGAAGAGCTCGGGTTGGCGCAGTGTCGTAGCGGTCATAGCAGAGGGAGATCCTGGCTCAGCGTAGGCCTCCTCGCGCGCACGCGCGAGTACTCGGCAGACATACTCTGTCCCTGCTGGCGACCGCGGATTTGCCTGGTTTTCAAAGTGCCTGAGGGGGCTTCTCAATCGCGCTCGCGTCGGTGAGATTGCACCGGCTCTCGGTTCACCACCACGAACGCTTCGACGCAGGGCGATCACCGAGCGGTGATCTCGCCATCAACACGAACACCACAATTCATGAGGCTATCTTGAGAATCTCATCGCGCCATCTGCCACTGCTCGCGCTCGCCATCGCGGCGTGCGCGCCGTCGCCGCCGGTCAATGACGGCGGAGACGCCAGCGACGTCACCGCCAGCGACATCCGCGCGGATTCGCGCACCGACACGGGTGTGACGACGGACACGGGCGTCGACCCCGACACGGGCGTCGCCATGGACACGGGCGTCGATCCCGACACGGGCGTCGATCCCGACACGGGCGTCGTCGTCGACTCGGGCGTCGACCCAGACACCGGCGTGATCCCCGACACGGGCATCGACACCGGCGTGGACACTGGCGTGGACACCGGCGTGGGACCCGTGTGCCCTGCGCCGTCAGGAGCGATCACGCTGCCCATGGGCATGGTGATGGGCACGCTGTCGACGATGCCCGCAGGATTCAACAGCGCTCTCTCTTGTTCAGCATCGGCGCCCAACGCCGTGAACGAGCGCGTCTACACGCTCGGTGTCACGACGCGGACCGGTGTCGTGCTCAGCACGAACAACATGGCGACCACCTTCGACACCGCCGTTGTGGTGCGTCGCGCCTGCAACGACGTGATGACCGAAGTCGCGTGCAGCGACGACACAGCGGCGAACAACAGGGCCGTTGTTCGCGCGGTGCTCGAGCCAGGAATGTACTCCGTCATCGTCGACGGCTTCGGCACGGGAGGCCCGTTCCAGCTCGATTCGTCGACGTTTACTCCCGCGGCCAACGCGACGTGCGCGAGCGCGACGGCGCTCACCGCAGGCATGGCGACGACGGGCTCGACGATGAGCGGAGGCACCGACGTTTCGCCTTGCTTGGGCACGATCGGCGGGCAGGTGTTCTACTCCTTCAGCATTCCCGCGAACTCTCGCGTGAACTTCGCGGTGACCGCGACGGGGATGCAGAACGTTCGAGCATTTGTCACCGACTCGTGCTCGGCCACTCGCTGCGCTGGCAGCGTGACGACCTCGACGATGGGCACCGCTGTCACCGTCGCGGGGCTCAACAGCACGGGAGCGCCTCGCACCGTGATCCTCGCGATCGCGAGCAGCTCGACCACTGCGGACGGTAGCTTCTCGATCACGCCGAGCGTCTCGCCCCTCGCAGCGAACTCGAGCTGCTCGATGCCCACCGCGCTCATGGTGGGAGGCGCGGCGAGCATGGGCGACACGGTCGGCGGCGGAACCTCCGTCGCCCCGTGCACGTTCGACGCCTCGCAGCTCTACTACTCGGTCACGGTCCCGGCAAACTCGGTCGCCAACGTCACGCTCACCCACATGGGAACGCAGTCCGTTCGCGCGAGGGTGCTCGACAGCTGCACGCCCATGACGTGCCCCCTCTCGACCACGAGTTCGACCACTGGAGTGGTGTTTCCCGTGACGAACTCGAGCGCCATGCCGAGGACCATCACCATCGCCGTGGCGAGCAGCTCGACGTCGACGCCAGGGACCTTCTCGATCGCGCACACGAGCAACACGATGCTCGCGATGAACTCGACCTGCGCGGCCCCACAGACGCTCACGGTTGGCGCCGCGGCGGTCTCTGGCAACACTGCGCTCGGCGGACCGTCGGTCTCGCCGTGCACGGACGCGAGCCAGCTCTTCTACTCCATCAGCGTCCCCGCCAACACGCGCGGGACCGTCACGCTCACGCACACCGGAACGCAGTCTGCGCGGGCGCGCGTCCTCGACAGCTGCACGCCCACCTCCTGCCCGCTCTCGACGTCGAGCTCGACGACCGGCGTCGCGATCCCCGTCGAAAACACGACCGCTGCCGCGCGAACGTTCACGATCGCCGTCGCGAGCAACAGCACGCTCACAGCGAGCAACTTCACCATCGCGTACACGAGCAACACCGCGCTCGCCGCCAACGCTAGCTGCAGCGGCGCGATCGCAGTCGCTCCAGGCGCCATGGCCACCGTCGACACCATGACCTCGCGAGGAACGCGCCCTGTGGCGTGCAACACGACCGTCGGCGACGTCCTCTACTACTCGGTGACGGTGCCCGCGGATTCGAGCGTGAGCCTCACGCTCACGCGCACTGGGACCGAACAAATGCGCATGCGCGCGGTCGATTCGTGCTCCGCCACGACATGCCTGGCCAGCGCGGCGACAACGAGCACCAGCCCCGCGGTCACCGCCCGCTTGAGCAACGGGACCCCTACGGCGCGCACGTTCTTCGTCGCGGTCGGATCGGACAGCTCGACCGCCGCCGGAACAGCGACGCTCGCCGCGAGCGCCGTCACGCCGAACTCGTATCTCGTGACCAACGCGCCGACGATGTGCGACGACTTCAGCGCGATGGGCGTGACGCCGACCGTGCTGATGGCGACGGGCGACGACGCGACTTCGCCCATCGCGATGCTCCCGTTCTCGATGAGCTACTTCGGCATGCCCGTCACGCACTTCAGCGCCAACACCAACGGGATGGCGCAGCTCTGGCCGAGCGCGATGGGGACGGCTTCCGCAGAATACATCAACGACGCCTTTCCTTCGACGGCTGTTCCCAACGGCGTCGTCGCGGTCAACTGGGATGACCTGCAAATCGACACAGGCGCGAACGTCCGCACCGCGATCTTCGGCACGGGCATGACCAGGCGCTTCGTCATCGAGTGGAACAACATCCGCGATCGCTCGGTGACGGGATCGTCGCTGCGCTTTCAAGCGAAGTTCTTCGAGACCACCAACGTGATCGAGTATCACTACTGCGCGTCGTCCGATCCGATGAACGCGGACCTCAGCGGCGCGTCGAGCACCATCGGCCTCGAGAGCGTCGATGGGATGAACGGCGTTTTGTATTCGTTCAACGCGGCGAACGCCATCAGCCTGATGCAGGCCGTTCGCTTCACGCCGCGCATGTGAGCGACGCGCCCCTCCAACGGGGGCGCACGAATCCGCGCTGGGGGCGCTAAATCACAGGGGGATCGCGAGTCTCACTCTCCGCTACGGAGAGGACGGGGGAGCGGTGTATCCTCGCGGCCGCGATGACCACCACCCGATCATGGCGCCTCGAGGGATACGCCGCGGACGCGAAGACCGCGATCGCCGGAGCCCAGGCGCTCGCCGACGAACGCTCGCACGTCGAAGTCGAGCCGCTTCATCTCTTCTACCGTCTGCTGGACCGCGACGCGTACGCGCAGAAGCTCATCGAAGCCGCCGGCGTCGACCCAGGCGACGTGCTCGTCGAAGCCGAAGCCGTGCTGCGGAGGCTCGTTCAAGCGCCCAACGCCATCGCGTACCTCTCTCCGCGCATGCTCGCGATCACCGCGCGCGCCGAGAGCGAGGCCTCGCGCGAGGCGACCCAAGTGCGCGTGCGTCACCTTCTGCTCGCGCTCAGCGCAGAGGCCACCGGGCTGCTCGGCGCGGTGCTGCGCGCGGTGGACCTCGACGAAAATCGCATTCGCAACGCGACTCGCGCCGTGCAAGAGCCGCCGCCCCCCACGGTGACCGACGTCCCCGGCGAGTCGCGCGGAGGACGCTCGAGCGGCGCAGGCGCGAGCCCCGACGGCGCCGAGGGCGACGCGATCGCGAAGTTCACGCGAGACATGCTCTCGGGGGCGGCGAATTTCGATCCCGTCGTCGGACGAGACGCAGAGATCCGCCGCGTGCTCCAGGTGATCGCGCGAAGGCAGAAGAACAACCCCGTCCTCGTCGGCGAGCCCGGCGTCGGAAAGCGCACCATCGTCCGCGCCATCGCGGCGCGGCTGGCGTTGGGAGACGTTCCCGAGCCGCTCAAGAGCAAGCGCCTCGTGCAGCTCGACATGGGCCTGCTCATCGCTGGTGCCAAGCTCCGCGGCGAGCTCGAAGATCGACTGAGGCAAGTGCTGGTGGCCGCCCGCGAGAGCGAGGGCGACGTCGTGCTCTTCATCGAGGACCTGCACTCTCTGTTCGGCAGCCAGGCGACAGGCTCGGGCGCAGTGGACCTGCTCAAGCCCGCGCTCGCCCGGGGCGAGGTCCAGATCATCGGCACGACCAGCACCGACGGCTACAAGAAGCACATCGACAAGGACCCTGCGCTCTCGCGGTTGTTCGCGGCGATCGAGATCGAAGAGCCCTCGCTCTCGCAAGCCACCGAGGTCGTGCGCGGGCTCATCGAGCGCTACGAGCTCTATCACGGCGTGCGCGTGACGGACCCCGCGGTGGTGGCCGCGGTGAAGTTCGCCAAGCGATACCTCGGCGAGCGCGCGCTGCCCGACCCCGCGATCGATCTGCTCGACGAAGCGGCGGCGCAGACCCGGCTCGCGCTCGACGTCGGGCCGGCGGAGCTCGATCAGCTTCGCCGCAGAAAAACCGCGCTCGAAGCGCAGCATCGCGCGCTGGTCGACGACGACGACCCCGCGTCCGTCGAGGCGCGCGGCGCCGTCGAAAAGGAGCTCGGCTCGGTGCGAGAGCGCCTCTCTTCGCTCGAGCCGCAGTGGGATCGACAGCGAGGAGCGCTCGCTGGCGCGCGCGTGGCGAGGGACAAGCTGCTGGCGCTGCGCGGAGAGCGCGATCGCGCGTCGGCGACGGGCGACAACGCGCGGGCGTCGAAGATCGCGCTCGACGAGGTTCCGCTGGCCGAAAAGAAGCTCGCGGACGCGGACGCGGCGCTCGCGCAAGAGGGCAAATTGCTGCTCAGACCGATGGTCACCGAAGAGAGCGTGGCGGCGGTGGTCGAGCAGTGGACCGGCGTTCCGGTGTCGAAGATGCTCGAGAGCGAGCAAGATCGATTGCGGCAGATGGAGGACCGACTGCGCGAGCGCGTGGTGGGTCAGGACCCCGCCCTCAAGGTCATCTCCGACGCCGTGCAGACCGGGCGCGTGGGCATCCGCGACCCGAAGAAGCCCATCGGCAGCTTCTTCTTTCTGGGACCCACGGGCGTCGGAAAGACCGAGCTCGCCAAGGCCCTCGCAGAGTTTCTCTTCGACGACGAAGCGGCGCTCATTCGCTTGGACATGAGCGAGTTCATGGAGAAGCACATGGTCGCGCGCTTGCTCGGCGCGCCCCCGGGCTACGTCGACAGCGAGGAGGGCGGAATGCTCACCGAGGCCGTCCGTCGTCGCCCCTACTCCGTCGTCCTCTTCGACGAGGTCGAGAAGGCGCACCTCGACGTCTTCAACGTTCTTCTTCAAGTGCTCGACGACGGCAGGCTCACCGACTCGCGCGGTCGCCTCGCGAATTTCTCGAACACCGTGGTGATCCTCACGAGCAACGTCGGCGGGCTCAAGATCCTCGAGGCCGCCGAGAAGGGCGTCGACAACGAGTCCCTCGCGGCCACGGTCAAAGACGAGCTCAAGAAGTTCTTCAGGCCCGAGTTTCTCAACCGCATCGACAATCAGGTGATCTTCAATCGCCTCAGCAAAGAGAACCTCCGCGGCATCGTGGACATCCAGATCAAGGGGCTCGCGAGGCTGCTCGGAGAGAGCAGGATCAAGCTCGAGGTCACCGACGCGGCCCGCGTTCAGCTCGTCGAGCTCGGGTACGAGCCTGCGTTCGGCGCGCGCCCGCTCAAGCGCGTGATCTTGAAGAACGTGCAGAATCCCCTGGCCAAAGAGATCGTCGCCGGCGTGTGGCGCGGCGGAGACAAGGTCCGCGTGGACTACCGCGAAGACAAGTTCGTCTTCGATCGAGCCTGAGAGGCCACCGTCCACCAGCGTGGCCGGGCGACGCGCTCGTTGCCCAGGGGCACGCTCGAGCCGCACAATAGCCGCATGCGAACCACGCAGGTGTTGTCGGGCCTCGCCTCCATCGGACTCGTGTCTGCTGCAGCGCTGCACACCGAGGCGCAGAGCGCCGCTCCGACGCGGTATCTGTCGGTCGCCAGCCTCGCGCCCGCTGGCTCGCAAGGCGCCGCGGCGCTCGAGGCGATGAACCGCGAGCTCCGTCGACGAACGAGCAACCGCCTCGCGTTTCGTTGGTACCTCAGCGGCGTTCAGGGCGACGAGGCCGAGGTCGTCCGAAAGATCCGCACGGGACGGCTCGACGGCGGAGCGCTGAGCGCGACCGGGCTGCAGCACATGCATCGCCCCGTGCTCGCGTTTCAGCTCCCTGGGATGTTTCCTGATCCCGAGTCGTTCTTGCGCGCGTACACCGCGCTCAAGCCGACGCTCGAGCAGGGCTTCGAACAAGACGGATTTTCGCTGGTGTTTCTCTCGCCCGCGCCGGGGCCGAGGATGTTCTCTCGACGGGCGATCCGCGTCCCCGAAGACCTGCGCGCCGCGCGACCGTGGCGGTGGCACGACGATCCGATCTTGCCCGCGCTGTACCAAGAGGTGGGCGCGGTCGGCGTCGCGCTCGGGGTTGGTGAAGTGTTGATGGGCTTGCAGTCGCAGCGCATCGACACGGTGTACGCGCCGCCCCTCGCCGCGATCGCCCTGCAGTGGTCGGCGCACCTGTCGTACATGAGCGAGCGAAGCGCGAGCGGATCGCTCAACGCATTGGTGTTGTCCCAGCGAAGCGCGAGCACGATCTCGCCGGCTGATCGCGCGACGATGCAAGCGGTCGTCGCCCAAGCGGTGACCATCTATCGCCCCGTGATTCTTCGGGCCGAAGAGAGCGCCGTCCGCACGCTGCAGTCTCGCGGAATCACGACGATCTCGCTCACTCCGGCAGAGAGGCAGCGCTGGCTCACCACGTTTGCGGCGACTCGAACGCGACTGTCGCGCTCGCTCTGCGATCCCGCGTGGATGGCGCGCGTGCAGGCAGCGGGCGCGGCGCGCTGAGCGGGTTGCCCCCGAATGAATTCGGGGGCAGAGCGCGCCGCAGGAGCGTCGCGGGCCATGCGCCGCAAGGCAGCGCATGCAGCGGGTGAAGAGAGCGGAAGGACCCAGCGGTGCGACGCGGGGCTCGCGACCCTGCACGGCACGCAAGCGCGGCGTCGATTGCCGTCGCGATGGCTTCAGACAGCTTCGTCCGTGGCGGGTCGCAACCGGTGCGCGGCGCCCTCCGCTGAGCGTCTCAGCATTCTCACTCCGAAGCCGTCGCGAAGTACGTTCGCAATCGGCGCGCGCCACGCCGAGCGACAAACACACCCACGATTCGAGCCATCGAAGCGCTCTCGCTCTCTTCTCCCTCTTGGCCATCCTCGCCCGCTGCATGCGCTGCCTTGCGGCGCATGGCCCGCGACGCTCCTGCGGCGCGCTCTGCCCCCGAATTCATTCGGGGGCTGCCCGCCGTTTGCCCCGCCGTCGTGACGTTCACCGCACGCGAACGCGCAGCCCCGGCTCTTCTGGCGTGGGAAACACCGCCTCCCACCCCGCGGGCAGCGCTGGAGGCGCCCACTCGAAGATCCAACGAGCGTCCTTGGGTGCCAGGTTGACGCAGCCGTGCGAGCGCGCGGTGCCGAAGCGATCGTGCCAGTACACGCCGTGCAACGCTTGATCGCCGTTGAAGAACAGCACCCACGGAACGCGCTCGACGGAGTACACGCGGGTGCTCGTGTCGAGCGCGGGGTCGTCGGCGTTGCTCATGTCCGTGGTCGCGAGCTTCACCCACGCGCGGTACTCGCCGCGGCGCGTGTCGAACCCTCGGCGACCCGAGGAGATGAGCGTGAAGTAGACGGGACGCGTTCCTTCGTAGGCGACGAGCACTTGTGAGCGGGTGTCGATGTCGACCCAGCGCTCGCCCTGCGCGAGGTTGGCGGGCATGGGCGCGGCGCTCGAGACGAACACGTGTCGCGGGTCGATCCATCCGCGAGGCGTTCTCCAGATCGTTCGTCCGCGAACGGTGGCGGTCTCGACCGCGACGACGAGCTCTCTCGGCCCGACGCTGTCTCTCGGAACCACGCGCGAGCCGCTCGCAGCGTGCCCGGCGCTCGGCCAGATGACCGCGCGTCCCCGCGCAAATCCCACGCGATCCGCGCTCGGAACGCTCTCGTCGATCAGCGCCCCCTGCCACTCGCTCGGTCGCGCTGGCACGAGCTCGTTGTACGCGATCCATCGGCCGCTCGCGGTCTGCCCCCAGCGCTGTCCGCCGAAGCGCTGGACGCCCGTGAGCGCTACGCCCATCGAGCGCTCGAGCTGCTCGGCCCAGTCTTCGTTGAGCGCGTCTTGCTGCGATCGGTACGTTCGCACGCCGCCAAACGCAGCAAACGCATAGTCGTACGGCATCCACGCGCCCTGACGCACCGGTGGTAGTTGCTGCGCCGCGGGGGGCTGGTTGGACGGCTCGGCGTTGGACTGACAGAGCCACGCCGCGCGACCGACGCGCACCCAGCGCGACTGACAGCCAGGACCGAGGGCGGCTTCGTACGCGGGCAAGAGCGCTCCGAGCGCGGCGGTTCCGCGGCGGGGGGCGTTGCTGTCGGGCCGCGCGCGGAGGATCTCGCCCGCGCGCAAGACGCGCATCGAGCGGACGTTGGTCCCCAACACCACGCGCGGCGCTTGCGGCGCCACCTGCGCGTTCGCCGCGGTCGGGCGCGTCGAAGACAACCGCCCGCTCTGCGCGTGCGCCGAGCTTCGCGCCGCGGTCACGAGCGGTGGCGCGAGCGCGACGGCGAGCGCGAGCATGGTCGTTCGGTGCGTCACGGCAAAGGGTCGCGTAGCACAGCGCCACACCGCAGCGCGAATTCGCGACGGACGTGACCAACGCGGAGTCGCCTACCATTCCCGCGAGTGCGGCGAGCACATGCAGGCGCACGGCGCGTCGATTGACAGCGAACGCTCACTGCGTGAACCTCACATTGCTCGTGAATGGTGCTGGGGGGTTGGTTCCCCGCTATGACACGGGTGGGTCGAACACACGGAGCTGTCGATGAACCATCGTCGAGGGAATCGTTGGGGGGGGCAGCTTTCTTGCGCTCCTTCTCGAACCACGAAATAATGCTGTCTTTGCGCTCGTTCTGTTTGGATCGTGTCCTGGACCAGGCGGGGCTGACGCGTCTCGCGATGTCGTCATCGACGTAAGGACATCGCAGGACGGCGGGTACTCCAACTGCGTCGACGACGAGGTGCTCGACCTTGCGTACGACAAGCTCATGGGGATCGACTGCAACGACGTGCGCGCGTCGATCGCAGCTCGGAGGACTGCGACTCAGCGAGAAAACGTCGCGACGATGGCCGCGCTGATGCACAACGCGGTTCGCCGCTGCTGCGTGTCGCGCGAACAGCTCGTGCAGTTCATGAGGACACCGCAAGGTCTCGATCAGCGGCTTACCGCAGACGAGCAACGCGAGGCTGACCGCGTCGCCGGCTCGCTGCTCTGCGATCCGTTGACCCGCGAGATGAAGACGCGGCTGTATCTCGCACGCAACCCGAGCTGTCTGCTGGGCGAAGTTCCGATCGACGCAGGACCGCCGTCGGACCTCTTCGACGGGGGAGTGTCGACGGGAGGTGCGCCATGAACGCGTGGATTCGACGGCTGAGTGCCGCGATGATTTCGTGGGCGGTGATTCTGCTGCTGTCCAACGCGTGGGCCTTTCCAGAGCGAATGGTCCACGATCGATCGTGGGGGGTGTCGGCGCCGTGGATCGTGTTCGACGTGCCGAGAGGCCCTGGGCCTACGGAGCCGATTCGTGTGAGCGTCGAGGTCACGCGGATCAGCTGTCAGTTTCCCAACGATCCCAGTCTTTGCGTGACTCCGACGCCGAGGCGAGCAGACGTGATCGCGCAGGTGTACTCGCAGGCGACGCGTCGCACGATCGCGTCGCGTATTCGATGCTCGACGATCAACAGCGAGTGCGCGTCGGTGATGGTCGCCGCTCCTGGCCGACACGCAGTGTTCGTACACGGTGGACCGGATGCGATCGGGCTCATGGACGTCCGCATCCGGGTGAACGTGCCGCGGACGGGACAAACGACCACCGAGAACATGCAAGTGTCCGAGAACATCGTACTGGATGTGGCGGACGCTCCTGCGAGCGGCTTCGATGTACACAGCGTGTTGGTTTCCGATGGGCCGAGCGGCGTCGACGATGCGACCGGGACGATTCCCGCAGGAGCGCGCCAGAACCTTCGAAACGACTGGATCGGCGTCGACGCAACAGAGGCCTGGCTCCTCGACGGCAACTTCGACGTCGTCGGCGCAGACCTTGCGATGAGCGGCGTCGGGCCTGCAGCGCTGTTGCGCGCAGCGCAGTCTCGAAATGGCGTGCCAGTTCGCTATGTGTTGGTGCGTCCCTACCAGCCCCCGCCGTTTGCGTTGCGTACGCGGATCGGCGCTCCGATCGAGGAGAGCGCCGCCGAGTACCCCGAGCCTCCAGGAGCTGGGCGGATGCGAGTGATCCTCAACCCCCTCGTCGACTCGGACGGCGACAACCTCGGAGACGCCGTGGAGGACGAGCTGGGATTGTGTGATGGTATTCATGCGGTGACGGCGAGCCGCATCGACAGTCCGATCTTTCAGACCGCATGCGCGCTCGAAGCCGAGGTGCGCGCGGCTCTCGCTCTGGGCACGAGCGGACAACTTCTCATCGTCAACGATCCGCGCGACACGGACGGCGACGGCATTTCCGACGGTGCCGAGGTGCTCGGCCTCGATGTCGTTCGTGGACAACGACCGCTGGCCAATGAAGCTCCAGGAACCGGGCCGCTCGTGACGATTACAGGCGCGGCGCAGACGTTGCCGCTGTGGGGATTCGACCCGAGAAAGAAGGACATGCTCATCGAAATCGATGGAGCTGCTAGAGCGGGCGCATGCACCAACGCGACGGACGGGTGTCCGGCGAGTCGTGAGGTCTACCCGCGAAGAAAGGTCGATGGATCGATCTACACGGTCGAAGAGGCGCTCGAGTCGCTGTGGAGCTGGCGTCGAGCGTTCGCGACGATCCCTGCGGTGCGCGCGAACAACGCGGACGGAACAGACGGCATCGAGCTGCACTTCGACGTCCGCATGCAGCGGACGCTGACGAACGGGCACGGAATCGTCCCTCAGTTTGTGCCGGTGCGCACGCGCGGCGATCGATTCGAGGTCTTCGGCAAGCCCGGATTCATCCTCTACGTCCCGCGTGGTGCGACGGGTAGCCGCTGCTCGTGCAACGCGGATTTCATGAGTCCCGATCCTCGGCACGCGGGGCTCAGTCGCTGGATGCGCGGGCTCTTTTCGGGCGGAGACGACGGGTGCGATCAGGAGATCAGGGCAACCTCGTTCGACCCCGAGGACACTGCGAGCCACGAGTTCGGCCACGTGCTGGGGATCGATCACGGTGGCCCGCGGCCCGATTGTTTCGCCAACCCGTTTGCGCGCCGAACGGCGCAAGATCTCGCGCGCGAAGACAAGGTCATCTACGCGAGCAACATGAACTACGTGTACCAGACGACAGCGCCTCGCCTCGCGAACCGACTGGTGTTCGGGTTGAACGTGTTCTCCGCCGGCCGCAACCTCGCGACGCCGCTGCCGTCCGCCACGATGGCGGGCTCGTCGCTGATCATCGGGTGGCCCGAAGCGAGCCCGCTGCGCGGCAACTCCACGTGGTTCGTCTCGCTCTGGGGTCGTCGAGGAGACGGTGCTCGGCTGTACACACCGATGGCCTCGACGGGATCGTTGTTCCCGATCGACAGCGTCGACTTCGACGGCAACGGCATGATCACGAACACGATCGTGACCGCGCCCGTCGAAGCGGCGCAGGCGTTCGAAGCAGGGGGGACTTACCCACAGGAGTTGGCGGGCTTCTTCTGCGACAACGGCGAGTACCAACGCACGGCGACGAGACCGTGTTGCCCGTTCGGAACGACCGAGAACGGTGGGCGATGTCTGAATTCCGCGATGCCGCCAGTGGAGTTTCCGCCGACGCCCGCGGTCGTGAGGTCACTGTTCAACCTGGCCCGACAGGGGCCGTTCATCGCGCGGGTCGTCGACGGAGCGCCGCGGCGAATGTACGCGCTCTATCAAGCGGATCTCGGCGCGACGGATACCGCGGGCGTGCCCATGCGCGTTTGGAGCGGCACGGGCAAGGTGCGTTGGGAGGCGATGGACTGGATCGTTCCTCGTGCACCAACGTCAGCGTCGACGGAGTACGCGCTCGAACAATGCACCGCTGAGTTTCAAGACTGCGCGCGGATCGCGGCTGGACGCCCCGAGCGCGGCGACTTCGTCGTCGACGGCCAACCATGGCGTATCGACGGCACGGGGACGATCACGGCAGCCACGGTGGATGTAGGAACGGTCGTCCCAGAGATCATCCTCGCGGGCACTGCGAGCCGAACGTGCCTGATCCAGACGGATCCCATGACGCAGCTCGAGAGCGAGTGTCCGTGGGGCCCCGTTCGTGTCGCGATCGGAACGGGCGCGAACCTCGAGTCACCGAGCGCGACGAACACGTTTCGCAGCGTGACGATTCCCGGTGCGCCACCCGCAGTATCGGGCATTGCCATCGCGCCCTGGACGTCGAGCGGAAACACGCCGGATCAGTTTCTCGTCGTGCTACGGGAGGCATCGCAAGGGCAGTTGTCCTACTCGTTGTGCTCGACCGCTGGCGTGTGCAGCAACGCGCTGCCGCTGATCGGACCAGGCGGACGGCTCACGAGCGATACACAAATCGCGCTGGCAGCGAGATCATCATCAACCGCGTGGCGCGTGGGTCTCGTGCGTGGACAACCGATCCTGCGCACGTTGCCTGGGCTGCGCGTCGACGAGCTCGTGGCAGGAGGCGCCGGTGTCGATGTCGTCGCAACGCGTGCGGTGCTCGACGTCGCACCGTCGACCACGCCCCGAGAGGTGAACATCAGCAGCGAATCTGCCCTCAGCGCAGCATTCACGCCCAACGCGACGCTCGTCGTCGGCTTCGAGCACAACGGTTCTGGCCAACAAGCGTCCGGGACGACGACTGGTGACCCGCTCACGGGGCCGACTCGCTTGGTATGGGGCACGAAGGACTACAACTGGAGCTTCCAGGCGATTCGAGGGCGAACCGAGGTCGCGAACCAAGTTCAAAATCCGTTGCGTCAGTCCCCGGGCAATACGTTCTCCGTCATCTTCGACGCTCGGCGAGCAGAGGAGTCCGTCGCGCCCAATCCGGCGACGAACGTACGCATGCCCAGCTACGATCGAGCGTTCGGGGGCGTCGTTCGAGCGTGGGCACCGTCGTTTACAGACCAGACGCGACAGCGATTCATCGCCCGCATTGGCGGATCGCCTCTGGAGCTACGCTACGACTACGACGACATGCAGACGCTGGCGTTTCAGACCTGCCAAACGATCCAATCCTCGAGCCGCGGTGTACGTGGTTCCGACGTGTTGCCGCGGATCGGCCAGCCAACGCCAGGCGCGCGCGTGACGTGCCCCGGCGCTGCCGCCTGGCGAGAGCCTCCACCGAACGCGACGATCCCAGACTTCGTGCTTCGTCGCGGACAGCTCTCGAACGCAGCGTTCGGCGACCTGATCGCAGAGCTCGTGACCGGTCGCAACTGGTTCGGATCGCTCTCTCCGGCGCCTGCACTGCCACCGCCGATCGCCCCGCCGATCGTGCCGGTGGATCGATGCACAGCGTCCGATCCTGCCGCTGCATGGCGTGGGTACGAAATCGGAGCGCTGCGATGAAGCGCTGGATCGCATGGATCGGATCGCTGTCACTCGTCGCGTGCGGCACGAGGGTGTCGCCGGACGCGAGCGACTCCGCAACGAGCGACGTCACAGTCGTCGAAGTGTTTGCACCGGATGCAGACGTCATCGAGGATGTGTGGACCACGCTGGACATCCGCGACGCGGATGCTGCAGACGCAGCGGATGTCGCGGAGGTTGTCGATGTAGTCGACGTGGTACGCGATGCGACTCCCTGCGATCCTCCCTCGGAGCCGCGGCCAGCGCGCACGCTCAACAGTTGCAGCGGACCCAACGGCGCGCCCGCCGAGCACTGCCGCGAAGTGTGGGTGTGCCCCACGACTCCGACGCGACTCGGCTCGACGCAAGCGTGGGTCCGCGGGCGCGAATTCGCTCCGCGTCGTCAAGCGCCCGCCTGCGACATGGTCGAGGTGCGAGTACATCCCGCGTACATCGACGCGTACGAAGTGAGCGTCGCTCGCTTTCGTGCATGGGTCCTCGCTGGGCGTCCTCAACCACCTCCAGCGGCTCAACTGTGGATGATGCCGACAGCCTTTGCGAGATGGCGCACGGTCGAGCGTTGGGAGGACCCTACGTATTCGTGCGAAGAAGACGGTCGGTGCACCCGACCGGATCCCGCACGATGCACGTATCGCGCGACGCCCGGAGAAAACGACAACCTCCCCATCAACTGCGTCGACGGAGCCGACGAGCTCGCGTTCTGCTGGTGGGACGGGAAGCATCGTGTGACCGAGGCGCTGTGGGAGCACGTGGCGCGCAACGGGGGACGCACCGCGCTGCCGTTCTCCGATCGCGTCGCGTCGTGGCCACCGTCCAACCCGTGCGACTACGGCGACATCGCTGGTTGCCCGCGAACGATGGGGCTTCCGCACGCCATCGACGCTCATCCCTTGGGGCAATCTGTGTCGCCTGCGGGCGTGTTCGGGCTCTGGGGCGGCGTCGCGGAGGTCGCGTGGTCGACGAGTCGAGAGCTGCGGCTTGCGTGCCACTCAGTTTTCGGACTTCCGCCACCAGAGTTGGGAACCTACTTCGCAGAGATCTCTGTCCGCGGACGGGACTTCACCGACACCACGGAGTGGGCGGCGCGGTACGACCATGCTGCAACCTGGTCCATGGTCGTCCGCGCACAACGCCACGCAGGCGACGGGATTCGCTGCGCCCGCTGGGTGCCAGAGCCGTTTGCGCCGGAGATGTGACGTGCGACTCGCGCAGCGGTCGGTGTTGCTCGGTGTCCGCTGCGCAACGCGGAGCGAAATCAATGGAGCTCGCGCGCAGCGAAGCTCATCCCCCCTGCACCGTGAGTGCTACGCTCGTCGCTGAGCTGGTCACGGGCCGCAACTGGTTCGGGTCGCTCTCTCCAACACCTCCGCCACCGCCGCCTCGGACGGTGCCGATTGTTCCCGTCGATCGATGCACAGCGTCCGATCCCGAATCAGCGTGGCGTGGCTACCAAATCGGAGCGCTGCGATGAAGCGCTGGATCGCATGGATCGCGTCGCTGTCGCTTGCAGGGTGCGGCACCACTGTGTCGCCCGATGCGGGTGATACTGTCGCTGACGATGCGTCTGTGCCAGAAGCGGACGTCATCGAGGGCGACGTTGCCGACGCAGTCGACGTCGTACGCGACGCGGCTCCTTGCGATCCTCCGTCAGCACCGCGCCCTGCACGCTCGCTCAACAGTTGCAGTGGACCCAGCGGTGCGCCGCCCGAGCACTGCCGCGAAGTGTGGGTGTGCCCCACGGAGCCAACGCGATTGGGTTCGACCGATGCGTGGGTTCGCATGTACGAAGGCCCAGCACGACGCCAGACAGCGAGCTGCGATGTGGCCGAAGTGCAGGTGCACCCAGCGTATATCGATGCGTACGAAGTGAGCGTCGCGCGGTTTCGAGCGTGGGTGCTCGCAGGTCGTCCACAACCACCCGCGGGCATGCGTCTGTGGCTCCAGCCAACGGCAGTGTTCTGGAGCGAGGTCAACCGCTGGGAAGATCCTACGTTTACCTGCGAAGACGAAACGGGACAGTGCATTCGACCGAACCTCGATCAATGCAGCTATCGACCCACGCCGGGAGAGAACGACAACCTTCCGATCAATTGCGTGAATGGAGCGGAGCAACTGGCGTTCTGCTGGTGGGACGGAAAGCACGCGGTGTCGGAGGCATTGTGGGAGCACGTCGCGCGCAACGGCGGCCGCACACCGCTGCCGTTTTCCGATCGCGTCTCGTCGTGGCCTCCTTCCAACCCTTGCGACTTCGGCGACATCGCTGGCTGCCCTCGAACGCGCGGATTGCCACATGCGATCGACGCACACCCCATGGGACAGTCGGTCTTTCCTGCGGGCGTATTCGGTCTCTGGGGAGGCGTCACAGAATTGGCCTGGTCGACTTCGCGATATGTGCCGCTCGGGTGCCTCCCTCAACTCGGCAGCGCGACGATTGAGATGGGGACTCAGTTCGCAGCGATCTCTGTACGCGGTCGCGACTTCACCGACACCACGGAGTGGGCGGCGCGGTACGACCATGCTGCAACCTGGTCCATGGTCGTCCGCGCACAACGCCACGCAAGCGACGGGATCCGCTGCGCGCGATGGGTTCCGGAGCCGTTTGCGCCGGAGATGTGACGTGCGACTCGCGCAGCGGGCGGTGTTGCTCGGTGTCCGCTGCTCTGCGCGGAGCGAAATCAATGGAGCTCGCGCGCAGCGAAGCTCATCCCCCCTGCACCGTGAGTGCTACGCTCGTCGCTCGATGACCGCTGCACGCTCGATCCGCAACAGCGCCGACGTCGAGGCGATGCGCGAGCGCGCGCCGACCGGGATGCGCTCCGAGATCATTCATGGCGCGTTGCTCATGGCTCCTGCGCCTCGCGCGTCGCATCAGTTCGCGATCGGACGCCTGCTCGCTGCGCTCGATCGCGCGCTGCCATTGCGTCGCGGCGGCTCGAGGCCGACGGGGTGGCTCTTTCTGCTCGGGCCCGAGCTGCATCTCGGTGAAGGGCCGGACAAGCTCAACCCGGACATCGCTGCGTGGCGCGCGGAGCGGGCGCCGTCGCTCGATGACTACCCGATCGAAGTCGTGCCGGATTGGCTGTGCGAGGTGCTTTCACCCTCGACCGAGGTGTACGACCGCGCGACGAAGCTTCCGTTGTTTGCTGCGTACGGAGCTCGTCATGCGTGGTTGCTCGACCCCGACGCGCGGACGCTCGAAGTGTTCGCGCTGGATTCTGCGGGAGCGAGGCAGATCGCGCGCCTCGATGGCGATGATATTGTGTGCGCGGCGCCGCTCGACGAGGTTCCGATCGAACTCGCGACGTTGTGGGGCTAGTTTCGCCCGCCCGGGATCTACGCCCCTCGACGAAGCCCTTCAGGCGCGGATCGGTGTTCACGGCCAAAGGTCGCCTGGCACAGCGAGAGGCCGCAGCGCGAATTCGCGACGTACGTCCCACCGACAGACTCGCTTACCATTGCCCCACGCAACGATGCAACGATGGACCCGCCCACAGGGCGAGCAGCTCGAGTTCTGGGAGGTCGGCGCAGAAGGCCAGGTCCTGCGCGAGCGATGGGGCCTCGAGGGACAGCCCCCGCAGACCCGCGAACAACACTGCGACAACGACGCGACGTGCGAGCGGATTCGACTGCGCATGGTCGCGCAGCGCGAGCGCGAGGGCTTCGTCGCAGCCGCCGGCGCGCCGAGCAGCGCGAGCGAGAAGCGCAAAGAGATCGCCGCGTTCGGAGAGCTCACTCCGAAGAAGCTCGCGTCGATCGCGCTCAAGCTCGACGCGATCGTCTCGTCCGACTCGCACAAACACCGGATGGAGCTCGCGAAGGCCGCCTCGTGGCAAGACGCGCCGAAGCTCTTGTGGCACCTCGTCGAGCACCGCGCCGTGAAGGCCGAGAGCAACCTCGGGCTGCTCTCGCTGCTCGCAGAGAGCCCGGACGACGCGCCGGTCGAGCTCTTGTTCGAGCTGCTCGCGAGGCTGCCCAGAGACCCGAAGAAGCTCTATCCCAAGGGCTACACGGCCCGTTACTTCACCGACGGATCGTGCCGAGAGGTCGACGCGCTGCTCTTCTCCGCCGCGCGACGCGCCGAAGGTCTCTTCGCCGCGCGCGAAGCAGAGCTCGCGCCGTGGGTGCGCGACGGGCTCGACTTCGTTCGAGGCCGAATGGGCATCGAGCTCGCGCCGGACACAAAGAAGCGCATCCTCGAGCAGATCGCTCGCAACCAGTGCACGCAGTGGGGGCTCACGATGGGCTGGGAGCTGCCGCTCGTCGAAGGCGGCGGCGTTGTGCAACAACGAATGCAAGAGACCGAAGACGTCCGCGCGGTCGCGCTTCGGTTCGGAACCCCCGCCGAGTGGTCCGCCGCCATCGTGCGCGCCGCGCTCGAGCAGAAGTTCGATGGCGTTCACTCCATCCGAGACGCGCTCGTCGCGTGCACCGCGCGCGAGCTGGCCGCGCTCTTGTCCAAGCCATTTTCGTTTGGCGACAACCGCACGCTGGCGTACGTGATCGGCATCGTCGAAGGCCGCGACGACTCGCCGACAGAGCTCCTGGACGCCGCGCATTCGCTCGTCGACCGCACGGACCTCGGCAAACAAATCCGAGAGCTCCTCGCGGTGGTCGCCGCGCGACGCTTCGCCGAGCGGGGCGAGCCCGTGCCCGAGTCCCTCGACGCGCTGCTGCGATTCGAGTTCTTCTCGGGCGTCTACTTCGAGTCGATTCGCCCGTACATCGCGGGGCTGCGGGCCCTTCCTCGCGAGCGGGCGCACGCCCTCGCGCGCGAGCGGCTGGCGCAGCCCTTTCAGTACCAACGAGCGCTCGCCGCGTTGATCGCCCACCCAGACGACGCGCTTCTGCGCGAGATCTTCGAGAAGGACACGACCAACTGCTATCTCGAGCCGAGGGTCGTCGGAGAGCTCGGCAGCCCGGCGCTCGAGCACCTCGCCCGCATCTACGAGCAGACCCCGCGAGACCGCAGGCGCAGCCGCGCGCAGCAGATCCTTCAGGCGCTCGCGTTCGCCGCGGACCGCGGCGAGCCCATCGACCCGCAGTGGGACGAGCACGTTCGCTTCGACGACGAGGGCGGCGAGAAGCTCGAGTACTGGAGCGAGGAGTACGCCGCGCTTCGACGACGAGTGATCGCTGGGCTGCCCATCGAGCGCCGAAACGCCCTCCTGCTCGCGAGGCTCGAGAAGGACAAGGACCCCACCCGCTCGCTGTCGATCTTGAATCTATGTGACGATGACGCCTTCGAGCGCGGCGTTAGGGTCGTGCTCGAGCGAAGGAGCGGCGTCCGACGCCCCGAGCTCCGCGCGGCGCTCGCAGCGCTGGGAGAGAGGCTCGTCCCGGCGCTCGTGGCGGCGCAGGACACGTTTGCGAAGGACAGAGAGTTCGTCGCGTTCTTGCGCGAGGCGCTGCCGGCGTCGACGTGGGAGACCTTCGAGCGGGCGCTGAAGAGCGTCGGTCAGAGCTGACCCGTCACCAGTCGCCGACGACGACGCCGTCCTTCTGCACCCACGCGTCCCGAGGCGGAAACGCCTGCATCCCCAGCACCGCGCGCAAGCGGTCTTCGCTGTCGCACACAGCCCACGCCCAGCCCTCTTCGACCTTGAAGGCCGCGCAGTACGCGTAGTCGAACACAGGGCCCCAGTCGTCACCGTTGTCTGGCGGAGTGAGCGCCAGCTTCGCGATGATGTACGAGTTCTTCTCGACGACGGTGCTCATGGACGCGGTCGTTCCGCGGCCCTTCATCGCGAGCGCGGGCAGGTCGCACAAGCTGCTCGCCAGGTACTTCGTCGCGAAGTCCGGCGCGGTCTCCGTGAAGTACACAGCCGACGCCGGAACAGCTTTGTTCGCTCCCCAGTCTTCGGTCGAGCCGTCCTTGGCGAACGTCGCGTACTCGAAATCACCGTGCTGCGTCTGGCCCCTACGCAAGACCTTGGGCTTCTTCGCGCTGGCCTTCTTCGCGCTCTTCGCGCCGCCCTCTCGCTCGAACGCTTCGAACGCCCGCACCACGTCCTCGTAGCCGCGCACACGAAATTCGGTCAGCGTGTCCTCTTTCGCTCGCTCGCCCTCCGTCGCTCGCTCGCCCTTCGCCGCGCTCGACTTGCCCTTCTTCGCCGCCGCCGCGTCTCGCCACTTCGCCACGGCGTCGCCCTTCATGCTCTTCAGCGCTTTGCCGGCGTTTTCAGCGGTCTTGTCGGTGAAGATCACGCTGGTCGCCGCGAGGATGTGCGCGGTCGACGGCAGTCCGATCGCCGCGAGCTCGGCGTGCGTCTGCGCTCTCGTCGGGTCGCGCAGCAAGCTCGCGACCGCGTCGCTCGCCACCATGCGGTACTTCGCGAACACCTCGATCCACGAGACCTCGGTGCTCTCGCCCTTCGGGTTCACCGTGATCGCGCTCTGCGTGAGAGGAATCTTGTCGTACAGCGTGTCGAGCAGCACGCCGTCGACGCCCACGCCCAGCTTGTCGCCCGCGAGCTCGAGCGCGAACCGAACGCCCCTCGTCCGATCGAGCGGCGGAGTGCAGCCGCTGGCGCCCTTGGCGGCGAGCTTCCACCGCTCGCCGACGACGTCCACGAAGAGCTCGACGCCTCCGCGAAAGCTCACCGTAAACGACTCGGCGCCGCGCACCATCCCGCGCACCCAGACGTCCTGACGATCGACTGAAATAGACCGCGTGCGCTCGGGCTTCTCGCCCCGCGCGAGCAACGGCGGATCGCCGAGAAAGAACAGCTCGTTGCGGTTCGATCGATAGTGCTTGAGCAACACCAGCAGCGAATCGGCCCACTCGGGCTGCTCTTGCTCGAGGGGCTCGACGAAGCTGCGCTCGATCGAGCCCATGAGGTTGTGTCTCTTGGTGGCCATGAAGCGCCCGATCGCGTGGCGATAGACCTCCATCGACGCGCCCGCCCAGAGGAGCAGGTGCCCCACGCCGGGTCGCTTGTCGCTGTAGTAAGCGCGAGTAACACTCCCCTCCCAGCACACTTCGTCGATCGCGCGGACGAGCGATGCGGGGTCCGATCCGAGCCCGAGTCGCCCCTCTTCTTTCGCCCTCGCGTAGTGGTACGGGACGTCCTCGAGGTACGGGTCTCGCGAGCAGATTTGCAGATAGTCCGCCCAACCAGACTCGCTGAGCAGCGACTCTTCGAGCCTCGTCGTGGACGCAGCCACGATCGACTCGAGGCTCGCGGGCTCGCTCGCGCTGCTGCTCGCCACGAGCTTCGAGAGATCGAGCAGATCTTCTTCGGGCTTGCGCCCGTAGCGCGGGAGCGACCGTTGAACGCCCGCCCACGCGCTCTCTTCCGGCGCAGGCAGCGCCGCGAGCTTCGCCGCGATTTCCGCCGCAGGACCGCCGCCCGCCGCGAGCCTCGCGAGCGCCTCCGTCGCGTCGCTGCCCGCGGACGCGAGCGCGAGGAGCGCGGTCTTTCTCAGCGGCTCGTCCTCGGGCTTGTTCGCGGCGGCGATCACGGACTCGAGCGCCGAGAGCGCCTGCGGCCGCCCCTCGGACACCGCGCGCATCACGACGAGCGCAAACGCCTCGGGCAGCTTCTTGGCGTTGGTCATGACCTCGGCGAGCGCGTCGGCCGAGAGCAACTCGGTCTCGAAGTAGAGGTCGTTGAGGTCGTTCTTCTTGAGCCTGGCCGTGGCGTGCCGAAGGGCGTTCGCGTACGCGTCCGCCGTGGATCGGGAGCGATCCGAGCGCGTCGAGAGCCAGCGCCCCGCCTCTCGCACCTCGTACAGAGAGAGCTTCTTCTCTGTCGCGCGGAGGCACGCTTCGATCGCGTCGGTGGTGGCGAGCTCGAGCGTGTTCGGGATGCGCGAGTTCTTGTTTGCGGCGCGGCGCGCGCCGCACGCTTCGCCGAACTCTCTGCCCGCGAGCAGAAAGAGCGCGTCTTCTCGGGGGTCGTGTCGATGGGACGTCGGCAGGGTCTCGGGCAAGAGCGCCTTGGCCTCTTCGCGCGCGAGCTGGATGTATCGCTCCCAAGTCACCTCGCGAGGGTCCGAGAGCGAGAACAAGCTCGTCATCCAGCGCACGACGACGGGCGATGGGCTCTTTCGAAACCACGCGCGAAAGGACTCTTCGGTGACGGGCGCGTCGAGGTCGCGCACCTCCAGCGCGTCGAAGCGAACGGCGCCCTTGTCGTCGACGTGCTCGGGTTTGTCGACCGAGAGCCAGAAGCGGACGTACTTGCTCCACCGCGCGCGGTCCGATCGACCGCGCTTGGAGAGCGCCTCGTAGTTCTTGTCTCGAACCAGTGGTTCGAACGTGTCGCTGTTGTCCATTGCCGTCGCGGGCTCGGAGGGTACCCGTACTCGGCGCTCGGCGGAGAGCGCGCCTGCTGGACAGATCGAGCGCGGGGCCCCGAGTCGTGCCACGCTTGGAGCAACCGACCTTGCAGAGCGCACCCAACCCTGGCCCATCGCTCGAACCCGAGGGGCGCTTCGCCCGCGCTCGAGCGTACTTCACCACGCGCGTCGATCCGCTGACGAGCTTGTTTCTCGTCCTCCCGATGTTCGTCATCTACCAGATCGGAACGCTGGCGATGATGGACTGCCGCGGAGGCCGGTGCTCGTGGCGCGCCAACGGCGTGGATTTTCTCACAGGAAACCTCCTCGCTCTCACGGGAGGCTCTCGCCTCGTGTACGCGGGCGTCGCGCTCGTCGCGTCCCTCGCGCTCTTCGGAGGCGTGCTCTGGGCGCGCCGTCGCGCGAAGCTCTCGCCCAAGCTCTTTGCGCCGGTGCTGCTCGAGAGCGCGATCCTGGCCTCCATTGTGGGACCGACGTCGGTGCTCTTGTCGCGCGCCGTGGGCCTGGGCGCGCAGGGGTCGAGCTCGTTCATCGGCGACATCGTGACCTCGTGCGGCGCGGGTCTGCACGAAGAGCTCGTGTTTCGCGCGGGGATGTTCACCGGACTCGTGTGGCTGCTCGAGCGCATGGGACAGTCCCGGTGGCGCGCGCTGTTCGTGAGCGGAGCGCTCTCGTCGCTCGCGTTCTCGATGGTTCACCACATCGGGCCGTTGGGCGAGCCGTTCACCGTGCGGGCGTTCGTGTTTCGCGTGTTCGCGGGCGCGCTGTTCGCGGGGATCTACCGCGTGCGCGGGTTCGCGATCGCCGCGTGGACCCATTGTCTGTACGATGTGTGGGTGCTGGCGCTGCGGTAGAGTACGGAGGGAGATCGATGGTGCTTGGACGAACGGGGATCATCCTCGCGACGCTGGTGTTGTGCGCTTGCGAAGCGACGACCAACACCGGCGAGGGGCAAGGCGTAACAGCGCGGCGAACGCGGCGTCGAAGCCGCTGGGCCATACCGCGGTCAGAACAGCAACCGCCAGCGCCGAGCCGCGAGCTCCCGCCCGAGGGAACGATGGACGCAGCCGACGTCGCGGCGGTGCTGCGGCAGAGAATCCACGTCATTCGCGAGTGTTACGAGGCTGCGCTGCTCGTCGATCGGCGATTGCATGGCCGTCTCGATGTGCAGTTCACGATCGACGCTTCTGGGCGCATCTCGAGGATCTCGACGCGCGGATTTGCGGAAACCCCAGCGTTCACGGAATGCGTGGTGAGAGTGGTGGTTCCGCTGCAGTTTCCGCAGCCCGAAGGGGGCAGCGTGGAGTTCTCGTTTCCGTTCAACTTCCATCCAGAGGGGTGACGCAAGCGGGGTCGACCCGCTCGACGAGCAGCCTTCAACCGCTTCGCGGTCTGCGCCTCGAACCCGCTGCCTATCGCTACGGCGGCCGCGGAACGCACCGCCCCTGCACGCATTCCTCTTCGGACGAGCAGCACACCCCCGGCGCGCAGTACTCGCGCCCAGGAGGGCACGGCGCGACGCACCGCCCCTGCACGCACGCCCACGTCGCCGGGCAGTCCGAGGGGCGACGACAGCCCAATCCCGGAACGAGACAACGTCGGTCTGGACTGCACGTCGATCCGAGGGGACAGCCTCCAGGGCAGCGGCCCCCGCAGCCGTCGGACGCTCCGCACGCGGTGCCCGGAGGGCATCGCGGCGTGCAGATCGTGCATTGATTTCGTGGGTCGCAGCTTCGGCCGTACGGGCACCATACTCGGCACGTTCCGCCGCAGCCGTCGGGCTGCCCGCACCACGCACGAACACGAGCGCCGAGGGACCATCGCACTCCCTCGGCACGAGCAATCGACGCAGCCAGCCCTACGGCCGCCACGGTCGTCCTCGCGGCACCCGAGGAAGAAGCGCGTGATTCAGCGCGGACGTCCTGTGTCGATGCGACGCGCGCGGCGCACCATCAGCGCGCCTACCAGCGTGAGCAAGATCGACAGGGTCGCCTGCGACGGAGCGTCACGCGAGGCGCTCGCGGGGGTCGCGCAGGTGCAGCCGCCGCCGCACTTTCGATCGAGGCTCGGGGGATGCGCGCGCGCGAGCGTCGCGCGGCAATCGTTGCTGATGAGCGCCTCATCACAGCCTGTGCCGGCGCGTCGAGCGTGACACCTGGGGCCATGAGTCCCTGGAACGAGCAGCTCGCGGTGCCGTTGATCGCGACGCCAATGCCGACATAGTGCGCGGAGGCGTCGACGCCGAACCGCCACAGCACGGGCTGCCTGGGTGTGATTGCAGAACGTGGGGATATCGCCGAGCGCCTGCCATCATCGCAGTTTCGCTGAGAGACCAAGCGCTCGAGTCGCGATTGGCCGCCCCGGGAGCCAAGGGGCCCGGCAACAGCGCGCCGCGTGACGCGCGGGACGCACGTACGCGGAGCGCGGCGGGCTCGCGCCCGCAGCTACTCGGTGCACAGGGACTCCAGACGATTTCCGCGCCCGCGGTCCCCGCCAGGACTCGAGTCTCGACTCGTTGAGCTCGACGCACGGTTGCCGGGTGTTCGACTGCGATATTCTGCGACGACGTTGGGCGGCTACACCACGCCGGCGATGGCATCGAAGATGCCCGAGCGGATCAGCGCGGTGGAAATCCAGCCAACCCAAGGCCGCGGAGCGCGAAACCTACGACGACCGTCGGACGGTCTCCTTGGTGTATCGCTGTCCGAGCGCGTGGCGCGACGACTCGACAGCGTCGAGACTCGTGTTTCATTGGAGGACCGCCTGCGAGCCTCGTGTCTCGAATACCTGTGCATGGAGTAGCTGCGGGCGCGAGCCCGCTGCGCTACGCGACGAAGTCGCGCTGTTGCCGGGCCCCTTGGCTCCCGGCCGCCCGCTGCGCACGCTTGCCGGGCCCCTTGGCTCCCGGCCGCCCGCTGCGCACGCTTGCCGGGCCCCTTGGCCGCCCCGGGAGATCCATCGTGTTTCGGTCGCGTTTCTTCGGACGAAGTTGCAACGAGGGATGCGCTCCGCGCTCCGCACGAACCGCGATCACACCCGGGCCACCTTCGACCCGAGCGCGACGCGCGACGAGCCGTTCTTCGTCGGCGACGGGCTCGCCAAGACCGTACCGATGATGAGCGGGCCCGTGCAGGTCCGCTACGCGCAGGACACCGACGTGCGGTTGATCGAGCTCGAGTACGAGGGACAAGAGCTGGTGATGGACGTGATGATCCCGACGCCCGGCCGCACGATGGCGTCGATCAGCTCGAGGTTCACCGCAGAGAACTTCGCGCGCTGGGTCGAGATCGCCCGCGAGCAGCACGTGGTCGTGAACCTCCCGCGCTTCACGGTGCGGCGTCATTCTCGGCTCAGAGAGCCCCTCGGGACGATCGGGGTGCGGTCGGTCTTCTCTGCGAGCGCGGACCTCACGCGGCTCACCCGAAGTCTCATTTACGATCACGCCGCAGGGCACGGTGCGCGACGCGTCGACGGACGCAGAGTACCCGCTCCCGGCGGTGCGCGAGTGCGCGCGTCGCGTGTTCGAGCGTCTGCAGTTTCCCCGGCCCGAGCGCGGCGAGGTGCGCGTCGAGTACCCTGTCACGTTCTTCCGCGCCGAGTGATCGCGCAGCGCTCGATCCGAAAGCGCGCTGCGGGCAAGGCCACGACGCGGTCACCCGCGGGGGCGCTCGTCGGTCTCGATCGCGTCGACGGCGAAGCATCGCACGCTCTGCTGCCTGCCCTTCACCGAGAGCTCTGCCAGCGCTCGCCCCTTGGCGACGTGCGAGATGAGCGCGAAGGTGGTGTCGCTGATGACGAGATCCACGCCGAGCTCTTTGGTCTTTCCCTCGAGGCGCGAGGCGACGTTCACCGCGTCCCCGATCACGGTGTACTCCATGCGCTGCTCGGAGCCGATGTTGCCCGCGACGACCTCGCCCGTGTGAACGCCGATGCCCGTCGCGATCGGCGCGATCCCCCGCGCCACGAGCGAGGCGTTGAGCGGAACCAGCGCCGCCCGCATCCTCGTGGCGGCCCGCACCGCGCGCACCGCGTCGTCTGGCTGCGAGACCGGCGCGCCGAACACCGCCATGATCGCGTCGCCGATGTACTTATCCACGACGCCGCCCTCCTCCATGATGATCCCGACCATCACCGTGAAGTACTCGTTGAGCAGCGCGACGAGCGCGTGGGCGTCCATCTGCTCGCTGATCGTCGTGAAGCTGCGGATGTCCGAGAAGAGCACGGTCACCGTGAGCTTCTCGCCGCCGAGCTGAACCTTGCCCGACAGCAAGTGCTCCATCACTGACTGCGTCATGTACTTGCCGAACGTCGAGCGCAGCTTGTCGCGCTCGCGCAGGCCGTCGACCATGTGATTGAAGCCCACCGCGAGCGCTTCGAGCTCGTCGCCGGTCGCGATGTCGTCGACGTGCGCGTACTGCGTGTCCTCGAGCTTCTTCATCGCCCCGCCGAGGCGAGTGATCGCGCCGCTCATGCGACTGGCGATCCGCGCGCCGACCCAGAGCGACACGAGCGAGATCGCGAGCAATAGCGCCGCGGCCGCCAGCATGTCCGTCCGCACGCGATTGGACAGCTCGGTCACGTCGAGAGCGACCACAAAATCAAGAGGCCCCGCGCCGATCAGGCGCTGGTGGTCCGCCCGCGCGAAGGCCCAGCGCGAGCCGCGGGCGTCGGTCTCGACGCGGTGCCCCCGCTCTGCGTGCGTTCCCAGCGCCCGAGGAAACTGGTCCGTCGCGGCCACGACCCTCCCAGACGCCCGGTGAACGACGGCCACCTCCGCGCCCACGTTTTTCGCGCCGTGCACGACCAGCGCGCGATCGATCGGCAGACACGTGAACACGAACCCCACGTCTTCGAGCGGCGCGATCTGCCCGTACGCGAAGGTGTCGGCGCGAGGATCGAGGTTGCAGCCGCCCGAGATCACTCCGCGCCACGCGCTTCGGCGCGCGCCCGCGGCGGCCTCGGGAGCGCGCTCGACCAGGTTGCTCGGCGGGCGATCGATGCCGACCTGCGCGAAGAGCGTCCCGTCCGAGCGAAAGAGGGCGAAGTCGACGCTGGCGAAGGCCGTTCGCATCCGCGTCAGCGTCCGCAGCGCGCGATCGGGAGCGTTCTCGCGAACGAGCCTCGCGAGGTGCGGCGACTGCTCGAGCACGCCCGAGAGCAACGAAATGCTGCGCACTTCGTCTTCGAGCTCGACCTCGATCCCCTGGACCGTCGTCGGGACGCGCTCGGCCAACGTGTCGATGACCTGCTTCTGAACGAGCAGCGCAAGGACGGCGAGCGAGGCGAGCACGCTGAGCATCGTCGCGCCGAGGAGGAGCATCAACTTCGCTCGGACGGTGCGGATCATCTGGCGTCCGAGCGTATCGCAGCTCTGCCTTCGGTTGGCGACGCGCGACGATTCGCCGAACCGATCAACGCTCTCGCAGCACCCCGAGATAGATCACGCCGCTCTCGTACACCGCGGGGTACACGGCCCACGCGCCGACGCGCGCGGCAGCCATCCTCGCCAGCGCCGACGCAAACGGCTCGTCCGCGGGCAGGTGCGGCCTTCGCAGCGCGCCCAGCCCCGCGTGCGACTTCGTCGACTCGCGCGCCGCGTTCGAGAGGGATTTGCTGCGCTCGGGCAGCTCGTCGTTGGCCCATCCCCACAAGAGCGTCTCGGACTCTTTGGCCCACGTCGCGATGACCTGCGCCCGATACACCCGCCAGGGAAGAACGCCCTTCTTCAACTGCAGCTCGAGCGTCTTGGCGTCGTACTCCCAGTCATCGTGCCCCTGCGCCTCGGCGCTGAGCGCGCGTTGCCCTTCGTCGATCGTCGCCGCCGCGAGCGCCGCGTCGAAGAGCGCCTCTGTGTACACGCGGTACGGATAGAGCCGCTCGTCCAAGGGCACTTCGGCCAGCAAACGACCGTCGCTCGCGAGCAACGCCACCGTCGCGTCCACGTCGCTCGCTCGATGAACAGCCAGCGACGCGAGCGCTCCACGCCCGAGCAGCTCGTCGAGCTCGTCCAGCGCAGCGTCGAGCGAAGCGCGCACTTCGCCGAGGTCGAGGCCGAGCTCTGCTCGCGCTTCGCGCGGCTCCTTCTCGCGGGCGACGATGCTGTGCGCGACGGGCTTGGCGTCGCGTCGCTCGATCGCGACCGAGAGCTCGGCCCACCCAGGAGTCGCGATCACCACCAACGTGTCGAGGATCTCGAGCGCGAGCGCCGTCAGCGCCTCGCCCTTGGGGTCGGTCATGGCGGCGCATTGTGCACGATGTCCGGCGAAACGCTTGGAGAAGTAATCGACAGATCATCGGTTCAATCCGACCGCGGTTCGTGTTGTGCTCGGGGTAGTGCTCGAATGAGCGACGGTAGGACCGGCTCGCTGAGGTTGTCGCGACGTTGCGCGGTGCTCTGCGCAGCGCTGTCGCTCGCGTGGATCGCGGCGTGCGAAGCGCACAGCAAGGCTGCGCCCACCGTCGTCGAGGCCGCGCCGACGAGGCCCGCGCGAAGGGCGCGGAGGGCAGAGCGGTTTCCTGCCTTGGCGCCGGTTCCGTTGGTCGTGACGCTCGGGCCGCGCGCGGTGCGGACGCTGAGCAAGCGCACCCGCGAGCGATTCACGGGCAACGATTGGCTCAAGGTGCAGCGGGCAGCGCAGCGCATCGAGTCCGCGGATCGCGCTGGGGTCGCCGCGCTGATCGCGATGCTGCGGGCGCCGAGGCGGGTTCCGCTCTCGAACACCGAAGAGCTGGTCTATCCCGGAGCGCGCCGTCGCAACGGGACGGGCCCGGTGATCCAATACGCGCTCGATTGGACGACGGACCGCGCGGGCTGGGTCCTCGAGGCGCTCACGTTCGACGACTTCGGCTTCTCGGCCACGGCCACGGCGCCCGAGAGCGCTGCAGAGACCGCCGCCGGGCGGACCTGGTGGCGACACAACAACGCCCGCTGGACGAGGCTCGAGGCCGTGCGCGAGGCGCTCTCGGGGACCACCGACCGCCAGCGCCGCGTGCTCTACTGGCTTCGATTCGGAACCACTCCCTGCGCCGGCTTCAACGTCCGCTTCTTCTACGACGAGGTCGTCCCCCTCGTCCGAGGGATCTATCGACGCACAAGAGACCGAGAACTCCGTGATCTCGCCGCGGAAATCCTCGGTCGAAGCTCGGAATAGCGGGTGGGTGCATCGACTCCCATACGACAGCCGGGGCGCGGCAGCGAGCGGCGGCGCGGCAGCGAGCGCTCATCATTCATCACTTGCCTCGAATGCGCTGGATTTTCAGCGGCGAGGCAGCGGACCCAATGAAAAGATG
>LNEO01000338.1 GCA_001465015.1 Deltaproteobacteria bacterium Ga0077539 | reverse complement strand
GCTCCCGGGGGAGATCCATCGTGTTTCGGTCGCGTTTCTTCGCGCGAAGTTGCAACGAGGGAAGCGCGCCGCGCTCCGCACGAACCGCGATCACACCCTGCCGATGGGGCCGAGAGGTCTCGTGGCGCGCGACGATCGCCGAGGTCACCAAGCACAGCCTCCCGGAGCGGAAGGCCATGGTGCGGTCCATCTACGAACGCGGCCCGTCGAGGACGCGAGAAGAGATGACCGCGCCACGCATCGTCGCGCCCCTGATGCCGCTCCGAGCGCTCTTTCGAATGGTCGCGCAGCACCCCCCCCGCTGCACCGTGCGTTCGCCGCTGTTTTCACAGCGAATACTGCATTGGCTTCTCGGGGCACTTCCCAGGAGCGCGCCCTCTGCGTGTCTTCTTCCGATGAGGCGTCGCGCTAGGGCACGCGTCGAAACCGATACCTCGCCCACAGCGTCTGGCCGGGGATCTCGCTGCGCGCGAAGCGCACGGTGAGCGCATCGCCCTCGATGCCCCACTCGAAGCGCGTGCGCCCTCCGGACGAAGGGCACGTCGCGGTCGCGTCGACCATGGCGATCGCGTCGTCGAACGGCACGGTGAAGCTCTGGTGAAGCGGCATTCCGAAGCGCATACCCGACGCGAAGAGCAGCACGTTGTCCGTCGTCACGTCGAGCGTGAGCGTCCTCGCGCTGGTGATCACTTGCCCTCGCGCGAGCGTGTACGACTGAGAAAACTCGATGTTTCCGATCGGCGTCGCGCCGCCGGTCGCCGTGACGTCAGCGGCGTCGAGCGCCCAGCGCCCATCGACGACGGGCCCTGCGCGAAGCGCTCCGACGCTCGCGGCTTGCGTCCACGAGCCCCGAACGAGCGCAGGGGCCCTCGGAGCGCTCGGCGGCAAGCACACGCCCGGCTGGTACGCGACGTCCGTCGGGCGATCCGGCGAGCCTTCGTCGCACAACGGACTGTCGGGCGGCGGCGTCGCGAAAATGAAGTTGTTGCACATCTCGTCCGTGGTGCGTTCGCCCACGCGAACGGGCTCGGTGTTGGGATTGTCGAACGTGCATCGCGTGCGAAGGACGTCGCCCGGCCGAAGCTCGATCGGGAGCGAATAGAAGAGCTGCGACTCGAAGCTCCACCCGCGCAACGACAGAATGCTCTGCGCCGGGCTCCCTTGCCGCAAGAGCGAGGTCTCGAACTCCGCGCCTAGCAGATGCATGTGCGGCATTCCCGCGTAGAGCGTCGTGGCGCGACGGATCGTGCAGCGACCTTCGACCGTGGTGCGCTGCCTCGGAGGGAGCGAGAAGCTCATCGAACCCGCTGAGAACATCCCGTACTCCGTCCCGACTGTGGGGCCGGTAAGCAAGCGAACGCCGCTCGAGTCTCGAACCCCGGGAACACCAGCGCCATTGTTGTAGTGAATCTGCAGGATGAATCGATCTCCCGGCGCGACCCTGAGCCCGCCCGAAGGAAACTCGAGCGCGGTCTGACCCGGCGCCCACACAAACAAGTACTGCGCGCCGTTGGGCATGCCTCCGCCCCCGTTGCAATCGAAGTTGCCCAGCGCCGTCGTTCGCATCACGTCCTTCGAGAGCACGATGTGATGCAGCACGCGTGACTCGTCGATGATCGCTTCGAAGCGGCGAACGAAGCGCGGCTCGGCGATGCTCGGCTCGATCACGAAGCACCGATACGCGTCGCGCACCGTGGGCTCGACCGGAAAGCGATCGGCCCGGATCTCGATCGGCGTCAGTCCCGCGGGGGCGCGCTCGGGCGCGAGCAGCGGCGGTGCGCTCGCGACGAGGCCGTCCGACGGTTGCACGTCGCGCCGTCCGCAGCTCGCCCACGCGGCGATCGCTCGCGCGTCGTCGTCCGGGAGTCTCGGCAAGCTCGCGGGCGGCATCGACCTGCGCGCCACACGGTCCGCGATGTGCTCGAAGCCCGAGAGCCCGTCGGCGCGGCGCTCGGCGATCGACGCAACCTCGAGCAGCGACGAGGGGGCTCCGAAGTTGGGCACGGCGCCGTGGCACTGCCCGCAGTAGCGCTCGACGAGAGGCCGCACCGTCGCGTTCCACTGCGCTTCGTCGGGAACACACGGCGCGCTGCCCTCGCTCGTCGCGTCGACGTGTGCGTCCGCGTCCGCGTCTCGCGTCTGCGGCGTCGCGCACGCCGCGCCGAGCGCGAGCACCGATGCCACAAAGAGTGTGCTCGTCCATGAGCCGAGGGGAATCTCGAAGCGTCGAACCGTCACGGGGCCTCCGATCGTTGCGCGTTCGGCTCGCCAACCGTTCCGCGAGCCAACGGATCGAAGAAAACACATTGCAACAAATGTTGCAATATTGGTTTGTGGCTTTTTTTCAGGCAGTCTGTCGGTGTCGTAGGCTCTCGTCCTCGATGCAGAAGAAGCCCTCGGTTCGTCGCGATCTCCCGGCGCGGCGGCGCGACGTCGGACGAGCGCGCGGCGCTCCGATCGCAGACTCGATCCTCGAGCACGCGCTCGACGAGCTGCTCGAGCACGGCGTGGCGTCGCTGAGCGTCGATCGAATCGCGCGGGCCGCGAACGTGAACAAGACGAGCATCTATCGTCGATGGCCGACGCGCGAGGCGCTCATCGAGGCGGCGCTCGCGCGGGTTCTGTCCGAGCTGTCGCTGCGACTCGAAGACACCGGTTCGCTTCGGGGCGACCTGCTCGCGATGGTCACGACGGTCGCGCGCTTCATGGAGTCTCCGCGCGGACGAGCGCTCGCGCGCGCGACGCTCGGGGCGAGCTCGGATCGACCGCTCATGGCCGTTCCGACGGAGGGGGACGGCGTTGCAGGCGCTGCGGCGCTGGTCGCGAGGGCGATCGCGCGCGGCGAGTGGAGGAGCGACGCGGACCCGAGCGTCGTTCTGCCGGCGCTCCTCGGGGCCGTCACGCAGCGCGTGATCGTCGAGCGTCACGACTCGACGGACGCGTGGGCGACGGCGCTCGTGGACTTGTTTGTTCGAGCCGTCGCGCCGACGGATCGTCCGCCGACTGAGGCGTAGCGCCGAGCCAGAATCGATCGTCGAACAACACGCCCGTCGCGCCCGCGCGCGCGCGGTGTTTCGATGCGCGGGTCAGTGTTGGGCGCGCCGGGAGTCGAGCGCCGCGATGCTCGTCGTCGACAACGGAGCGCTGCATCGCGTGTTCATCGATGGCCAACCGTCGGTGACCGTCGTCGCGCGCGACGTCGAAGTGATCCTCTTCGCGGGCGGCGCGTAGCGCGCACACGATTTCAATCATCGCCGGTCTCGCTCCGCGCGAACGTGCCCGGATCCGAGAGCGACTCCGCGCCGAGTCATGGCGTGCGAGGAGCGAGACTGTGCCTCGAGCACGAGATGGGCGAACATCACGGCGCGCTCTGTGCTCGAGCGCGAGGAGTCGTGATCGGTCTATGGTCGTCTTGAATTCTTGTGTTGTTCGCGGCCGTCGTTTGTCCGCGGCGTGCGTGCTGGTCTCGGCGATCCTCGCAGGAAGCGCGGCGCAGGCTCAGTCGTTCTCGGTCCAGCTGCCGGGCTCCGCGGCGAGTCCAACTGCAGCGATTCCCAACTCGGCGTGCACGCCGACGACGACTCGCACGTACGCTGCGTGGCAGTTCACCGTCGCGACCACGGGCACGTATTCGTTTACCGTCACCAAGGCAGGAGGCTCGCCGGGCGGCCTGACGGCGACCGTCTATCAAGGGATCTTCTTGCCCTCGAATACGTGTATCAATCAGTGGACGCCCACCGTCAGCTCCGGCGGAACGTCGCTGAACACGAGCCAACTGCTCTCTCCTGCGGGCGTGTTCTTTCTCGTGATCGGCGGCGCAAACGCGTCGGACACGAGCAGCCTCACGGTGACCGCGACCGGGCCCGGGACGCTCGCGTCGGTGTGCACCGATTCGACGCTGGTTCCTTCGTCGCAGATGGCGACCAACGCTGGGGGATCGTTTTCGACGGTGTACTCACCGGCGGTCGGGTGCGGCGCGTGGACGACCTCGGCTGTGCCCGCGTGGATCACGGGCATTCCTGCGTCGGGGACCGGGAGCCGCACGATCAACTACACCGTCGCGAGCAATCCTGGCGCGGCGCGCAACGCGAACGTCACCATCGGCGGACAGACGTTGAGCGTTCGGCAGAGCGCGTCTTGTTCGACGGTGCTGAGCCCGACGAGCACGATGGTCGCTGCCGCCGGAGGAGGCGGGAGCTTCATGCTCACCGGCACGAGCGGCTGCGCGTATACAGCCTCGACGACGACTCCGTGGATTCGCAACGTCGCGCCTTCGAGCGGCACGGGCAGCGGCACGATCACGTTCATGGTCGACGCGAACACGGGCCCCGCGCGCATGGGAACGATCACCGCCGGGGGCCAGACGTTTACCGTCAATCAAGCGTCGGGCTGCGCGTACACCGTCAATCCAACGCTCGTGACGCCCGCCGCCGCGGGAGGCTCGCAGATGGTGCGCGTCGAAACAGCCGCAGGGTGTCCGTGGACGACGTCGACCGCCGCGAGCTGGATCACCGGACTGCCCGCGAGCGGAACGGGCGCGAGCAACATCACCTTCTCGGTCGCAGCCAACACCGGTCCGTTGCGCAGCGGGACCATCACAGTGGGCGGGCAAAACGTCAGCGTCGTTCAAGCCGATGGCTGTGCTCCGAGGCTCGATCCTGCGTCGCGCAGCGTCTTGTCGAGCGCGGGAATGGCCTCGGTGATGGTCAACGTCGGAGCAGGCTGCCCGTGGATGATGTCGTCGACGGCGAGCTGGCTCGTCCCCGCGACGACGAACGGAACGGGACCACGCAGCGTGAACTACACGTACGCCGCCAACACAGGAGCCGCGCGCGCCGCGTCGCTCGTGGTCGGCGGGAGCCTGCACAACGTCGATCAAGCGGCAGCGGGCGTGAGCGATAGCGGTGTCGCGACGGACAGCGGCGTGCTCACGGACAGCGGCGTGCTCACGGACAGCGGCGTGAGTGTGGACAGCGGCGTGATTACGGACAGCGGCGTGAGTGTGGACTCGGGAGTCGAGAGCGACTCGGGTGTCGAGTCGGACACGGGAGTCTCGGATGACGCGAGCTCGACGCCTGACGTGATCGACACCGACGCAACGGTGGACACGGGAATCGCGGACGACGTCGCGTCGAACGACGTGGTGAATTCCACGGATTCTGCGACGCGCCCCGACGGCAGCGCGGTCGACGTGAGCGCCGATGGCAGCTCGAGGCCCCCGAGCGGCAGCGGCTGCGGCTGCCGCACACCCGCGGGCTCGAGCGGGCAAACGGGCGCGATCGCGCTCGTGGTGATCGCGCTCGGCGCTACGCTCGGACGGCGTCGCCGGGCGAAGCGCGCGGCGTGATCCACGGTTGACGACGGGAGCGATCGGGCTCGCTCACAACCCACGGTCGAGCTCGCGTTCTGCGCGGACCACTTCGAGCGCGGCGTCTTCGCGCGCGTCGGCGGCGCGATGCTCCGCGCGGACCTCGTCGAGGACGAGCGACCGAGTCCGAGGCGATGAAGTCGGGATCGCGCTCCACGGTGCCGGCGCCCAACACCAGAACAGTGTGGCCTGTGCGATCGCTCGGTTGAAGTCGCGTCTGCGCTGGCCCCTCGCACGAGACAGCGTCGCTCTCTCCCTCCGAGGTCTCCGCGCGGTCAGCGCTTCGTCGGTGTACCCTTCTCTCCCCGCAATGACACGACGAACGATGATCGCCGCGCTGCTCGCGCTCGTCGGGCCCGCGTGCCGCGAGCTCGCCCGCTATCACTCGAGCGTGAAGTTCCGCCTGTCCGACGACAGCCCGGCCGCGGGTGAACCCTTCGAGGTCACCTTCGACTACCTCGACGAAGCGCCCGCCGGTACGTGGTCGATCGCGCTTGTTCAGGGCCAAACCGGCGCGGAGGTCGCCAGCGTCCCCGTCGAGAACGCGTCGAGCCGCGTGTCGCTCGTGGCTCCATCGCCGGGCCCCTACAGCGTCCAGTGCAAGCGCGACGGACGGATGACCGCGCACCGATCGATCACCGTGCGCTGACCCGCGATGCGCATCGTGCGGACGGTGATACCGTCGGCCGATGAGCATCGGCGAGGGCTTGTTGACTGTGTTCATCCTTGGCGTTCCGTCGCTCGTGGTCGGCGGCATCGTGATGAAGCGGCGGCGGCTGCGGCAGTTCGCGTACTTTCGCGTGATCGACGACCGAACGAAGCAGCCGCTGGCCGGCGCCCCGGTCTTTCGCGTCGCCGGGGGCTCGACGGGCAGCTACGTCATCGGTCAGGGCGCTGGCGCGCGCGTGTCCGCGGGAACGCCGTTCGAGCGGCGCACGAGAGTCGGCACGCTGGACGCCAAAGGCGAGTTTCGCGGGGTGTTCGGGCACAACACGGGCGCCTTCATCGTGGACGCGCCGGGGATCGTGTCGGGTTTGATCGGGACCGAGTCAGTGTCCGAGTACGATCGGTTTCCCGCCGAGCCGTATGTCTGCACGCTGCGCGACGGCTCGATCGTCCCGCCGGTGAACTCGTCGCCCATCGCGCGAGGGCTCGCTCCCGGCGAGGTCTCGGCGGTGCGCGAAGGCTATCTGTACCTCTACGAGAAGCCCGAGCTGCACAATGCCTGGCTCTGCTGGGCCACGCTCGACGAGGCCAAGACCCACGCCAAGGCCATGGCGATGAACAACAACTACTGGAAGATCCGCGGCAAAATGGTCGGCCCAGGCATCGGCGGCTCATCGTGCCTGATCGAAGCCGACAGCGTCGAGCGCGCGTAGCCGCCAAAGGCTGGTGCCGCCGGTCACAAACACGGGCATCGATTCGTTCAGCGCTGAGTTCGAACGCAGGAATCTCGCCATGCAGCTTCTGCTCGGGCAGCGACGCGCCGATGTCAGAAGGGCCGCTCGAGCAGGACGGGAATCACACCCGTTTCGAGAGGACGAGAATCAAATTGGCGAGGGATTTGCGACGGAGAACCTCGCGTTGCTGCGAAGGTTTGCGCTCAATTGTCGGAAGCAGCGGCGCGACGTCGAAGGCAGCAGGCAGCGGAAGGCCAAGCGTTGCTTCCCCGACTTCGACTCTCTCATCGACGCACTGCTCCGCGGCCTGCCTCGATGTTTTCCTGCAGCCGCCCTGCGAGCCACGTTGGATGTCCTACCCTTACAACGCCTTCGAGCTCAAAAAGCTCCCTCGAGTCCGAAACCAGATGGATGGACCACTGGAGACAAACGTAACGATGCAGACACTGAGTTGGGACGTTGGTTCGCGTTGTAAATGGCAGGAATGATCGCCGCCAAACTCAGCCCCAAGACCAGCCCGGCGGACTGAATGATCGCGCTGGCGAGGTAGTATCTTGCTTCATCGGTGTTGTACCGAAGCGGATCCACATTCCCGTAGGACACCCATGGTCCGAAGAGAGGAAACAACAACCAACCGGAAAGGCTCGAGCAAGAACCGAAACTGAAGAGGCCGCCACTGCTGCAGCGGATCGATCCGATCATGCTCACCGCGCTGATGACGTACATCGCACCGGAAATGCCGACTCCCACGGATGCGAGTGGAACGAGATAGCCCATCCGAGGGCGCGCCGGAGGACGCGGGGGAACAACGAGAGGCGCCATGGCGAGAGGTGGCGCAGGACTCGGCGTACTCTCCACAGGCGCGGTCTGCGCAAGTGCAAGCGAGGGCACAGCGAGGCAACAAAGCGTCGTCCCGAACTTGAAGGCAGGCCGCATAGTGTCTTCTACCACTTTCCATGCGTTCTGCCTGACGAACGAGGTCCGCAATCACACCCTGGTCCCGCGTCCCGCGCGCTGCGCCGGCGCTACACTCGTGCGCACGAGGGCCGCGCTGCCCCTCGCTCGTCGCTCCCCGTTGCGCGCCCTGACCGCAGGGGCTCGCTGGCTGATCAACGCGGTGTCCGACGGAGGTGCCCAGCAGGCGCCGCGGATGATCCTGCACACCGCGGGGCCATAGCTCCTCGCGTCGATCGAGCGCATGAAGTCCCATCCGAGCGGCAACCGCGTGCTCGCGGACCGGCCGAAGATCAGCGAGTTCGTCTCGAGCCCGAAGGTCCTCGCGGCGATGCCGAAAGGCAGCTTCGGCCGAGCTCTGCACGAGAAGATGAACTTCCCCGGAGGCATGCCCTGGATACCTGCTCGCCGGGATCATCCATCGCGATGGGTTCTTCGACAACGACGCGATGCCCGACGACGCGCGCTACATCATCGCGCGGAGCCGGTGATTTCACGACCTCTACCACGTGCTCACGGGGTACGGGACCAACCTCGCGGCGAGGGGCTGCTGATCTCTTTTCAGAGCGCGTACAACAACCCGAAGTCCTTCGCAGAGACGGCGATGCAGCCCCTGGGCCTCGGGCCGCTGCTGTTTCTGCGCCCGCACGTCTGTTTCAGCGTCCCCGGCGGGGGGGCGGGATGGACCGTCGCCCGCCGCGCTAGCTCGTCCACTTGACGCCGATCGTTCATCGCTTAAGTTAAGCAATAAACATATGAGACTGTTGACGTTCAAGGCCGCTCGTTCTGCGGTCGCTGGTGCGTTGTCCGCCGGCTTGCTGAGCGCGATCGTGTTCCTTGCTGCGCGTGCCGGAGGCTTCTTCAGCGCGCACACGGTCGCGCGGGGCGCCTCGTCGCCCTTCGAGGTCGGGCCCATCGTCGTGGTGAGCGCCGTGATCGTCCTGGCGGCGGTGCTCGTGCGCCTCGCCCTCGGGCACTGGCTGGTGCAGCCCGGTCGTGCGCGCGCCGTGTTCCTCCGCTCGAGCGCGTTGGTTCTGCTCGTGTCGTTCGCGTCTCCCTTCTTGGGCGTCACAGGCGCCGGGACGGTCGAGGTGCTGTCGCTCTGCCTCGTGCATGTCGTCACCGCGATCGCGGCGGTCGCGGCGGCGGAGTGGGCGGCGCGTCCCGACTGGCGATTCGGCGAAGAGCAGTACGAGACGCGCTCGATCGAACCACGCACCGCGCTCGTGAGCGGCGCGACCTCTGGAATCGGCGCGCAGGTGGCGCAGGAGCTGAGTCGCCGGGGGTTCAGGGTCATCGGCATCGGCCGGAGCCCGCAGAAGGCACGCGCCCTAGGGGCCGCAGTGCCTGGTCTGAAGCTGCTCACCGGCGATATCGGGTCGATACCGGACGCTGCGCGCCTCGCGGCGGAGGCGAACGCGCTCGTGGGCCCGGAGGGCTTCGGAGTCGTCGTCCATTGCGCTGGCACACTCAAGCCAACGTCCGGGCCCAACGGTGATGGCGTCGATTCGAACTTCGCGACGTCGTTCCTCGGCCGTGTCGCGTTGACGCGTGAGCTCCGGCTGGCGCCTGGGGGGCGGCTCGTCAACGTCGCCGCGGCGGAGCGAGGCGCGCTGCCCTCGATGATGCGGATGGAGCTGCGCACGCCGACGGACATCGGCAGCGGGATGCGCTCGCACGGGCAGGCCCAGCTCGCGAACGATCTTTGGACGGCGCAGCTCGCCCGCAGCGGCGTGGCTGCCTTTGGCTACGGCCCCGGATCGGTCGACACCGAAATCCGGCGCGAGCTTCCGATGTTATTGACCGTGCTCATGAAGCCCATCTTCGCCGTGGACACGCGCAGCCCTCGCGCGGCGGCGCTCGACATCGTCCGGATCGTCCTCGATCGTGCGCTCCCCGATCGCGGCTTCGCCAGCCGATACGGCGTCTTCCAGCACGACCCGTTCATCCTCGACGCGACCCGCCAGGAGGCGCTCTTGCGATTGTGCGACACGCTGCTCGACCGAGCACGGGCAGGGGCCGCGTGAAGCCCTCCATCGAGGTGCGAGCGTTCGGGGCGATGGTTGCGTTCGCCCAGAAGGTCCAGCGCGCAGCAGAGGTCGCGCTCGACGGTAGCGTCGTCAGCGCAGCGCAGTTCTTCATCCTCGCGACCGTCGAGCGTCAGCCCGGGACCCAGCAGTCCGCGCTCGCGGAGGCGCTCGGCGTGACCTCGGCCAACGTGAGCCAGCTCGTCTCGAAGCTCGAAGACGCGAAGCTCGTCACGCGCACGGAGCGGGGCCGGGCGAAAGAGGTCTATCTCACCTCGCGCGGAAGACAGCTCGTCGAGCGGCTCGGTCCCGAGCACGACGCGTTCCTCGCATCACGTTTCGCAGTGCTCTCGCCGAAAGAGCGCCGCACTCTGCTGTCCTTGCTCGAGAAGCTCAGCGCGGGCGACCCGACCGAAAGCTCCTGACGCGCCCGGGAGCGAGCCGCGTACGCGCAAGACGCAGCCCCCCAATGCTGGGGCAATCCGCCGCGTGACCGTGTCCGTCGCGCACGCTGCTCGCGAAACCACCTTTGGAGTCCACGGGGTTCGAACACACATCGGCGGACTCGCCGCTGCGCCGCAGGAGGTCTTCGCCGCGCGCGTCGACGTGGGACTTCCGCTGCTAGGCCATGGCTCGCACTTCGCTCGATGGCGCGGACGATCCGGGCCAGGCGCTCGCAGTCCCGTCTCGCGCGACGGCGATCGCGCTCGCGTGGGTCGCCAGCGTTGCCAGCGCGACGCTCGCTCGCCCTCGCGCCAAGGCCCCAGCATCGGAGCGGCCTCGGTTGGCGTTGGACCCATTGGCCCACCATCAACGATCGAAGAAGATAGCCCCTCCAACGGCGGTCCGTCGCCCACGCGTCCGCTGTCGGCGACGACGGCGTGTTGGGACCGGTGGTCGATCGCGCAGGTATCGCGGGTGCGCTGAACTGGCGCGATGGATTCAAGTGCCAGACGAGCGGTGATCGCCTGACTTGTTACGATCCGCACATGGGGACATCGGCCTTCGAGCTTCGCGCCGGAGAGCCGCTCCCACCGCCCATCAGCGTGGCGAGCTGGGGACCTGGTCGCGCGCTGCTCTTCGGGGTGAGCGCGGCGACGTTCCTGTTCGATCGGACGGCGCGGACGCTCCGCAAGCTCGACGATCGCTCGTTTCATCCCGCGTTCGCGCCGGACGGAGCGATCTATGGCGTGCTCACGGCGCGAGCTCCGTCGCAACAAACGGCGGTGGTTCGCCTGGACGAGCGCGGCTTCGTCGCGATCACGGTGCCGCGGCCCGCGTGGCTGTCGACGACTGCGTACATCGATACGGTCAGCGCGGGCGCCGCGCAGTTGGCGGTGAGATTCACACGAGGAACGCCGCCGTTCGCGACCGCGCTCGTGTTGGTCGATCGCCCACGGTGAGCGCGATCGCTGCGGGCACGTCCCGCTGCTACGCTCGCTGCGTGCTTCGCAAAGCGGTGATGGTGGGCGTGATCAGCGTCGTCTCGTTGGCGTCGCGCGACGCGCACGCGTGCATGGCGCTTCCTGGGAGCGACGGGTGCGAGCGCTGGGCCCGCGCGTCGATGGGGCCGTTCCTCGCGATGGTGGGAGGGATCGTGGCGCTTCCTTCGCTCGCGACGCCGATCGCGATCGCGGTGTACGGAGCGCGGGGCAACGGAGTTCCGCTCCAGCTGAGCGTGACGTCGACGGTGTTGTGGGCCGCGCACACCGCGCTCGCGACGGCGTCGTTGGTGATTCCGCTCGCGAACGGGCCGTTCGCGCCCGCGTGGGAGCTGTCGATCCCATACTTCGCAGTGAGCGGCGCGATGCTGGGCGTCTCGATTTGGTCGCTCACGACGCCGCCGATCGCGCCTCCTCCGCGGCTCGTGTTCGCTCCGCAGTGGGGCGCAGGAGGCGCAGGGGTGATCGTCGGCGGAGTGTTTTGACGAGGGGCGTCCCTCATCGCCCGCGGGGCGCAGCGGGGGCCGATCGATCCAGCGGTTTCAAGGTGCTCGAGAGCTGAGCCGCGATCACCTTGAAACCGCTGGTGCTCCGTCCTCGGGGGTTTCGCGGCGCCCGAAGCGACGTTTACTCGATCGTCGCTCTCACGATGCTGTCGGTGATGCCTGTCGAGGCGGCAGTGAGCGTGATGGTGTAGTCGCCGGCCACGAGCGAGCGAGAGTCTTCTGCGCCGAGCAGCAGGAGCGCGGGGCCAGCGTCGAGGAGCGAGAGGACGTCGGGACCGACTGTTCCGTTGCCAGCCGTCGCAGCGAACGAGCACTGTGCTGTCACGCTTCGGTTGGTGCCTGTGCTGATGATCGTCGCGGTCACATTGCCCGTGGTCCCTCCGCTCCATGCGAGCGCAAACGGCTGGGCTCGGCGAAGGACCAGCATCGTTCCAGTGGTGACCGCTGGCGACGAGAAGGTCACGCGCGCCGGCATGGTGACCGTACCCGAAAACGCTGGAACCCCCATCGCGTCGCCCGCCGCGGTCATCGTCACGACGGTTCCCGCGGGAAAGAACTCCTCTGTTCCGGAGCCGCCTGACGGGTACCCGCCTTCTGGACTGGGCGAGAAGTTTAGCGACTGCCCCGCGCCCGAGATCGTGATCGTTCCCGCGCGAACGACAAGCGGAACGCCGCTCCCCGTTCCGGCATCGCCATCGCGCGCCGCCGTGACGCACGTCGTCACTTTGCAGATCGACACGAAGCGCGATGTGCACTGCATCGACGACGTCGTCGTGTCCGCAAAGAAGCCAGAGAAAAACGTGCTCGTTCGCGGCATTCCCGCGAGCTGCCCGGATGTGGTCGCGACGCGCAGCTGTCCCGTCTTCTGCGGATCTCGCGCTGCTGGCGTCGCTCCGCAGCGCACGAAGGAAAACGCGAACACAAGCGCCCAACCTCGAGTCTTTCTCATCGCACAGTCCTCCTCCGGGTTCGCAACAGCAGCCCACCTGTCGTGAAAGTGAAGTCGAGCTCCGATGATCGCACGACCAGTCGGTGCTGTCTGCGCTCGAGGCCACCGCGGCTCCGCCATCCGTAGGCGACACGCGAGCCGAGATTCTCGGGATACCCTCGAGGAAAGTGCCCTCTGCGTGGCGTTCTTCCAGCGGGTGTGATTGCGGATCGTGCGCGCGTGCGGGGGTCTGCGGGCGCTGCCCAGGAGCTCAGCGAGCGAGTGTGCGGGTGTGCGTGCGTTCGGGGTCTGCGGGTCTCTGCGGGTCTGCCCCCGAATGAATTCGGGGTCTGCGGGTCTGCCCCCGAATGAATTCGGGGTCTGCGGGTCTCTGCGGGTCTGCCCCCGAATGAATTCGGGGGCAGCGCGCGCCGCAGGAGCGTCGCGGGCCATGCGCCGCAAGGCAGCGCATGCGGCGGGCGAGGACAGCCAAGAGGGAGAAGAGAGCGAGAGCGCTTCGATGGCTCGAACCGGGAAGGTGTTCGTCGTTCGGTGTGGCGCGCTCTGATTGCGAACGGACTCGGCGACGGCTTCCTCGAGAGATGCTGAGACGCTCAGCGGAGGGCGCCGCG
>LNEO01000337.1 GCA_001465015.1 Deltaproteobacteria bacterium Ga0077539 | reverse complement strand
GAGGAGTGCGGGCAGGCGCGGCCAGAGGTCGAGCGAAGCGACGGCCCGGAGCCCGAGGGCTGGTCATTGCTCTCTTTCTGATTCTGCCGCATTGACAATGCGACGGATTCAAGAAGAGACCAATGCTGAGGCCAGATGGGCCGGGCCCCATAGGCGCCGAAAACTCTGTGGCTACAGTAGAGAGTGTGAGCTGTGAATCGAGTGACAGAACGAGGTTTTACATCGAGCCGCGGCAGCGCGGGTGGGGGCTGCGAAGCGGCTCTGTGAAAAACGTCGTTTCGTCGCTCGATTTGCTACTCTATCTCTCTGTTTCAGCCGTGAAGTTTTCGGCGCGTATGGGGCCGGGCCCTGGGCTTCCGTTCGCGTTCGTGGTGCGCACCAACAACAACGCAATGCTCCGAAGGATCAGCCCAGTCTTTCCAAGGCGATGAGGAGAACTCCGATGAATCGTTTTCGACTCGGAACCTTCGTGATGCTCGTTGGAGCGCTCCAATCGTGTGCTCCGTGTACGCCGTTGAGCTCTCCGTGCTTGCGTGTCATCGTGCGCGACGGCGACACCAACGCCCCCATCACGAGCGCGGTGGCCTCGATTACGTTCGCCGATGGCACCTCTCATGTGCTCGGCTCGTGTGCGCAGTCGGGGGTAGGCCTGAGTTTTGGGCCGAACTGTTACACCGTTCTCGGGTACGGATGCACGGGAACGTTCACGTTGCGCGTGAGGCATTCGTCGTTTGCAGACTTCGAGCAGCGAGTGACCGCTCCTCCGGGGCGCGACTTCGAGTGCATGCAAAACTGGTATCGCGTGGACGTGGCGCTCTCGAGGTGAGCGAACAGGGAGGCGTGCCTGCCCCGAATGCATTGGGGCAGGCACCCCGCACGCTGAATGCTTTCGGGGGCAGCCTCGTTTCGCGATCGCCGCGGCTGCGACGGTCGCTACTTGCCCTCGAAGCGCGCGACGAGCTGCATCGCAGCGCTGGCGACGACCGCGTCTCGCCCCTCGAGGTGGGGCAAGTCCTCGGGCGCGAGGTCGTCCTCGATCTGCGTCGCCCATCGAGAGCGGCCCGATCGGTCCCGCGCTGTCCCAAACTTGGGACACGATGGGTCCATGGAGACCGGCGCGCTGGGTGGGCATGATGCTGAGCATCATCGGGCATGATGCTGAGCATCATCGGGCATGATGCTGAGCATCATCCCCTCGCTCGCTTCGGCACCGTTTGCTCGATCGCGGTCCCTCGTGCCGCGGTGACTCTCGTACTGCGATACCCTCGCGTCGCTGTGCACAGGGCTCTCTCGTCGTTGTTCGCGCTCTCGGTCCTCGCGGTTGGCTGCGCACGTACACAGGTGCCTCGTGGCGATCTGCCCTCGATCGAGTCGCTCGCGTGGCTCGGGGGCGCGTGGCGCTCGACCGACGGCCCATCGACCACGGTCGAGCGATGGAACCTCGCGCGCGACGGCGCCATGCGCGGCGCGAGCACGACGCTCAGAGACGGCGCTCTCGTGCACCACGAGCTTCTGCGCCTCGACGCCCGTGGGGGACGCGTTCGCTACGTCGCGGCGCCAGAGGGGCAGGCGGTGACAGAGTTCGCGCTGGTCTCTGCGCGAGCGAACTTCGCGCGCTTCGAGAACCCCGCGCACGACTATCCGCAGTGGATCGAGTACCGACGGGACGGAGATCGATTGACCGCGCGCATCGGCGCCAACGACGCTGCGCGGCCGAGGATCTCCGAGTGGACGTTCGAGCGCGAATCAGCGGCGGGCGAGTCCTCGCCGCTCACCGTGACGGTCTGCGCCGACGCCGAGCGAGCACAAGAAATCAACGTGACTGTTCCGCGCTGCACCTGCGGCGCGAACGTGCTGTGTCGAGAGATGCCGTCGAGCCACGAGCCGCTGGCGCTGGCTGTCTTCGATCGAGACTGCGACGCGTGCATGGAGTCGAGCGGGCGCTGCGTGGCGCCGCAGATGGCCGCGAGGGTGGCCGCGGCGGACGGCGGGTGCGTGCAAGAAGTGCTTCGAAACGTGCGGTGAGCGCCGAAGCGCGACCGCTTTTACAGCGCCATGACCAGGGCGAGCGGCAGGCGCGCGTGCTCGAGCGCGATCTCTTCGTCGGTGGCCCAATACTCGCCGAGGATGTGCCTCGCGACCGCGAGGGCGAGGGCGCGCGGCGTGGTGGGGAGCGGGAGGTGCACCCAGCGGAAGGACGTCGTTCCGAAGAAGCCGAAGCCGTCGGGGCCGCCGATCGACAGGCGCGGAGGGAGAGACTCTTCGCGGAGCTCGACGCGCTCGCTCAGGCCCGCGGCGGACACGAGGCGCTCGGCGATGGCGCGGGCGTGGGCCGCGTCGGTGATGGCCTCGCGGGGATCGAACGACTTGATTAGGTGATCGTTATTCATGAGTCCACGGCCGCCATCGGTGCGGCGAGCTGCGCGCGCTCGCCGTCGAACGAGACCAGCGCATACCCCAGAGACCAGAGGCTCAACAGCGCGGCGAGCGCGCAGGAGACGTTCGCGACAGGCTCTCCCTGCCACGCCTCGGGCACAGGGTCTTCTTGTGGAAAGCTCGCGCGGATCTCGACCATCACCCGCCAGAACTCTGCTAGCGACAGCGCCTCGCGCAGCCCCGCGGGGACGTACGTGTCCGACCACTCGACGTTGGCTGCGGTGGCGGCGCGCCCTTCGGCCCACGCGCGCTCGGCGGTCGACAGGCGAATTTTGCGAAGCGCGCGCTCGAGCTGCGCGGGCCACGGGCCGCGGTAGACGTCGAGCATCCCGCGGCGATCGAGGACGGCCCACTCGAAGTGCGAGGGTTCGCGCTGGTTCCACGCGCGGAGCGAGGCGGCGAACTCGCGGGCGAGGCGCTCGGCGGCGAGCATTCCGTCGGGGTCCGTGGCGAGCGAGATCGCCGAGCGAACGTCGGGCGGCGCGTCGAGCACCGTGCGTCGCATGCGGCCCCATCGATCGCGGGCGCCGCCGCGAAACGACCGCGACGTGTCGCCGGCCCACTCGACGGGGATGAGCGCGCGCGCCGCGAGCACCTCCCACGCTTCGGGGCCGTCCGAGACGCCTTCGACCGCGCGAACGACGGCGCTCGGGTCCCTTCGCGACGGCTTCATCAAGTGCCGCGCGACCTCGTCGTAGTCGGGCCAACCCGGGATCTCTGCTGGCAGAAAGGCAGCCAACGTGCAGGCCACTTGCTCGGCCGAGGTCCTCGGCCACGTGTACTGACGGTCGATCGCCGCCGCGCCCGCGTCGAGCAGCGCGATCGCGCGACGTACGTTGCCCGACACCCCTGCGAGGACGTTGTGAGCGATTTCGAGGGCGGCGAGCGCGCACTCCGCTGCGGCCAGCGCGGTCTCGGCGTTGGTTCGCCTCCGCGAGCGCTCGGTGATCTCGCGCACCGCCTCGAGCGAGCGAGCGATGTCCTCACGCGGGTCGTCCCCGGATCCCAAACGAAACGCTGGCGCCAGCGCCTGCCGCAGCAAAACGCCGTCCTTCTCGATCGCGCCCACGGCGGCGTTGCGCGCGACGTGCGAGAGGGCCTGCGACAGCCGTCGCGGCGGCACCGCGCGGTCGATCGCCGCGTCCAACACATCAATCGGCGAGGGCACGGCCTCCATCGCTGCGCCGAAGGTAGCAGCGTGGCACCCCTGGTTGCAGCGAAGTCCCACACACGCCTACCCGAATTTTCCATGGTTGCGATGGCAGTAAGAGTTATGCAACGCCGCGAAACCCGCGTACGATCACCTCACGACCGGCGCACGTGCGTCGGCGCGAATGCGAATGAGCGGCCCGGACCCCAAGACGCTGATCAACACGACGTTGCCAGGTGGCTATCACCTGCAGCGCTTCATTGGTGCTGGCGCGTTCGCTTGGGTGTTCTACGCGACGGACGCCAAGCGGCAACCGTGCGCCGTCAAGGTGCTCACGGCGGACACGCCGGAGGCGCGCACATTGTTTGTGCGTGAAATCAAGATCCTCCGACAGCTCCCGAAGAATCGCTACTGCGTCAAGTACGTGGGCGACGGCAACACCGCGCACGGGATGCCGTTTCTCGCGATGGAGTACATCGACGGCTGCACGTTGAAGGACGCGCTGAAGTTTCAGCCCGTCTGGGACGTGAACGAGGCGCTGAAGTTCGGCCTGCAGCTCTGTGAAGCGCTGCACGGGCTGCACACCTACGGTCTGGCGCACCGAGACCTCAAGCCAGAGAACGTGATGCTCACCCGCGAGTGGGAGGTCCGCTTGATGGACTTCGGGCTCGTGAAGGACGCGCAGGGTCTGCTCAAGCTCTTCGAGAGCGAAGACATCATGTCGGGCAGGGACTTCGCGGAGAACATCGACAAGGCGATGCTCGCCGGCACGCCCGAGTACATGGCGCCCGAGCAGTTTCTTGATCCGATGGTTCAAGAAGAGCACGAGGCGAAGACCGACACGTGGACAGACGTCTACTCGACGGCGCTGATCTTGTTTCAGCTGTTGACCGGCGAGAAGCTCTTTCCCTTCAAGCCCACGGCGAAGGATCAGAAGGGCTACGCGCGCGAGCTGCTCGGTTACATCCGCTCGCGCACCGAGACGCAAGACAACCAGCTGCGAAAGCACTCGGCGATCCCCGAGCGGCTGTGGCCCGTGCTCGTTTCGGCGCTGCGCAACAACCCCAAGCAGCGCCCGCACAACGCCGATGCCTTCGCGCAGAAGCTCAGGATGTACCTCGAGCAGGGCGAGGTCGATCAGTTCGAAGACGACGAGCACACGTCGGTCGCGAGCATGTCGATGCTGCTGCCTGTCGTGCAGTCCGCGGCGATGGCGACGATGGCCAAGGCGGCCAACTCGGGAAGCTCGGGCAACTCGATGCCGAGCGCGCTCGACAAGGGACCGTCGTCCAAGCCGATGAACAAAGGGCTGCCGCCGCACAAGGCGGGGCCGTCGTTGCCTCCGTCCCGCCCGCCTGCGAGCGGCGGTGGCGCTGTTCCTCCGCCGAAGAAGGGCGGAGCTGCTCCGGACCGACCGGTCGATGTGGCCGCGGTGCAAGCGTACCGAGAGCAGCGGCTCAACAAGCCGAGCGGGCCGGACTACACGCTGCCGCCGGGGGCGCTCAACGCCAAAGACATTCCCATCCCGCAGAACATTCCGACGCCGGCGCAGGGGCGCTCACCGCTCGCGCAGACCGCGTCGCTGCCTGTTCCGCTGGTGAATCAAGCGCCGCAGCCTGTGCCGCTCGTGCACGGGACGCACGCCGCGCATCCGGATGCGTCCTCGAGTCAGATCGTCCCTGTCGCGCAGCCAGTGCAAACCCCGGCTGCAGAAGAGCCCATGGGCGGCGGAATGAAAGCCGCCATCGCCTTCGCGATCGTCGGGCTGCTCGCGCTCGCCGGCGCGATCGGCTGGATTCTGCTGCAAAAATAGCGAGATTACGGCTCTGCCTTCGATGGGCGAGCCCGCGTCGGCGCAAACTCGACAGCACCTCGGGCGTCGTGTCATGGAATGACGCTGTACGGCATGTGTCGACTCGTCGCTGCGTTGAGCACTCGTCCCCGCGCGCTACAGCACGCGCTCGTGGCCGCGCCTCGGTCGTTGAAGGCGCTCTCGGTCGAGCATCGTCACGGTTGGGGCGTCGCGGCGCACCGTGAAGAGCGCTGGTCCCTCTCGGTCGGGACGCCACCCGCCCACGAAGACCCGGCCTTCGATGACGCCTGCGCGCAAGAGACTCACGCGTGGATCGCGCATGTTCGTCTCGCGACCGTCGGCTCGGTGCAGCGAGAGAACACGCACCCCTTTCTGCGTGGTCGCTGGTGTTTTGCGCACAACGGGACGATCAACCATCAGGACTTTCTTCGCGAGCGGACCTCGCCCGAGCGCGACGGCGAGCGCGAGGGAAGCACCGACAGCGAGCGATTCTTCGCGTACATCCTTACCCGGCTCGATCAAGAGGGCCTGGCGTCCGAGCCAGCGTGCGGGCGCGTCGACCGCGCGCTCGTCGAGGCTGTGCGCGAGGCGACCGAGCGCGAGGGCTTCGGCGCGGTGAACTTCGTGCTGAGCGACGGAGAAGCGCTGTACGTGCACAGGCTCGGTCGGACGCTGTCGATTCGCGAAGAAGACGGGCTCTTCGTCGCCGCGAGCGAGCCGTGGAGCGACGACGACGCCTGGAGACCGTTCGACGAGCGCTCGCTCGTGCGGGTCGAGATCGGCGCGGGCCGAACATTGCGCCAACGAACGTTGCGCGCGTGCTGAGAGCGCGCGACCCTTCGGGGTGATGTACCCACCGCCCAATCAACCGTATCAACAGCCCTACCAACAACCCTACCCGACGCCGTCGCCGTTCGGCGGGCCGCAGCACTCGGGCGTGCCGGTCCCAGCCTCTGCCACGGTGCTCTTCATCTGCGGCATCCTGAAGATGCTGACTGCGATCGGCGCGATCATCGCAGGCGTGCTGTTTCTGCTTGGCGGCGCGGCGTTCGGCGCGGCCGTGAGCGACGGTCGCAGCAGCGGAAGCGATTTGGTTGGTGGTCTCGGAATGCTGTTCGCGGGCGGCGCTGGCGTCCTTCTGCTCTGCGTGGGCAGCGCCATCTTCGCGAGCGCGTTGCTCGACACGATCGGCGGTCACCTCGCGCGAAAGGGCCGCGCTTCGGGGCGAGTGCTCGGGATCATCTCAGCTGTGTTCGGGTTGCTCAGCGCGTTCGGCAGTCTGGGCGGGCCGCTGGCGGGCGCTGGCAGCTCGAGCGAGCAGGCCGCGGGCGGCATCGCGGGAGGGCTCTTCGGCTTTCTCATCGTGGGCGGGATCAACCTCTATCTCCTCGTGTCGTTTCTTCGAAACGGCGAGGCGTTCAAGGGCTGATGAAGCGCCCGAGCTCTCTCGCGATTCGCCGCGGATTGATCGCGGCCGCGGCGCTGTCTGCGGCGTTCGTCGCAGGCACGATGACGCCGAGCGCGGCGCACTCGGACGGTCCGCGGGCGAGCCCGTACCGAAGGCTCGGGGTCGTCGCGCAGGTGCTCGCGCACATCGAGAACAGCTACGTCGACCCGCTCGATGAAGATCGGCTCGTGGACGGCGCGGTGCGCGGGATGGTGAGCACGCTCGATCCGCACTCGAGCTATCTGTCACCCGAGGACTATTCGCTGCTCGAGGCGGACACGAGCGGGCAGTTCGGCGGGGTCGGCGTCGAGATCGACGCGCGTGGGGATTATCTGACGGTGCTCGTTCCGTTTGCGGGCTCGCCGGCGGCGCGGGCGGGCGTGCGCGCGGGCGACGAGATCTTGCAGATCGAAGGGCACGACGCGCGCGGGATGGACGTGGACGAAGCGGTGCGACGGATGCGCGGGCGACCGGGCTCTCGGGTGCGCATGACCCTTCGTCGTCGCGGCGCGACCGAGCCCCTTCGCGTCGAGCTCGTGCGCGAGATCATTCACGTCAACTCGGTCGAGTCGCGAGAGCTGCCCGAGGGCGTCGGCTACGTGGCGATCAAGAGCTTTCAAGACCGCACGAGCGACGAGGTCTCGCAGGCGCTCGACCGGCTGACTCGCGCCGCGGGGGGACGGCTCCGCGGGCTGGTGTTGGACCTTCGGTTCAACCCTGGCGGGCTGCTCGATGAGTCCGTGTTCGTGGCGGACCAGTTTCTACGCGAGGGTGTGATCGTCACGACCCGCGGTCGCAACGGGCAAGCGCAGGACGAGGCGCGGGCGCGGGCGGCGGGGACGAGGCCGGACTTTCCGATCGTTGTGATCGTCAACGGCTACAGCGCGAGCGCCGCAGAGATCCTCGCAGGAGCGCTGCAAGACCACCACCGCGCGCTGATCGTCGGGCAACGAACGTTTGGAAAAGGCAGCGTCCAGAGCGTGATCGACCTGCCCGACGGGGGCGCGCTGAAGCTGACGATCGCGCGGTACTTCACGCCGAGCGGCCGGAGCATCCAAGCGCAAGGCATCGCGCCGGACGTGATGGTCGAGGACGGAGAAGCGCCCGAAACGCCGCGAGAGACCGAGCGAGAGCGGGACCTCGAGCAGCACCTTCCGTCGAGCGACCGAGGCGACCCCGAGCCGCCTGCGATTCCGGGGAGCGACATCCGCGACCTCCAACTGCGCACAGGTTTTCAACTGCTGCGCGGGCTGATCCGGGCCAGAGAAGCGCGGCGCTGACGGGCGCGGAACGAGCTCTGTGGATAAGAAGATCCGAATTGTCGCTCGAGAGCGGTAGAGCTCAGATTCGCTGAGATATCGGCTCGAATGGGCACGGTTGGCCGCAGGGGTGGGGCGCAAATGGGAGCGGCGAAGCGTCGTCCCCACTGGCGCGGGAGGCGTTCTCCGGGTATCCGCCGGTGTTGAGCCCATGGCCGAAACCCAGACATCCTCCAAAGCGCCTTCGAAGGCATCGTCGAACGCGCCCGTTGGCAAGAGCGCGCTCGCCAAGCAGAGCGCCGCGGACCTCGTAGCAGACGCAGCTTCGGGACCCGCGGGGCTGCAGAAGCGCAACCTCGCGATCCTCGGCGGCGCGCTGCTGATCCTTTGGATCACAGCGTTTGCGTCGGGCAGCAAGATCGTCGTGGGCGTCGCGGTGGTGCTCACGATCGCCGTGGCGGGGCTTCTGCTCTGGGTGTGGCGTTGGGTGCAGAAGCAGCGCTCGGTGATCGACATCATCAAGGAGGGCGTGGGCAGCAAAGAGGCTCGCGCTGCGGCGATCGCCAAGCTCGACGCGCAGGACGCGGGCGGCAAGGACGTCGTCTCGCAGCTCGCGAAGGCGCAGCTCCTGGCGCAAGACGACCCGGACTCGGCCCTCGAGATCCTCGAAAGGATCGATATCGCCAAGGCCCCTGGGCCCATTCAGGACGAGGTGCGCGCGATGCGAGCGCAGCTCTATCTCGTGAAGGATCGCCCGCGGGACGCGCGAGAGCTGGCCGATCAGATCACCATCGCCAACGCGACCGAGGCGGCTTCGCGAGGGATGCTCGCGGCGGTCGTCGCCGAGACCTGGGCCCGCACCGGAAAAGTGAAAGAGGCCGTCGAGCTGCTCGTGACGATCAACCCGGACGAAGCGGACTTCGAGAAGGTGCGCGTTCCGCTGTTGATCGCGCGGGTGTTTGCGAACTTCGCCGACGGCAAGAAGGACAAGGTCAAGAAGGACCTGCGCGCGCTGATGGACGAGAACCTGAACTACCTCGGGCGCTTCGCGAACCCCAAGGCGAAGATCCACCCCGAGCTCCAGAAGCTCTCGCGCGAAGTGCTGCAGACCAACCCCGAAGTGATGAAGCTCGCGAAGAAGTCGCAGAACCGCGCGCAGCGTCGAGCGAGATAGTGTTTTCGCGCGGTCACTCGCGCACGACGAGGCGCACGCGGCCGTCGGAGCGCAACACGGGCTCGGCCCGAGCGTGCTCTTCGCGGGCGGGGACCTCGGGGGCGGGGCGGATGGTGGGGTCGCGGTCGTTCCACGCGCGGGCGACGTCGCGGTCGAGCAGGTGCGTGGGGCGCACGTTGCGAAGCGCGTTGAGCATGCTCGATCGGACGTGAGGGTTGTCCTTCTCGAGCCGCGAGAGCATCTCGCTCATGGCCTCGCGCTTGAGACCCTCTTGGGAGCCGCACAAATTGCAGGGCAAAATGGGAAACTCTCGGAGCTTCGCGTACGCGGCGATCTCGCGCTCGGCGCACTCGATGAGCGGACGGATCACCGTGAAGCGACCGTCGTCGGTGCGGTAGCCCGCGGGCATCGCCTGCATCTTTCCTGCGTAGAACAGGTTGAGCATGAAGGTCTCGAGCGCGTCGTCCCGGTGATGACCGAGGGCGATCTTGTTGCATCCGAGGCGCTCTGCGGCGGTGTAGAGAATTCCGCGGCGAAGGCGCGAGCAAAGCGAGCAGTACGTGCTGCCAGGCTCGAGCGTGGAGGTGACGACCGAGTACGTGTCCTCGCGCAGGATCTCGTAGCGAACGCCGCGCTCATCGAGCCAACGAACCAGCGGCGCGCCGTCGTAGCCGGGCTGCGCTTGATCCAAGTGAACCGCGACGAACTCGATCGCGAACGGCAGCTGCGGCTTCAGCTCGGTGAGCAGATCGAGGAGCGAATAGCTGTCCTTGCCGCCAGAGATCGCGACCATCACGCGGTCGCCTGGGGCGAGCAGCGCGTAGTCCTCGCACGTGGCGCGGAGCTGTCGGGACAAGCGCTTCTCGAGCCTTCGAAGTTCGTTCATGAGCGGCCGCCGAGGCTAAACACGAGCGCGAATTGCACAAGCTAAACCAATACCGCGACGGTCGTCATCGTTTTCTCTCTCCGCGGCATTGGTTTGGACTGGATTTCTACTGCGCTGATCCGCTCGGGCATCTTCGATGCCCATCACGGGCGCGGGATAATCCAGCGATGGTTAAGGCGCGGGCGTGAATCTCGTGCGGTAGTTCGACGCGATCGAGCAGCTCGTCGCCGTCGCGGGGCAGCCGCCGACGCCCATCGTGCCGTCGTCGTTTTCGACGCCGACGGTCGCGGTCGCGCTGCCAGTCATCGTGCTGTACACGAGGTCGATGGTGTTGGTCGTCTCGGTGATCACGATCTCGAAGTTGAGGTTCTCGCTGCCGAGGTAGTGACGCGCGCCTGTCCACTGCACGACCCATTGACGGTTGGGCGCCGTTCCGAACACGCCCGAGCACACGCCAGCGGTGCCCGTTTGGAGATCGCGCCAGTACGCGGCGATCAGCCCGTTGGGGGTCGACGCGCTCGGGATCGAGCCCGAAAGTGCGGTCAACGGCGTCCCGTTGAGCTGGAGCGTGCCGTTGCTGCTCACGCCCACCAACGTGCCTGCTGCGATGTTGCGAGCCCAGAATCGAAACGCGAACGGAACGCTGAGCATCGCGGTCGAGTCATCGACGCCGGGGAGCACTTGCACCCGCCCTGCGGCCAGGCAGGCGTTGAGGTACGTCTGCGTCGAGGTGGTCTGCGTGTACCGCGTGGGAAGGGCCATTCCGCAGCGGCCCGCGCTGCACACCATGCCGCCTGTGCAGGCGGTGCCGCACGCACCACAATTCATGTTGTCTGTCTGCGTGTTGACGCAGCTCGAGCCGCAGAGGGTCTGTCCTGCCGGGCACATCGCGCCGCACATTCCGCCGCTGCACGTGGCGCTGCCTCCCATGGGCGCCCCGCAGGCGTTGCCGCAGCGGCCGCAGTGAGGCTGCGCAGTGTTGGTGTTGACCTCGCAGCCGTTGGCGGGGTTGGTGTCGCAGTCGCCGAAGCCAGCGTTGCAGGTAAACGAGCACATCCCCGCGGAGCACGAGGGCGTCCCGTTGTTGCTCGAGCACACGTTGCCGCAGCGGCCGCAGTGCATGGTGCTGGTCGAGGTGTCGACCTCGCAGCCGTTGGCGGGGTTCATGTCGCAGTCGGCGAAGCCCGCGCCGCAGCGGATTCCGCACGTTCCGCCGGTGCAGACAGAGGTCGCGTTGGGGCGGCTGGGGCAGGCGTTGTCGCACATGCCGCAGTGCATGCCGTTGGTCATCGTGTCGACGCACGAGGCTCCGCAGCGGGTGGTGCCCATGTCGCAAGTCGACTGGCAGCGGCCCGCCATGCACGCCATGCCCGAGGGACACGCGGTGCCGCACGCACCACAATTCATCGCGTCCGTCTGTGTGTTGACGCAGCGCCCCGAGCACGCCGTCTCTCCTGCGGCGCACATGGGACCTGTGCCGGTGTCCGTGGGCGCGACGCCGGTGTCCGTGGGCGTGACGCCGGTGTCTGTCGGGTCGACGCCGGTGTCCGCGGGGTTGGTTGGGACGTCGCGTGGGGGCATGGGCATGTCGCCGGTGGCGTCGGCGCGGCGAGCGTCTGGCGTCATTTCTGCGACGGCGCAGCCGGACAGCGTGAGCCCCATGCCCAACAAGCGATAAGCGATCGACCCTCGAATCATGAGACGAGAGCGTATCGTGATTCGCGCGGGTCGCACAGCGCGCGAACCAATGCGCTGAAAGGTGAACGGCGAGTACGAGCGCGGCCTCCCGCGCTCACCGATCGCCGCGGCGCCGCGGATTCCTTTCGAAAACCTGGGTTTCTCGAGGCGGGTGAGCCCGAAGGCTCGGCTCGCGAAGGCCCAGGGTGCGATCGATGCGCGCTGGCGAGGCGTCTCCAAGCGAGCGCGGAGGAAGCAACTTGACGCGGGGGGCGAGCGAACGAACAGTGCGCGGCCGTGACTACGTCTCCCTACTCGCCTACGCGGTCGACCGCGGTGGGCACCCTGGGCAATATCCTCTGGCTGTTCGTGGCGGGCGGAGGTCCGCTGGCGATTGGTTATGCGATCGCGGGTCTGGTGATGGGCCTGACGATCATCGGGATTCCGTTTGCGATCGCGGCGATGAGGCTGGCTGTGTACGCGGCGCTGCCCTTCGATCGACGGGTGATCGACCGGCCCAACGGCATCGGGTCGGGCGTGCTCGGGTTCTTGTTCAACCTGCTGTGGTTGCTGATCGCGGGCTGGGCGCTGGCGATCGGCCACCTCGTGTGCGCGCTCGGCTGCGCGATCTCGATCGTGGGCATCCCCTTCGCGTGGGCGCACCTCAAGCTCGCGTGGCTCGCGCTCTGGCCGTTCGGCAAAGAGATCGTGTGAAGGGCAAAGGCTACTCGAGGGGGCGGGCGCGGTAGTCGAAGGCCTCTGGCGGCACGGGGGCGCCAAACGAGCGCAGCTGTTGTGCGCGGGTGATCACTGCAGAGCCCTCGAGCAGGTTGCGCGCGATCTGAACGACGCCGCGGTTCTCTTGGTCCGCGAGGAATGTCCCCGCGGTCCAGCGGTTGAACGCGCCCATCGCGGGGCCGCACCAGATTTGATAGTCCATCGCGCGCGAGGGCTCGCCGTCGATCGCCCAACGCGAGGCCATCCCGAGGTACCAGCGGAAGGTGAGCGCCATCTGGTGCTTGGGGTCGCGCTCGGCGCGGGCGAGCTCTTCGTGGTCGCGCCTGGCCCAGAAGGCGCGGGTGTCTGCCCAGATCTCGTCGAGGGACCGACGAAACATCTCGCGCTCGAGCTTCTCGCGGAGGTCGCGAGGAATGGACGCGAGAGAGTCGTGATCGCGGTAGATCTCGTAGAGCTTCTGGGCGCGGGGGCCGAACATCGTTCCGCGCTTGAGCACTTGGACGTGGACGCCGAGCTCGAACATGTCTGCCGCCGGGGCCATGATGACGTCGGCCACGTCGGCCTTGGCGAGCAGCGAGCGCCCGAGGGGCGAGAGGCCCGACTCGTTGGCTGCTTGATTGACGGACCCGGTGACGACGTACGCGGCGCCGAGCGCCCACGCCGCGGCGAGGCTCGCGGGGGTCCCGAGCCCGCCGGCGGCGCCCACGCGGATCGGTCTCGAAAACTGGTGCTTGCGAGCGACCTCGTCCCTGAGCGCGAGGATCGCAGGAAACAGCGCGACCAGCGGGCGATTGTCCGTGTGTCCGCCGGAGTCCGACTCGACCGTCACGTCTTCGGCGACCGGCACGCGCGCGGCGAGCGCGGCTTCGTGTTCAGTAATCAAGCCGCGTTGGACGAGCGCGCGGAGCATCTCGTCGGGGGCGGGCCCCATGAAGCGCACGGCGGTCTCTGGGCGAGAGATCTTCGCGAACACGCCGCGGGCGCGGACGATGTTGCCCGCGGCGTCCGTGCGGAGCCCTGCGGCGGACGCGTGAACGATGGCGGGCGTCAGGCCCATAAAGGCCGAGCAGCTCACGATCGGAACGCGGCGCTCGACGAGCAGCGCGGCGACGCGCTCTTCGAGGGCGCTCTCGTTGGGCGAGTGGATGAGGTTGACGCCCCAGGCCGAGCCGTCGGTGCCGAGGTCGCTGACGAGCTCGTCGATCGCCTTGGTGACGCGGTCGTAGTTGAGCCCTGCCGCGCCGAAGAAGCCCAGCATTTCTGCGCGGGCCATGGCCTTCACCATGGCGGTCGTCGCGATGCCGTTGGCCATCTCGCCAGCGATGTACGCGAAGCGAACGCGATGGACCTCGTTGAACGATCGATCGCCGAGCCACTCGGGGTAGAGGGGCGGGAGCGTTCCCAACAGGGGGAGAGTTGATTGTGTGGGTGTGGGCGAGATCGATCCGCCGAAGGCGAGCGCGACGGAGCCCGACGGTGACACGACGACGTGAGCGGGCTCGCGGACGCGCTCGACGGCGCGTGCGAGGTCCGCGCGAGACTCCGCGACGGGCTCGCCCGCAGGGAGCCAGTAGCCAGCGGCGCGATGGGCGCTCACGAGCGCGCTCCGTGGGTCGAAGCAGAGGCGAGCTGATCGAACGCGACGATCACCGCAGCGGGCGCTTGAACGAGCTCGATGAGGACGCCCTCGCCCGAGCGCGGGTGAGCGGGGTCTCCCTTGGGGTGGATGAAGCACACGTCGAAGCCAGCGGCGCCCTTGCGGATCCCGCCGGGCGTGAAGCGAACGCCGTTTGTCTCGAGCCACGCGACGGCGGCGGCGAGGTCGTCGATCCAGAGACCAATGTGGTTGAGCGAGGGCTCGTGGACCTTGGGCTTGGACTCGGGGTTGACCGGCTGCATCAGGTCGACTTCGACCGCGAACGGGCCGCGGCCGGCCACGACGATGTCCTCGTCGACGTTCTCTCGTTCGCTCTTGAACGTCCCGTGGGGCTCGAGCCCGAGCAGATCGACCCAGAGCGCGCGGAGCGGGGATTTGTCCAGCGCGCCGATGGCGATCTGCTGGACACCGAGCACACGAAACGGGCGCTTTTGTAGGGGCGAGGCGTTGGACGGGTCGACCATGGCGGCCGTTGCGATACCCTGCCGGGCCGATGGGACGCAATGCGTTGGTGACAGGTGCCTCTTCGGGGATCGGGCTCGCGCTGGCCGAGCGGCTCGCGAGCGACGGCTATCACGTCGTGCTTGCGGCGCGTCGGGCCGAGCCTCTTCGCGAGGTTCACCGCAGGATTACCGAGAAGGGCGGCAGCGCGTCGGTCGAGGTGATGGACGTCGCGGACGTCGAGCGCACCGTGCGGCGCATCCGCGAGATCGATCGATCGCTGCCTGGGGGACTGGATTTGATCATCGCCAACGCGGGCGTGGGCGAGCGCAAGGGGCACGTCACCTACGCGTGGGAGGCGATCGCCGACGCGTGCCACGTGAACTTCACGGGCGCGGCGGCGACGTTGACCGCGGTGCTGCCGGAGATGACCAGCCGAGGGCGCGGTCACATCGTGGGGATCTCGTCGCTCGCGAGCTTCGGGCCCTTGCCGAAGAGCGCTGCGTACTGCGCGGCCAAGGCGGGGCTCTCGATGTTGCTCGAGTGTTTGCGCCTCGACGTGATGGACAGCGGCGTGAAGGTCACGAGCGTGCACGTGGGGTTCGTGAAGACGCCGATGACCGAGAAGAGTCGGCACCCGATGCCGCAGATCATGACGGCCGAGTACGCCGCGGATCACATCGTGAAAGAGCTGGCCAAGGGGCCCGCGAGCATTGATTTTCCGCAGCCGTTGGCGGCGGTGACGTGGGCGGCGGGCAGGCTTCCGCGCGGGGTGCGCGACCTCGTGCAAATGGGGCTCAAGCGGATTCGTTGAGCGCGCGAGGGATCATCACGACCATCGCGACGTCGCTCGCGGCGCTCGCGATGGTGGCGTGCGGCGCTGTGCGAGCGGCCACTGGCATCGAAGCGCGAAGCGATTCGAGGACGGCGACGCGCGCGACGGCGCTGACGGGGGCGCTGGCGGGGGCGCCGGTGGTTGCGCCGAGCGCTGGGATTTCGCTGGCGTTCGTGGGCGACGTGATCTTCGGACGCTATCGCGCGGACCGGTTTGTACACCTGTGCGGCGGTCCGTGTGACGCGTCGGCTTCGCCGCTGCGAGAGGTGATCCCGCTGCTCGCCGCGGACATCACCGTCGGAAACCTCGAGACCCCCGTGGTGCGCGCGCTCCCTGCGCGGGCGCCGATCGACACGGCGAAGGTGTTCGGCGCCACGCCCACGCAGGTCGCTCTCTTGCGGGCGAGCGGCTTTACGGCGCTCGCCGTCGCCAACAACCACTGGTTCGATCAGCGATTCGAGGGTGTGTTAGAGACCCCAGAAATCCTGCGCGAGCATGGGATCGTGGCGCTCGGCGAGGCCGTGCGATCAGCGCCCTGGGTGCGCGCGGTGACCGTCGAGCGACGGGGCGTGAGGGTGGGGTTCGTCGCGTTTACGACGGTGCTCAACAAGCCGCTGGTGGCGGGGAGGCCGATGGTTCCTTTCGTAGACCTCGACGCGATCGAGCGGCGTGTGGTTTCGGTCGTGCGCGAGGCGGCGCGGTCGAACGACGTCGTCGTCGCGGTCGCTCACTGGGGCGAGGAGTACGCGCCCGAGCCTTCGTCCGCGCAAGTGCGCGCGGCGCGCGCCCTCATCGACGCGGGGGCGCTGTTGGTGATCGGGCACCACCCGCATGTGCTCCAGCGCATCGAGCGCTATCGCCGCGGGCTGATCGCGTACTCGCTCGGCAACTTTCTCTTCGACAACCCGGCGCTCGAGCAGCGCGAGACCGGCGTGCTGCGCGTCCGCGCGGCGCGCGGGTGTCTCGAGGGCGCGAGCTTCCACGGCGCGACCATCGCGCTCGCGCCTCGGGCTCGCGTCGCGCCGAACGGCAGGGAGCACACGATCGCGCTCGGGTCGTGCGATTCGCGAGAACGCCCTGTAAACTAAGCGGCGAATCGTCGGACATAATCTGTCCGCGTTGAGTTGCTCTGGCGTACGAGCGCCCTATCGGTGCGCTTCCCCATGCAAGAGAAGACGGACTCGTTCGAGCTGCACGACGTTGCGTCGTGGAAGAGCTACCTGCGCGAGCAGGGTTACGTCGTCGTTCGAAGCGCGCTCACGGAAGCGCAAGCGACGGATGCGCTCGATGGCTTCTGGGCCATCGTCGAGGCGCTCTCGACGGTGCGTCGCGACGACCCGCGGACGCACGGGCGCGGCGCGGCGTGGCCGCCGATGCTCCACGGCGGGATGATCCAGTACGTCGCGCACACACCTGTTCAATGGGCGCTTCGAGCGCGGTGCGCGAAGGTGTTCGCCGCGCTGTGGGACACGCGCGAGATGGAGCTCGCGACGTCCTTCGACGGGCTTTGCTTCATGCACGGCGCGCGGGGCTACAAGAGCGCTGGCGACCTCGTGAGCTTTCTGCACACCGATCAGCACTTTTCACGGCGCGACGATTGGTCGGTGCAGGGAATCGTCAACCTCGCGGACTGCGGGTCAGAGGACGGAGGGCTCGTGGTGATTCCTGGCACACACAAAGAGCACCGCGCGCTCTTCGAGGCGCACCCGAAGCGCGCGTCGATCGAGGGGGATTGGTATCTCTTCGATGAGCGAGAGCGCGCGTCGTTCGCCAAGCGCGCGCACAAGGTCTGCGCCGGGGCGGGCGACGTCTTGCTCTTCGACTCGAGGACGTTTCACTGCAACACGGTCCCGACGAGAAAGGGGGCGATTCGCGCGTGCGCGTACGTGTGTCAACTGCCAGCGAAGCGCGTGCCGTATCGCGTGCGCGCGAAGCGACTGGCGGCGGCGCGAGACAGGCGCGTGTCGAGCCATCATCCGGGCGAGGGGTTCAAGCTGTTTCCGACGCTGCCGCGGTTCGTCAACGACCGAGAGGCGATGCTCGGCAAGGTGCGCTCGCTCAGCGAGTCGCTGGTGCTCGACGAGCTTCAACGGTCGCTCGTGTGCGGGCCCGAGCACGAGACGTTGTTCGCGGGCGTATAGCGCTCAGCGCGCCTCGTCGATGACCGAGCGAAGGACGACCTCGAGCTCTTCGATGGTGTAGGGCTTCTGCAAGAACGCCGTGGGCTGCTCGTCGACCAGGTTCGCCGCGACGTCGCTGTAGCCCGACGACAGGATGACGGGGATCGCCGGGTCGATCGCGCGCAGGGCTCTCAACACTTCGATGCCCGAGAGCTCGGGCATGGTCATGTCGACGATGGCGAGCAAGATAGAGCCTCGGTGTTCGCGAAAGCGCTCGACGGCTTTGGCGCCGTTCTCTGCCTCGATGACTGCGAAGCCCTGTTCGCGCAGGACGTTGGCGAGCGTCTTTCGCACGAAGGTCTCGTCGTCGGCCACCAAGATGGCGCCGCTGCCGAGAAGGGGCGCGGACGCGGGCGCGGGCTTGGGCGGGTGGCCCGTTCGAGCGGCCTCGACCGCAGGAAAAGCAATGGAGAACAGCGTTCCCTTCCCGAGCGCCGAGCGCGTCCGGATGGCCCCTCGGTGTGCGCGCACGATGCCGAGCACCGCCGAGAGCCCCAGCCCTCGCCCAGCGAATTTCGTCGTGAAGAAGGGCTCGAACAGCCGTCGCTGCTGCTCTTCGGACATTCCCACGCCGTTGTCCTCGACCTCGATCACGGCGTACGGGCCTTCGGCGAGCTCGCCCGCGGCGTCGAATCGCTCGCGAAGATCGCTGACAGTGAAGTGCGCGTGGCTCGTGCGGACGGTGACCGTTCCTGCTTTGTCGCCGAGCGCTTCGGACGCGTTGGTGAGCAGGTTGAGCACGACCTGCTGAATTTGTGATCGATCCGCGATCATGATCGGCGTGTCCTCGTCGAGCTGCAGCGCGAGCGTCGCCTTCTTCGACCGTGCGACGTCGAGGATCGAGGCCATCTCGCGCACGAGGGCGCCGAGGTGCACGGGCTCGACCACGCGGCTGCCGCGGCCCGAGTACGCGAGGAGCTGCTGTGTCAGGTCCGCGGCGCGCTTCGCGATGCTGCCGATCTGATCGACGCCTAGTTGAACCTCGCGCAGCGCGAGCTCGCGTCGCTCGAGCTGGCGCCGCAAGATGCCCACTTGCCCGAGGATGGCCGTGAGCAGGTTGTTGAAATCGTGTGCGACGCCTCCGGCGAGCACGCCCAGCGACTCGAGCTTCTGCGCGTGAAGAAAGCGCCGCTCGAGCTCTTGCTTCTCGGCCTCGGCCTGGACCCAACGCGTGATGTCGAAGATGTACCCGTCGAAGTGCGTGGCGCGCCCCGCCTCGTCGCGAACGACGTTGGTGAAATCGTAGAGCCAGCGCAGCTCGCCGTCGCGACGACGAACGCGGTAGGGCTCGTGCTGGAAGGACGAGGCGGTCGACTCGATGGCGACGCGCACCTCGTCGGCGACCCGCGGCAGGTCTTGCTCGTGCACGAGGCTCGCGTACGACACGCGGCCGAGCTCGAACTCTTCTCGCGAGTATCCGAGCACGTCGCTCACGTTGGAGCTCACGTAGTCGACCGGCCAGCCGTCGGCGTTGCGCCAACGAAAGACGACGACGGGACCCTTTCTAAAAATAGCGCGCTCGTCGGCGCCATCGATCGCTGCCATCGACGCTCCCTTGTGCTCCGACAGGGAGTGTCGCGCAGAATCACAGGATTCGTCAGCGTTTCTTGACCCGAAGAACGTACTCGACGGCGACCATGGGGTACCAGAACGCGAAATGTCGCTCGTAGTCGCTCTTGAAGCGGTTGGCGAGCGGGACGAGGGCGAGGTCGAGCACGCCGAAGACCGCTCCGACCGCGGAGAAGGGCGTCCCTCGTTGGTAGCGGACGGAGACGAGCTCGAGCTCTGCGGCCGAGTAGCGGTAGCGACCGAGGGGGGTCTCTGGGGCGAAGTAGTCGAAGGTTCGCGCGGTTCCGGCGCGCTTGTGTGTGGGGTCGGTGAAGTAATCGACGCTCGAGACGAAGGGCATTCGCACGCGGATGGTGGCCCGATCGCGGCAGACCCTGTGCAGCTCTTCGACGCAGCCGATGAAGTCCTCGACGTGCTCGAGCACGTCCATCGCGCGGACCTCGTCGAACGAGTCGTCGTCGATGGGCCAGGGGCGCTCGTCGAGGTCGTGGATGATGTCCGCGTGGCTGCGGGGGTTTTTGTCGATTCCCACCGCGCCGGGGAGCTTGTCGGTCCCGCAGCCGACGTCGAGGATGCGCGCTTGTGTCGTGCCCATGGGCTCCTGTGCCGCGAGGGTATCACCGAGGCGCGAGCGTTCGTGATCGGATGAGCGAGCGCACGAGGACGAGCTGCATCACGCAGTTGATGCCCTCCATCACGGCCGTGGCGATGGCGGACCCCGTGGCGCCGTAGATCGGCACGAGCCGGATCGCGAGCGCGAGATAGACCGCGAGGTTGGCGAAGGCGATCATCATCAGCGCGGTCACGCGACCGATGCCCACGATGAACATCGACGAGAGCTGGTTGAGAAACATGAACAGCCCGCCGATGAGCAGCACTTGAAAGGGCCTGGTGGCGGGGATGTACTGCGGCGCGAAGCGGGCGAACACCGCGGGCGCGACGGCCGCGGCGATGCTGAGCGCGGGGACGAGCACGACGGTGGCGCGCAGGATCGACTGGCGATAGACGCGCGAAAGCTCCGAGGCGTCTCCGCTCTGAGCGGCTCGGGTGACCGTGGGCAGGGCGCTGGCGACGATGGCTGCGGAGATTCCGGTGATGGGCTGCGCGAGGCGCTCTGCTGCGGCGTACGCGCCCTGCGCTGCCTGTCCGTACGGCTCGAGCAAGATGTACGCGGCCTTGAGGTAGATCGTGACGGTCACGTCCAAGACGGCGATCGGCCACGCGAGGCGCAAGAGGTCCTTGGCGATCGCGCGCGAGGCTGCTCCGTCCATCGGATACAGGCGCTTGACGACGAGCCAGGTGGCGATCAGCCCGAAGAGCGCCGCGCCGTTGAGCGCCCATTGGTGGGCGAGGGCGGTGTTGTGCGTGCGGATGGCCAGCTCGACGAGGCCGAGCCTGACGAGGGCGATGAGCAGCGGAAGGGCGATCAACCGGTGCAGCGCCTGCTCGTACTGCGCAGGCAGCCTGGCGGCGCCGAGGGCGACGACGGGAAACACCGCGGCGGCGGCGCTGGCCACCAGGACCGTGGGACCTCCGCGGCCAGCGATCGAGGAGACCGTCACGGCGACGACGGACGCAGCGACCGAGAGCGCGGCGTAGAGCGAGAAGAGCGTTCGAACCAGGGAGCCATCGGGCCCGCTGCGTCGCGAGGCGACGGTGACGGCCACGAGCGTGAGGCCGAAGGCGGCGACGGCGCGAAACGGATCGACGAAGGCCTGCGCTGCCGAGAGGGCGCCGAAGCCCGCGGGGCCGAGGGTGAGGGCCTGACGACCGAGGACGACGGTGTTGACCGCCTCGGCGGCGGCGTCGCCGATCAAGATTCCGAGCACGCTTCGAACGATGCGAGCGGCGTTGGACGCGTCCGAGCCGAGCCACGCGCGGATGCGGTCGATGGGCGGCGGGTTCACGGCTGCGCCTTGTACAGCGGCGGCGCCTCGGGGGGCACTCTTCGGAGGGGACAGCGCGGCGATGAAGGGGGCTCGTTGAGCGCGAGCTTCGGGCGAGGTACGCTGTCGACAGCGAGGCCGAGAGACACTCCCCCATGAGCGCCGCCGAAGCGCAGAAGCCCGATCCCGAGCGCGCCATCGTGGGCTCGGTGATCGCACGAAAGTTTCGGCTGGTGCGCCTGCTGGGTGTGGGTGGAATGGGCTCTGTGTACGAGGCCGAGGACCTGTTGTTGGGCAGGCGCGTGGCGCTCAAGGTCATGAAGCCCGAGATCGTGTCCAACGACGGGCTCGTGCAGCGATTCGTGCGCGAGGCGCGCGCGGCGGACTCGATTCAGCACAAGAACATCGTGCGGGTGCTGGACCTGGCGTCCGACGACGAGTCGGGGCAGTTCTACATCGTTCAAGAGCTGCTCTCGGGCGAGAGCCTCGCGGATCGGCTCGAGCGCGAGCGGTCGCTCTCGACGCGGGACGCTGTTGAAATCATGGGTCCTGTGCTCGACGCGCTCGCCGCGGCGCACGAGCGGGGCATCGTGCACAGGGACGTCAAACCCGAGAACGTGTTCTTGCATCGAGACGGCGGGGCGATCGTCCCGAAGCTCATTGATTTCGGCATCTCGAAGATGAGCGAAGGCGGCGCAGGGCTCGCCAAGACCCAGACAGGAACGGCGCTCGGGACGCCGTACTACATGTCTCCCGAGCAGGTGCGGGGCGACTCGAGCATCGATCACCGCGCGGACCAGTGGAGCGCGGGGGTGATGCTCTTCGAGCTGCTCACGGGGCGCCGGCCGTTTCTGGGAGAGAACTACAATCTTTTGATCTTGAAGATCATGACCGACCGCGCGCCGAGGGCGGACGAGGTGTCGGTCAGCGTTCCGACGGCGGTGGCGACGGTGATCGCGAGGGCGCTCGAGCCCGATCGAACGCAGCGCTTCGCGAGCACGAGAGCGCTGCGCGACGCGCTCGATCGAGCGATCGCCGAGACCCCCGAAGAGCGCCTCGCGGCAGTCGCGCACGACCCCGCGCAACTCGCGCGAAGGAGCGACGCGCCGACGCTGGACGCGGAGGCAGAGAAGCGCCCTTCGACCCCTGCGTCGATCGACGCGCGCGCGGTGGCGCCGACGTTGATGGCGAGCCCGGAAGGGGCCTCGGAGGCGAGCGAAAGCGCGGTCGTCGCTCGCGAGAGCGTCGTCGAATCGCCTGCAAAAAAACAGTCGATACCGACTACGAAGACCCCGACCAGGCCTGCGTTGGCGCTCGGCGCCGCGTTGGCCGGCATCGTGTCCGTCGCCGCCGTGGTGGGCGCCGCGCGGGATCGAAGCGCGTCGAACACAACGAGCTCGACGAGCTCGACGGGCTCGACGAGTCAGGGTGGCACCGAGAACCGCGCCCATGCTGTGCGTCCGAGCGAGCCTTCGTCTCTCGTGCGCATGGTGACGGCGGACGCGGGGCTCACCGTCGTGCTCAACAGCAACACCGCGACGGTCTCTGCGCCCGTTGCGGGCGGGGCTCGCGTGCGCGTTCGCCCGCCGAACGGGCGTGTCCCGGCGGCGACCGGAGCGAGCGCTGGCGCTGGGCAAACGCAGACGACTCCCGGGTTGCGGCCGAACGCCAACTTCAACACCGCTCCCCCTGCGAGTGACCCAACGCCAACGCGAACGCCAACGCCAACGCCAACGCCAACGCCGACTGGCTTCGTTCCTGTGTCGACCTACGGGCAGTGAAGCGTCCGTGTCGCTCAGCGATACAGTGGGCGGCGGCAGGGCTTCGAGTACACTGCGCGGTGTTGTGAAGGTGCTTCGTGGTTGCTTGCTGGTGGCGACGCTGACGATCCCGGGCGTGGCGTCGGCGCAGAGCTCGGCAGGCTCGGCGGACGCGGGCAGCGACGGAGGCGCGGCGCGCGTGGCGCTGACCGCGTCGCGCGACGAGGCCAGCGGGCGAGCGTTGTTTCTGCGCGGCGTCGGCGAGCTCGGCGCCTCGCGCTTCGCAGAGGCCGCGAGGCTCTTCGAAGAGTCGTACCGCGCCAACCCGGTGCCGGTCGCGCTGTTCAACCTCGCGTACGCGTATCGCGGTCTCGGCCGGACGATCGACGCGATTTCGGCGATCGAGCGATTTCTGGGCAACCCCGAGAACACGCCGGCCGACCGCGTCGAGGCCGCGAGGACCGAGCTCGCGTCGCTGCGCGCGGCGGTCGCGCGCGTTCGCTTGAGCGTCGATCCCGAGCGAGCGTCGGTGCGCGTCGACGGTCGCGTCCCGCAGGTTCGAGACGGCGAAATCGAGATCGACCCAGGCCGCAGGGTGCTCGAGATCTCACTGAGCGGCTACCGCAGCGAGCGCAGGGAGATCTCGCTGGCGCCGAGCGCGCGAGTGAACCTGGCGGTGACGCTCGCGGTCCTCGACCAGGCCGCGCGCTTGCGGATCGAGCCGGGAGTCGCCAACGCGAGGGTGTCGATCGACGGCGCGTTCGTCGGCCTCGGCGTCGTCGATCGACTGGTGTCGCCGGGCTCGCACCGCGTGGTGATCGAAGCGGACGGATACCTGCGCTTCGAGCGACGGGTGACCGTCGACGCGACGGGGCTGTTGCGCGTGGACCCCGCTCTGCAGAGACCGAGGCCGAGTCCGTGGCCGTGGCTCGGGCCAGTGATCGGCGTGAGCTCGGCCGCCGTGGTGACGGTCGTGACGTACCTGCTCGTCGACGCGCTCAGCTCCGAGGGGCCGCCGACGCTTCCTGCCGACGCATGGGGGCCTCCTCTGCGATGAAGACGACATCGACCCGACGAACGCGAGCGACAACGAAGAGCGTGCTCTGCCTGCTCGGAGCGGCGTTGGTGGGCTGCACGAAGCCTCCCACGCAGCTGTACGTGCGCGTTCGAAGCGACTTCGACGAGGGGCAAGTCGAGCGAGTGCGCGCGACGGTGGCGTGGGTGGGCGTCGCCAACGGCGGGATCGGCTTGGACGCGGGGCGCGCCCCGGAGTACCAGCTGACCGCGCCTGGTGGTGAGATCGTCAGGAGATTTCCAGGGTCGATCGTCGTCGCGCCGCGCGAGTACCGAGAGAACGTCCCTGTGGACATCGTGCTCAACGTGGCGCCGCGGGGGGCGCCGGCGGCGGCGTTCGACGTGAAGGCTCGCGTGCGATTCGCGCGCAATCGCACGGCGGTCGTCGACATGTTCGTCCCGAGCCTGTGCGGAGACCCGTCGATTCGCGATCGGTGCCTCCGTCGATCGGTCGAAGAGGGCGTCGAGTACACCTGCGCCGGTGAGGGCGACGACCCATGTATTCGACTTCGCGAGCAGACCGCCGCGCCGTGGGAGCCGGACTCGAGCGCGCCGCCAGTGGACGTTCGCCGCAGAGACGCTGCGACCGAAGTGGAGACGGACAGCGGCGTGGACAGCGGCGTGGACGCTGGCGTGGACAGCGGCGTGGACGCTGGCGTGGACAGCGGCGTGGACACGGGTTCGGACGCGGGAGTCATCGGTCACCCGAGCACGGCGATGCCCATGGTTGGCGCGCAGTTCAGCGGTCGGCCGACTCGATTTCGTGTGCGTGTTGGAGCTGACTGCACCGGCGCGGACGCCGTGCGGTTGCAGTTCTGCAGCCGCCCCCCGAGCACCGGCGAGGATTGCGGACCGACCTTCGTCATCGGTGCGACGATGGCTGAGGCGACGGTTACGGGTTGCGGGCAGACGCTCACGATCACGCCGACGATCACGTTGCCAGGGCCTGGGCGGTACCACTGGCGAGCCCAGTATTTGCGCAGCGGAACGATGATCGGCAACTCCTCCCCGTGGCGGCCGTTCTTCGTGCGACGCACGGCGGTGACCTCCGCCGGGCCGCTCGGAGCGCGGGTCGACCTCGACGCCGACGGCCGTGGTGACCTCGTCGTGCGCGCGGGAGGGATGCCCGCGCCCGATCGCGCCTACTACCTCTATGGTCGCAACGCTTCCGTTGGGTCGCCTGTGGCGTTTCCTCGTGTCGCGGCGGGGACGCTCATCGGCAGCAGGTCCGTTCCTGTTGAAAGCGGTGCGGCGTTCGCCAGCTCGATGCTGTTTCTCGGCGACGCTGAAGGAGACGCGGACTTCGATCTGCTCGTGGCAGATCCAGGGGCGTCTGCGGGCGTCGGCTGGGTGCATCGCTTTCGATCAGCGCCCGACATGACCGGCATCTTTTCGCTGCGGTTCAACACTTCGGACGCGCTGGCTGGTCCTGCCGCGGCTGGCGGTGACTTCGGCTCTGCGCTCGCTGCGGGCGACTTCGACGACGACGGCTACATCGACGTGCTGGTGGGCGCAGCGCAAGAGGATAGCTCGCGGGGAGCGGTGTATGTCTTCCGTGGAGGTCCGTTGGGATTCACTCCGCGGGGAGCGCCGGTTCGTCGCGCCGGAGCAGTCGCCATGGGGCGCTTCGGCGCGGGCATCGCGGCCAGCTGCGACCTCAGCGGCGATGGCATCGCGGACGCTGCGATCGGCGCGCCCGGAGAGCACGCCGTCTACGTCTATTTCGGAAGGCCCGGACTGGGGCTCGACTTCGACAATCCGCGGACGATCCGTTCGACGGGCTCTGCGCCCGATACGTTTGGATCGGTGCTCGCGTGCGACGGGGACTTCGACGGCGACGGCGTCGCAGATCTGGTCGTGAGCGCCGAGCGTCGAGCCACGCCCAACACGATCGAGGTGTTTCGCGGAGGGGCCTCGCTCGTCGGCGCGATGACCCCCATCACGACCCCGTTCTGGCAGACCGCGGCGATGACCGTCAATGATCGGCTCGGCTCGGCGGTGCGCTTCACGGGTCCGCTCTTCGGCAGCGTCGGTGACACGTTGGTCGTCGGCGAGTCGGAGCTCGTCACGGCGAGCACCGGATTCGTGAAGTTCTATCAAAATCCCTCGAGCTCGGCGGTGCAGGTCATCAATCCCGCCATGGCGATGGCGACCGTGGGCGCGAGGTTCGGACAGTCGTTGCAAGTGCTCGCCGACCTCGACTCGGACGGACTCGACGAGATCGCCGTCGGAGGCCCGGACAGCGATGGGTCGATCGGCGCCGTTTGGATCTATCGACCCGACGCCGTGGGGATCAACTTCGCGCGGCGAATCACAGGACCGTCGATGGTCAACAGCGGGTTCGGAGAGACGCTCGCGCAGTGAGCGAGAGACAGGTCGTGACATCGACGCGCCCGTCGGGACCTGCGAAATGACCGGTTCGGAGTCGGCGAGTTGTCCCCCAAGGCCCAGTCGACTACTGTTGTCTTCGTCCGAACGGTCCGACGGCCCCGAAGTCCTGCCAGGTTGCCATGAGCGATGATGCGAGCGAGCGAGCGTCCCACGAAGCCCTGATCGGGCAGGTCGTCGCACGTAAATTCAAGCTCATCCGGCTGCTCGGCGCGGGCGGGATGGGAGCTGTGTACGAGGCCGAGGACATGCTCCTCAAGCGCTGCGTCGCGCTCAAGCTGATGAAGCCCGAGGTGGCTCGCAACCGGCAGATGGCCGAGCGATTCATCCGCGAGGGGCGCGCGGCCAACGCGCTCGATCACCCCAACATCGTGCGCGTGCACGATCTGGCGATGGACGACGAGGGCGGCACGCTCTTCATCGTGCAGGAGCTTCTCTCAGGCGAGAGCCTCGCCGAGCGGCTCGATCGCGACGGGCGTGTCGGCGTCGCGGACTCGGTGGTGATCTTGGACTCGGTGCTCGACGCGTTGGCGTACGCGCACGAGCTCGGGATCGTTCACCGAGACATCAAGCCGGACAACGTGTTTTTGCACCGCGCGCCGGACGGCACGATGGTGCCGAAGATCATCGACTTCGGGATCTCGAAGGTCACCTCGGCGCAGCAAGAGGGCCTCGCCAAGACGCAGACGGGGACGGCGCTCGGGACGCCGTACTACATGTCTCCCGAGCAAATCCGTGGTGATTCTAACATCGATCACCGCGCGGACCTGTGGAGCGCCGGCGTAATGGCGTTCGAGATGATGAGCGGTCAGCGCCCCTTCAACGGGGAGAACTACAACATGCTGATCATCAACATCATCACCAACCCCGCGCCCGACGCGCACGCGGTCGACCCGAGCATTCCGTTGGCGGTGAGCGAGGTGATCAAGCAGTCGCTGATGATGGACCGCGATCACCGCTTCGCGACGGCGTCCGCGATGCGGATGGCGCTCGACGAGGCGGTGCTCGAGAGCGGAGGGCGCGTCACCAACGTGATTCCGCTCACGCCGGCGCCGATTCGCCCTGCGGCCAAGACCGAGAAGCAGGGCTCGCCCATGGTTCCCGCCGACTCGCTCGCGGCGGTTTCTCTCGAGCCCGGGCTGGTCGCGCCGGTCGAGAAGCGCTCGAGCCGCGCTCCGCTGGTGGGCGCGGTGCTCGCGGGGCTCGTGGGGCTCGGCGGCGTCGTCGCGTGGCGAGCGAGCGTGGCGTCAGGGGCTTCTGTGGCGCAGGCTTCTGCGCAGGCCAACGCTGCGGCGAGTGCGTCGGTGCGAGCGGCGGCGCAGCCTCCGTCGACGCCCACGATCGCAGGCAATGTTGCTTCTCCGTCGCCGACGACGGGGACCGTCGCCGCGCCAGCGCAGAATACTGGTGCGCAAATTCAAAACGCTCCGACGGTCGCTCCGACGCTCGCCGAAGCTCCGCGCGCCGGGCGCAACGGGCGCGGAACGCGAGCGACGACGGCGACCTCGACGGGCACGGCCCAGGTCGCGCCGACAACGACTGCGCCGACAACGACCGTAGCGACCGCGCCGACCGCGCCGACCGCGCCGACCGCGCCGACTGTTCCTGCAGTGCAACCAGCGCAAACGGCGACGACGCCCGTGGTGGCCACCGCGGATCCGCCGCGACCCGCGGCGGTCGAGCGTCCCGCGGCGCCGGCCAATCCGACCGGCGAGTCACCGGCCGCTGCTCCGAGCGGAGCAAGCGCGGGTAATGGTGAAAACACCGGGGGAACACAGTCTCGACGCATTCGCTTCACAACTCGCTATCCCCAGTAGCGCGAAGTGGGCGCACAATCGCCGCCCGTGAGAGCCCTCGCTTCGACCACCATCTTCTGCCTCGTGTCCGTGGCTGCTCCTGCGTTCGCGCAGGAGCGTCCGAGCACGAATCCACCGACGACGCCGCAGACGCCGCAGCAGAGCCCGGTCGCTGCGCCGCAAGTGTCGCCGGAGGTCGCCGCGGCGCGCGTGGCGTTCGAGCGCGGCGTCGAGGCCCTCGAAGACTCGCGCTTCGCTGAGGCCCTGAGCGCCTTCGAAGAGTCCTATCGACGCAACCCGGTGCCGGCGGTGCAGTTCAACCTCGCGTTTGCGTTGCGAGGGTTGGGGCGCAACCAGGACGCGATCGCGGCTCTCGAGCGCTTCTTGCAAACCCCGGGTCCCAACCCCGAGGCGGACATGTTGACCAACGCGCGCGAAGAGAGCGCGCGGCTTCGGACGACGCTCGTTCGATTGGGCGTTCGCACGACACCCGCGACCGCGGCAGTGCTGGTCGATGGTCGGCGTCCGACGCGAGAAGGGGACGTGTTCGTCCTCGATCCTGGGCGTCGCGTGATCGAAGTGACGCTCGACGGCTATCGACCGCACCGCGAAGAGCGAGTGTTGACCCCAGGGTCTTCGGCGACGGCGGAGGTGACGCTGGCTGTGATCGACGACGCGGGGCGTCTTCGGATCGAGCCGTCGGTGCTGTCTGCGCGCGTCGAGATCGACGGGCGCTACGCGGGCACCGGCGTCGTCGAGCGGCCTGCGCGGCTCGGCATGCACCGCGTCGTGATCACGGCGGAGGGCTACCTCCCGCTCGAGCGCACGGTGCGCGTCGGAGGAACAGGGCTCGTGCGCGTGGACGCTGCGCTGCAACGGCCGCGCAGCAACCCGTGGCCTTGGCTGGGGCCGATCATCGGCGTGGGCGCGGCGACGGCGATCGGGCTCACCTCGTGGTTCGTCGCGGATTCACTGCGGCCCTTCGAGGGGCCCAACCCGCGCAACTGTTGGGATTGTATGGGCACAACCAGGTAGGAGCGGTGTCGCCATGATGAAGCTCACAACTCGCGCTCGTGTGCTCGGGACGCTGCTTTGCTCGCTCGGAGCGGCGAGCTGCGGGCCGAAGAAGAAGACGGCGATCGTGCTGTGGATCGCGACGGACATGCCTCGGAGCGCGATCGGCTCGCTTCGGGTGACGGCGCTGGGGCAGGGCGGCGCGACGCCGACGCCGTTCTACGAAGACCGCGAGTTCATGGTGGGAGGAGTGGGTACGCTGCCGCTGCCCGGGTCCCTCGCGCTGACGAAGGACCCCGGCGACCAGAGCGTGACGGCGGAGGTGACGGTGAGCGTCGCGCCGACGACGGGCAACGGCACACCATTTCAAGTGAAGGCGAAGGCGCGCTTCGTCGCCAACGAGTGGCGCCAGCTCGAGCTGTTTCTTCCCTATCAGTGCTCGAACGAGAACGTCCGTCGGCTGTGCGCCGAGCGGAGCACGCGCGAGGGCGTGGAGTACACCTGCGGCGCGATCGGCGCGGACCCGTGCGTCCTGGTCGAGCGCTCGCAGCTGAGCCTCTACGAGCAGGACGCAGGTCCGCCCACGGCGCTCGACGTCCAGCAGATCGTCAGCCTCGACGCGACGTCGGACGTGCAGACGGACACGGGGATCGACAGCGGGATCGACGCGCGCACAGACAGCGGGGTCGATACGGGCGTCGATACGGGCGTCGATACAGGGGCCGACGTTCGGCCGATGACGGGACCCATGTTGCCGCAGATCACGCCGGCGTTTCCGCAGTCTGCGGCGCGGTTTTCGGGAGGACAACCGACGCTCGTGGCCAATGTGCCTGCGACGACCGGCTGCGACGGCGCCAACGCGCTCGAGCTGGTACTGTGCCCGAGCCTCGACGTCACCGGAGCTTGCTCGAGCGCGCCCAGGTTTGTGCTCGACGCGTCCTTTGCGGGTTGCGGCGCGATGCCGTCGCTGCGAACGTTTGCTTTTCCCGCGGGAGTGACGGTGGCGCCGGGCAACTGGAGCTGGTCGCTTCGGCTCGCCTTCAACTCGCCGACGCTCGAGCGTCGGGGACCGATCGTGTGGAGGCGCATGACCATCGCGGCGACGATGGCTGGGGCGACGACGACCTCGCACGTGGGAGCGGCGCCAGACTTCGATGACGACGGACGCGGCGACGTGTTCGCGATGCCTGGTCGCGATGGAACGATCAACTTTCCTCAGTATGTTTCGTCGCGGTCTGTCGCTGCCATGCCCAACGCGAACATGCTCGCGCTCGAGCCCGCGACGATGATCGGGACGATGGGGACGTCGGAGTACGGCGCGGACCTCTTGATGGTGGGCGACGCCGATGGCGATGGGACGACGGACGTTCTGGTGACGGACAACAATGGCGCTAGCAGCGCGGGAGCGCTCTATCGATACTCGTACAATCGCTCGTTGGCGACGCCTGCATGGGTGACCACGACGCGGCAGCCGCTCTTGAGCGGGCCCTCCGGGTCGAACCGCTACGGCAGCGTTCTCGCGCACTCGGATTTCGATCGCGACGGATTTCCCGACATCGTTTTGGGCGACGAGCTGCCGATGTTCAGCGCGCTCAACGTTCACTATGGGAGCGCGATGGGCTTCGCGACGATGGGGGTGCGCGTCTCGCCGCTCTCGGTGCGCACCGCGCGCGATCCCAAGGCGAACAACGTGGTGGCCAACTGTGACGTCAACGGCGACGGCTTTCTGGATCTCGTGACCGCGGCGCACAACGAGTTTTCGACGAGCTACGTCAGCGTGTACCTCGGGGGCGCCGCAGGGCTGTCGACGACGCCGGCCTACGAGATCGACGACACCGTCGGAGCCATCGGCTCGGACTTTGGCGTCGGGCTCGCGTGCAACGGCGATTTCAACGGCGACGGACGGGCGGACATCGCGATCGGCTCGAACAACGGCGAGTCGATGACCTCTGGCGTCGTCGTGTACGCAGGAGGTGCGACGCTCGGCGCGCGGCTGTACAGCGCGACGATGAGCGGGCCGTTCTCGGGCTTCGGCGAGTCGCTCGAATTCGTGGGCGACCAGGACGGAGTCCCTGGCGACGAGCTGGCCATCGGAGAGAGCGATGCGCCGTCTGCATCGATGGGACGCGGCCAGATCAAGCTGGTGCGATACAACGGCGGCTCGCCGAACATCATGGCGACGGTCAATTCTGGGACGATGAACATCAGCTCTTTCGGTCAGTCGATTCGGTACCTCGGGCCGATCGGACCGATGGGGCAGGATGGCTTCGCGGTCGGTGCGCCCAGCGAAGCCACGGACTTCGAGGGGCGGGTGTATCTTTTCTGGCGCGGGGCGCCCGCGCCGACCCGCGGCGTTGTGCTCTCGCCGAACAGGACGTACGGGATGGGCGCTGGCTTCGGTTCGCAGCTCGGGCGCTGAGCGCCCCTGTGGACGCTTTGGCTGCCGCTGGACGGGCTATTCGCCGTCAGTGATGCCCGGGACGGCGCGTCATCGATTTCGTTTATGGTGGCAGAGAGCGAATCGTTGCCATTCGCGCATTGACGGCGCGTGGTAGTCGGGCAAATTCCCGCTCCATCATGACAACGGACAGCGCACGCAAGGTCTTCGATCCGTTCAACGCTCGCGCCTCGCTGACAGTCGAGGGAGAGACGTTCGGGTACTACAAGCTCAGCACCCTCGCGGACAAGGGGATCGCCCCGAACCTCGCGAAGCTGCCGTACTCGATTCGCATCCTGCTCGAGGCGGTGCTCCGCAACTGCGACGGCTTCACGGTGACCTCGCGAAGTGGAACGCGGCTTCGCCCGAGGCGGTCGAGCTGCCGTTCAAGCCGGCGCGGGTGATTCTGCAGGATTTTACGGGAGTTCCTGTCGCGGTGGACATCGCGGCGATGCGCGCGGCGGTGGCGCGCGTGGGCGGTGATCCCAAGAAGATCAACCCGCTGGTGCCCGTGGACCTGGTGATCGATCACTCGGTGCAGGTCGACGAGTTCGGCAAGCCCGACGCCCTCAGGCTCAACGCGCTGCTCGAGTTCAAGCGCAACAAAGAGCGCTACGAGTTCTTGAAGTGGGCGCAGAAGAGCGTAAACAATTTCCGCGCTGTTCCTCCGGCGACGGGCATCGTGCACCAGGTCAACCTCGAGTACCTGGCGCAGGGCGTGATGGAGGGCAAAGACGACAAGGGCGCGGTGCTCTACCCCGACACGCTCGTCGGCACCGACTCGCACACGACCATGATCAACGGCCTGGGCGTGCTCGGCTGGGGCGTCGGCGGCATCGAAGCCGAAGCCGCGATGCTCGGCCAGCCGATGTTCATGCTCACGCCGCAGGTGGTGGGCATGAAGCTCACGGGCAAGCTGAAGGAGGGCGTCACGGCGACGGACCTCGTGCTCACCGTGACGCAGGCGCTTCGCAAGAAGGGCGTGGTCGACAAGTTCGTCGAGTTCTATGGCCCTGCGCTCGCGGCGCTGTCGCTCGAAGATCGAGCCACCATCGCGAACATGGCGCCCGAGTACGGCGCGACGATGGGCTTCTTTCCGGTCGACGGCGTGACGGTGGAGTTCTTGCGGCGCACCGGTCGCGCGAAGGCGGCGGCGCGAGTGGAGGCGTACACGAAGGCGCAGGGGCTGTGGTGCGACGCGAGCGCGCCCGAGCCCGTGTTCACGGACACGATCGAGCTGGACCTCTCGACGGTCGAGCCCTCGCTCGCGGGCCCCAAGCGCCCGCAGGACCGCGTGGCGCTCTCGAAGATGAAGTCCGCGTGGAACGCTGGGCTCACCGCGCCCGTGAAAGACCGCGGATTCGGGCTGACCGAGGCGGAGCTCGGCGCCAAGGGGACGGTGCTTCACGAAGACGGGACGAAGAGCGAGATCGGCCACGGCGCGGTGGTGATCGCGGCGATCACGTCGTGCACCAACACGTCCAACCCGTCGGTGCTCGTGGCGGCGGGCCTGGTCGCGAAGAAGGCCGCGGCCAAGGGCCTCACAGTCAAGCCGTGGGTGAAGACCTCGCTCGCGCCTGGCTCGAAGGTCGTGACCGAGTATCTGCGCGAGAGCGGGCTCTTGAGCGAGCTCGAGAAGCTCAAGTTTCACGTGGTGGGCTACGGCTGCACGACGTGCATCGGCAACTCGGGTCCATTGCCCGAGCCGGTCGCCAAGGCGATCACGGACGGGAAGCTCGTGGCGAGCTCGGTGCTCTCGGGCAACCGCAACTTCGAGGGCCGCGTGAATCCGCACGTGAAGGCGAACTACCTGGCTTCTCCGCCGTTGGTGGTGGCCTACGCGATCGCGGGGACGACGGACATCGACCTGACCCACGACCCCATCGGCAAGGGCGCGGACGGCAAGGACGTGTTCTTGAAGGACCTCTGGCCGACGCAAGAAGAGGTGGCCTCGGTGGTCGAGAAGTCCATCACGCCGGCGATGTTCGAGCGCGCCTACGCCGACGTCTTCAACGGCTCGGACGAGTGGAACGCGATCGAGTCCACGGTGGGCGACCTCTACAAGTTCGATGATTCTAGCACCTATATTCAAGAGCCGCCGTTCTTCATCGGTTTGCAGAAGAGCCCTGGTGAAATCCAGGCGATCAAGGGCGCGCGGGTGCTCGCGCTCCTCGGCGACTCGGTGACGACCGATCACATCTCGCCGGCGGGAGACATCGCGAAGGGCTCTGCCGCGGCGAAGTTTCTCGAAGAGCGCGGCGTGACGAAGGCGGACTTCAACTCGTACGGCGCGCGTCGCGGCAACGACCGGATCATGGTGCGCGGGACGTTCGCGAACATCCGCTTGAAGAACCTGTTGCTCGACGGCGTCGAGGGCGGCTTCAGCGTTCACCTCCCGAGCGGGACGCAGGGATCGATCTTCGACGTGGCCGAGAAGTACAAGGCGGACGGGACTGCCCTGGTGGTGATCGCGGGCAAGGAGTACGGCACGGGTTCGTCTCGCGACTGGGCGGCGAAGGGGACGCTGCTGCTCGGCGTCAAGGCGGTGATCGCCGAGAGCTTCGAGCGCATCCACCGCGCCAACCTCGTGGGCATGGGCGTGCTGCCGCTCGTGTTCGCGGACGGAAAGAACGCCGAGTCGCTCGGGCTCGACGGCAAAGAGACGTACGACATTCCTGTGGCCGAGGGCGTTCAGCCGCGGCAGCGCATCGCGGTGACGGCGACGAAGGCGGACGGGACGAAGGTGACGTTCGACGCGGTCGCGCGGCTCGATACGCCGGTGGACGTCGTCTACTACAAGAACGGTGGGATCCTTCACACCGTGCTCCGCAACCTGATGGCCTGAGCGCGTCGTAACGCGCTCGCAGGGGGGGCGAGCGCATGGGGGCGAGCGCATGGGGGCGAGCGCATGGGGCGAGCGCATGGGGGCGAGCGCATGCAACAAGTGCATGCGCTCTGGCCCACGACGCCCCGCCGAGCACGGCGCCCATGCGCATGCACTTGTTGCATGCGCCCGTCACGCCCGGGGTCGTTCGCTGCGGACGCGCTCGCAGGGGGATGTCGCTTACTCAGCCGGGGTGGCGCGGTGCGTCACGATCGCGTTGCGCTGGCACTGGCGAAGGGGTGCAGATCTTTCTCGATTAGGTGCCCGTGCTTGCCACGTACACTCGCCGGCTCGAATGAGGGTCGGAGTCGCGAAAGAACGGGCAGAGCAAGAGCGTCGCGTCGCAGCGACGCCCGAGTCGATCAAGAAGCTCGTCGGCCTCGGGTTCGAGGTCGCCATCGAGCAGGGCGCTGGAGTCAACGCCGGCATCGCCGACGACGCCTACGAGCGCGAAGGGGCGAAGATCATCGCGGATCAGCGAGCGCTCTACGAGTCGAGCGACGTGCTGGTGAAGGTGCGACCGCCCAGCGTCGAAGAGGCTGAGCTGCTGCGCGAAGGCTGTCTGCTCGTGTCGCTGCTGCAGCCCGAGCGAAATCCGGCGATCGTCCCCGCGGTGGTGGCGCGCAAGGCGAGCGCGTTGGCGCTCGAGCGCATCCCGCGCGTCACGCGCGCGCAGAAGATGGACGTGTTGAGCTCGATGGGAAACCTCGCGGGCTATCGCGCGATCCTCGAGGCCGCCGCGGTCTATCAGGGCCTCTTCGGAAAGGCGGTCACCGCCGCAGGGAGCGCCCCGCCCGCGAAGGTCTTGATTATTGGTGCGGGCGTAGCAGGGCTCGCGGCCATCGGCGCAGCGAGGGCGCTCGGCGCGGAGGTGCGCGCGTTCGACACGCGCGCCGCGGCGAGAGAGCAGGTCGAGAGCATGGGCGCGACCTTCCTCGAGGTGACCATCCAAGAGAGCGGCGATGGTGGTGGCGGATACGCGAAGGTGATGAGCCCAGAGTTCATCGCCGCGGAGATGGAGCTGTTCAGACAGCAGGCGCGCGAGGTGAACGTGATCGTCACGACCGCGCTCGTGCCGGGCACCAAAGCGCCGATCCTCTTGCCTCGCGACGTGGTCGACTGTCTCGTCCCTGGGAGCATCATCGTCGACCTCGCCGCGGAGCAGGGCGGCAACTGCGAGCTCACGGTCCCCGGGCAAATCGCTGACTACAACGGCGTGAAGATCATCGGCTTCACGGACATGACCTCGCGGATGGCCTCCGTCGCGAGCCGCTTCTTCGCCAACAACATCGTCCATCTGCTCACGGACATGGGCGGCGGGGACAAGTTCAAGGTGGACCTCGAAGACGAGGTCATTCGACCGGCGCTCGTCGTGCACAACGGCGAAGAGCTGCCGCCTCCGCCGCGCAAAGAGCCCTCTCCCGCGGCGCCCAAGGCGAGCAAGCCCGCGCAGACAACGGCGCCGGCCGCTTCGAGCGCGACGATCAAGAGCATCCCGCCGCCGCCTGCGGACGCCAAGCCCAAGCAGCACGACGTGACGTCGCCGACGCGACGCGCGTGGGTGAACAACTTGTTCGGGATGGTGGTGGTCGGGCTGCTGTTCGTGCTCGGGCGCTTCGCTCCGCAGGACTTTTTGCAGCACTTTACGGTGTTTGTTCTCGCGTGCTTCGTGGGTTGGCAGGTCATCTGGAGCGTGAGCCCCTCGCTGCACACGCCGCTCATGAGCGTGACCAACGCCATCTCGGGGATCATCGTCGTCGGAGGCATGCTGCAGGTCGGCGGCGACTTCGGGGTGGCGACGATCCTCGGCGCGGCGGCGGTGCTCGTCGCGACGGTCAACATCGCGGGAGGGTTCTTGGTGACCCAACGGATGCTCAAGATGTTTCAGAGGGACGGAGGCTCGCGATGACGCCAGGGATGAGCATCGTCGCGTACCTGATCGCGGGCGTCCTCTTCATCCGCTCGCTCGGCGGGCTTTCGAAGCAAGAGACCGCGAAGACAGGAAACCTCTTCGGCGTGTTGGGCATGGTGATCGCCATCGTCGTGACGGCGATCACGTGGCTGCAGCACGGCGCGGGAGCGACCGCGATGGCCCTGCTCGGCGGGGCGATCGGCATCGGCGCGATCGTCGGCGGATCGATGGCGAGGCGCGTCGAGATGACCGGCATGCCCGAGCTCGTGGCGATCCTCCACTCGTTTGTGGGGCTCGCGGCGGTGCTCGTGGGAGTGAGCTCGTACCTCGGACCCGAGTCGCACGCAGCGAGCACGACCGTGGTGGGCGCGGCGCAAGCGGCGCACGGCGCGGCGGCGCGGATCGTTCACCGGATCGAGCTGTGGATCGGGATCGCCATCGGCGCGCTGACCTTCACCGGCAGCGTGATCGCGTGGGCGAAGCTGAAGGGATCGATCTCGGGCAAGCCGCTGCTCTTGCCCGGGCGGCATTTTCTCAACCTGGTGATCGTGTTGGCGATCGTGGCGATGGCTTTTCCCTTCGTGGGCGCCGCGGGCTCGTCGGGGCTCGTGTGGATGCTGGTGATGACCGCGCTCGCGGGCGTGCTGGGCGTGCACCTCGTCATGGCGATCGGCGGCGCGGACATGCCCGTGGTCGTCTCGCTGCTCAACAGCTACTCGGGCTGGGCCGCGGCGTCCGCGGGCTTCGTGCTCAACAACGACCTCTTGATCGTGACGGGGGCCCTCGTCGGAGCGAGCGGGACCATCCTCTCGATCATCATGTGCCGCGCGATGAACCGCTCGATCCTCAACGTCGTGTTCGGCGGCTTCGGCACAGGAGAGTCCAAGACCAGCGTCGCGCCGGTCGAAGGCGAGGTGCGCGAAATCAAGGCCGACGAGCTCGGCGAGCGGCTCGCCAACGCCAAGAGCGTGATCGTCGTTCCGGGCTACGGGATGGCCGTGGCGCGCGCGCAAAACTCCGTCAACGAGCTGTGCCGAACGCTGCGGGACAAGGGCGTGAAGGTGCGCTTCGCCATTCACCCAGTGGCGGGACGCCTGCCGGGGCACATGAACGTGCTGCTCGCGGAGGCGGGCGTTCCGTACGACATCGTGCTCGAGATGGAAGAGATCAACCACGATTTTCCGCAGACGGACGTCGTGCTCGTGATCGGCGCCAACGACATCGTCAACCCCGCCGCGCTCGATGATCCTGGCAGCCCGATCTATGGCATGCCGGTGCTCGAAGTGTGGAAGAGCGCCATGGTGGTCGTGAGCAAACGCGGGATGGCCGCGGGATACGCAGGCATCGAGAACCCGCTGTTCTTTCACGAGAACTGCAGGATGCTCTTCGGCGACGCCAAGAAGAGCGTCGACGCGCTGGTCACCGCGGTCAAGGCGAAGGGCTGAGCGAGACGCGAGCGCGAGGGAGCAGAGACTCCCGCGCCGTTGCTCCCGCGCCGCTGGCGCTTCGCTACTTGCGCGCGGCCGCCGGGGCGGTCTGCGCCTCTCCCCACGCGGCGCTGACGCGAGCCTCTTGCGCGGCTCTCCACCACGCGCCGGTGGGGACGCGGTCGCCGGGGATCACGCTCTCGCCCAATCGCGGCAGGGCCAACGCGATTTGCTCGCGTTTGGCGGCGACGAGCAGCTCTTCGACGGGCTGGTCCCACGCGTGCAGCGCGAGGTCGAAGGTGCCCCAGTGCACCGGGAGCAGCAGCTTGCCCTTCAAGAGCGTCTGCGCTTTGACTGCATTTTGCGGGCCAAGATGAATACTGGCCCATGATTCATCGAACGCCCCGACCTCGAGCATGGTCAGGTCGAAGGGCCCTGCTCGCTCGCCGATCTCCGTGAAGCAGTCGGCGTCCATCCCGCCGTCGCCGCCGAAGAAGACCCGCTGACCGCCGGCCTCGATCGACCAGGAGGCCCAGAGGGTCTTGTTGCGATCGTCGATCGAACGCCCTGAAAAATGCCTCGCAGGCATCGCGCGCACGGTGAGTCCCGGGGCGGCCTTGTGCTCTTGCCACCAGTCGAGCTGCGTGACTCGTGATGGGTCGACGCCCCAGCGCTCGAGCCGCGCGCCGACGCCGAGCGTCGTGACGAAGCGGGCTCCTCGGCGAGCGAGGGACATGATCGCCTCGCCGTCGAGGTGGTCGTAGTGATCGTGAGAGACCAGCACGAAATCCGGCATCGGCACCGCGTCGATCGCGATGGGAACGGGCTGAAACCGCTTGGGTCCCACGAGGTCCGTCGGCGACGCTCGCTCGCTCCACACCGGGTCGAGCAGCACGCGATGGCCTGCCACTTCGACGAGCGACGTCGAGTGGCCGAGCCACGTCACGCGGACGCCATCGTGGACGGGGCCTGTGAGAACAGCGCGGTCGACGGCGACGGATGGAAGCGGTCCCTGGGGCCTGCGGAGGTCACCGTCGAAGAGAAACCGCCGCGTCGTGTCCCAGGACGGACGCACTTCGAGCTTGGTTTCGATGCGGTTCTTGAAGCGCCCGTCCGCCCACGCCGGAGAGCGGCGCATGCGATCGAGCAGCGACGGAGAAAACAAGGACATGGGTGTACGAGGGTGGTGCAGAGCGGGCGCAAACGGAAGCCCTGTACTTCGCAGTCGACGCAGGGGCCCGGTCGAGGCGACGATCCCGCGATGTCCATGCGTCGCGTCGTGTTCGGGCTCGGGAGCAACCTCGGCGGTCGGTTCTCGATGTTGCGCGCGGCGCACGATTTGTTTGCGTACGCGTTCGACGGCAACGTGACGGACGCGCGTGTGCGAATCACCAAGCCGGTTGGGCCTGTGCAGCCGGATTTCGCCAACTGCGCTGTGCTCGTGCGAAGCGACGCGCCCCCCGAGGCGCTCTTGTCGATCGCGCTCAGGCTCGAAGACAAGCTCGGCCGCGAGCGAACGGTCCGCTGGGGTCCGCGTACGATCGACGTGGATGTCCTCTGGATCGAAGGGGAGACGCACGCGAGCGAGTCGCTGGTGGTTCCGCACGCGAGGCTGATGGAGCGTGGGTTTGCGCTGGCTCCGCTGGTCGAGCTTGTGCCCGAGGCGAGAGATCCCAGGGACGATCGGCGCTACCGAGATGTGCTCGCGTCACTCGGCAACGGCGGCGGCAACGGGGGGGACGGCGAGGCGAGCTTCGCGCTCGGCGAGGGCTTCGAGACGATCGAAGTGCTGGATCACACCGCGGACGAGGGCTTCGACGTGCGAGCGATCGACCGAGCGGACCTGCTCGCCGGGTGCGCCGAAGCGCTGGGCAACACGATGGTTCACCGAACGAGCGTGCGGCCCCTGCGGGTGTTGCCCGTCGAGGCGAGCGCCCCCGAAGGGGCCGAAGGGTTCGTGGACGATTGCGAGCGAATGCACGCGTGGCTGGCGGAGGTGCTCTTCACGCTGGACGCCCGTCGCTTCGCCGCGCGCAGAGTGTGCGTGACCGAGGACGGCCCGCGTTGGGTGCGGGGAATGATCCTCGGCGAGCCCCTCGACGAAGGCCGTCACGAGGTGGGAACGGCGGTCAAGGCCATCACATACCACGACATGCGCGTCGAGCAGTCGGGCGACGACGGCTGGGAGGCGCGCGTCATCGTGGATGTGTAGCGGTCACTCGCGAAGGTTGCGCTACGCTCTCGGTGTGGCGCTCAACATCGATCAGGACCACGCGCGGTTTCGAGACATCGTGCGCGGAAAGGTCCGCGAGAACCTCCGCAAGTACATCTCGAACGGAGAGCTCATCGCCAGGCAGGGCAAGGACACGGTGTCGATCCCGGTTCCGCAGATCGACACGCCGCGCTTTCGCTTCGGCGACAAGAGCGCGGGCGGCGTCGGTCAGGGCGACGGCGAGTCGGGCGACCCAGTCGGCGGTCAAGAAGGCGAAGGCGAGGGCGAAGGCGGCCGAGGAAAAGCCGGTCAGGGCGAAGGGCAACACGCGCTCGAGGTGGACGTGTCGCTCGACGAGCTGGCGCAGATCCTCGGCGAGACGCTGCAGCTGCCGCGCATCGAGAACCGCGGTCGGCGGCAGATCTTCGCGGCCAAGGACAAGTACACGGGCATCAGCCGCACGGGGCCCGAGTCGCTCAAGCACTTCAAGCGGACGTTTCGCGAGGCGCTCAAGCGTCAGATCGCGGCGGGGCTGTACAAGCCGGACCGACCGATCATCGTTCCGACCCGCGAAGACCGACGGTACAAGAGCTGGCAGGTCGACACGCTGCCCGTCGCCAACGCGGTGATCATCTACATGATGGACGTCTCGGGCTCGATGGGCGACGAGCAAAAAGAGATCGTCCGCATCGAGAGCTTCTGGCTCGATACGTGGCTTCGCAGCCAATACAAGGGCATCGAGAGCGTGTACATCACGCACGACGCCGCGGCGCGCGAGGTCGATCGAGACACGTTCTTTCGCACCCGCGAGTCGGGAGGCACCATGATCTCCAGCGCCTACAAGCTCTGCGCGCAGATCATGAAGGACCGCTATCCGCCGGACGAGTGGAACGTCTACCCGTTTCACTTCTCGGACGGCGACAACTGGAGCGTCGACGACACGACGCTCTGCGTGCAGCTCTTGAAAGAGCGCGTTCTGCCCAGCTCGAACATGTTCTGCTACGGGCAGGTCGAGAGCCCCTACGGCTCGGGGCAGTTCATCAAAGACCTCCGCGAGCACCTCGGCGCCGACGAGCGCGTGGTGACCAGCGAAATCCGCGACAAGGACGCGATCGTCGACTCGATCAAGGCCTTCATGGGAAAGGGCCGGTAACAGCGCCATGGCCATGGGAACGAAGCGCGAGCTGCCGAGCTACCTCGAGCACTGGCAGGTCAACATCGAGGATCACGCTCGAAAGCTGGGGTTGGACATCTTTCCCCAAGTGTTCGAGGTGCTCTCGTTCGACGAGATGAACGAGGTGGCTGCGTTTGGCGGGTTTCCGACGAGGTACCCGCACTGGCGCTGGGGGATGGACTACGAGCGGCTCAAGAAGTCGAGCGAGTGGGGGCTGTCTCGCATCTACGAGATGGTCATCAACAACAACCCGGCCGTGGCGTATCTGCTCGAGGGCAACTCGCTGGTCGATCAGAAGCTCGTGATGGCCCACGTGTGCGGCCACAACGATTTCTTCAAGAACAACTTCGCCTTCAAGCTCACCGACCAGGACCGACGGCCGCCCTCGGCCGCCGAGGACCTCGTCGTCTCGCGCGCGGCCAACCTGCCTTCTCGCAAATGGATCGACGCGTTTGCCAACCACTCGACCCGCATTCGTCGGCACGTCGAGCGGCACGGGATCGAGGCGGTCGAGTCGTTTATCGACGTGTGCCTCTCGCTCGAGAACCTCATCGACCCGCCGGGCAGGCTGCTCGAGGGCCGCCAGCGCCCGCTGGTGAGCGACGAAGAGCCAGAGCCCGTAGAGCTCACACGTTTTCAAGCGGTCGACTACATGCAGCCCTTCGTCAACCCGCGAGAGGCGCTCGAGGCCGAGAAGAAGAAGCTCGAGGCCGAGCGGGACCGGAGCAAGAAGTTTCCCGAGACGCCGCGCAGGGACGTGCTCGCGTTCTTGCTCGAGCACGCGCCGCTCGCGCGCTGGGAGCGGGACATCTTGGAGATCATCCGCGAGGAGGCTTATTACTTCTGGCCTCAAGCGCAGACCAAGATCATGAACGAGGGCTGGGCGAGCTACTGGCACTCGAAGATCATGACGGGCTACGCCGCGACCGGAGACGAGATCGTCGACTACGCCGATCGCAACGCCTCTGTGCTCTCGACCGCCGGCGGCAGGCTCAACCCGTACAAGCTCGGCGTCGAGCTGTTTCGCCACATCGAAGAGCGGTGGAACCGCGGGCAGTTCGGCAAGGACTGGGAAGACTGCAACGACCTCGAAGAGCGCAAGAACTGGGACCTCAAGCTGGACCTGGGCCGACGCAAGATCTTCGAAGTGCGCGCGCTCTACACGGACGTGACGCTGATCGATGAGTTTTTGACGCCGGATTTCGTGATCGAAAACAAGCTCTACACCTTCGGTTGGTCCAACCGTAACGAGCGCTTCGAGATCGACACGCGCGAGTTCAAGTCCGTGAAGGACAAGCTCCTCGCGCAGCTCACCAACTTCGGCAGCCCGTTCATCGCCGTCGAGGACGCCAACTTCGAGAACCGCGGCGAGCTGTTGCTCAAGCACGAGCACCAGGGCGTCGACCTCGACCTCGAGAAGGCCCGTCGCACGCTCGAGAACATCACCCGAGTCTGGCGCCGTCCATGCGCGATCGTCAGCACTGTCGAGACGCGGCCGTCGATCCTGCGCTTCGACGGCAAAGAGCACACGACGCGTCCCCTCAAGTGACGTCCGCTCTGCTGTTTGTTCATCGACATAATGCGCGCTCGGCGCGTTGCGGTCGACGAGCGGCCCTGCGCTGCGGTAAGTCTGTCCCTGATCGTCGCGCGCTCAACGCTCGACACCAAGCGATCAGATGACTTCACGATGACACGACCGCGCATCGCAGTATTGGCGACGGACGAAGCGCTCACGACCGAGCTCGCCTCCGTGTGGAAGAGGCTCGCGCCCGTCGAGCTCGTGCCGTGCGCGAGCGCGCGCGACCTGCTGCACGTCCTCGATCGCGAGCGATTCGACGGGGTGATCGTCCACGCCGAGGCGTCTGCAGAAGACGGCTCGCCTGTCTGGAGCCTGGTCGCCCGCGCGCACCCAGCGCTGCCCGTGGTGCGCTGGGGCGATCGCGAGCCGATCAGCGTCGCGGATGGACGCTCCGCACCGCTGGTCGCGATCGACAGCAACGAGGCGCTCGACCAATTTCTCACGAGCGAAATCGTCAGCGTCGCCCGCGGAAGGCTGAGCGGCGTCTCGCTTCCGAGCGTCTTGCAGGTGTTGCACATGGAGCAGCGGACCTGTCGCCTCCGGGTACGAACGGGGCGCACCATCGGTGAGCTCTTCGTGCGCAGCGGCGCCCTCATCAACGCGTCGCTCAAGAAGCTCGAGGGCCAGGAGGCAGCGCTCGAGATGCTCGCTTGGACCGACGCCGACGTCGTCTTCGATCGCCTGCCGATGACCATCGAGCCTGTGATCGATTCGGCGTTGGACTTCTTGCTCATCGAGGCTGCTCGACTGAAGGACGAGCGCGCGTTCGCGGGCCTCGAGGTCCCGCAAGAGACAGAGACGAGCAGCGGGAGCACCTCGACGTGGCTCGTTCCTGCGGTGCTCCGCGGAGACGCCGACGCGCTCGCAGCGCAGGTGATCGAGCTTCCCGGCGCGGTGGTCTGCGCGGTCGTCGACTTGGAGAACCGCGTGCTCGTCGCGTCGCGGTCGACGACAGAGGCCGTTCCTCGCATGCACAACGCCGTCGCGGACTTGATGAGCGCGGTCAAAGCCCTCGCCGAAGAGCTTCAACTCTCGACGCAGACCGACGACGTGCTGCTCACCGTGGGGACCGCGTACGTGATCGTGCGCCCGCTGCGGGCGGTGCCGTTGTTCGTCGTCGCCGCCAGCTTTCGCAAAGACACCTCCTCGCTCGGCCTGTTGCGGGCGCAGCTGACCCGACTCTCCAATGACTTCGGCGCCGCGTCGAGCGCGCGCTGATCGCGCGTGACGACCGCAGCTTCGCCTCCGTTGGCGACACGCGCTGGGTTGCTCGGGATATCTCCCAGAAGTGAGCTCGTGGCGTGTCTTCTTCCAACCTTCGGCTTCGCACGAACGATAGCGTCGCCTTCGGTTGGCGACACGCGCTGGGTTGCTCGGGATATTTCCTAGAAGTGAGCTCGTGGCGTGTCTTCTTCCAACCTTCGGCGTCGCTCGGGTCACCCGTCGACGACGATCCGCGGGCCGAGCACGCGGAGCACCTCTTCGACGCGGCGGTTGACCGTGTCGGGGCGCCCTGTCTTTCTCGCGGTCCACGCGCGCAGGCGCTCGAAGTCCAGCGACTGGACGATCGCGTCGGGGTCACCGGGCATGTGCGCCGGCGCCCACTGAACCGCGCCCGGCGCCGAGCAGCAGAAATTCGCGTGCAGAAACCAGGCGACCGCGAGCGTTCGCTCGATCACTTCGCGCGGCGGGCCTTCGGAGAAGTGCAGCACGACGGGGAGCGAGCTGCCGAGCTCGCGCGCTCGCGAAGAGAGCTCGTCTGCGGCGACCTGCAGTCGATTGACGATCGCGCGCGCTTCTTCGCTAGCCACAGGGATCTTTCGGTCGATGAGCATGGCCCCGAGCAGCCCGAGCTCGCTCGCCGTCGCGATCGCGGGAGCCTCGACATAGTGTGAGTCTCCCTTGTCGTCGTGAGGAAACCACCGGGGCAGAACGCGAAGCGCGCGCACCCACCGCGAGGCGCACTCGCGGGTGACGAGCGCCTCGGCGAGGGGGACGATCGAGTCGAGCTCGTCCGCGCCGCGCACGTACGCTGCCCATTCATCGGAGTCAGCGCCGAGCGCGCCCGCGAGGCGCGCGCCGACCTCGAGCACCGTCGTCTGCAGCTGCGCGTCCGGCGCCCCGGGCTCGAGCGGGATGGACAAGAGCGCGCGCTGGGGGACGAGCGCGTGGTCGCACACAATTTCAACGGTGACCGCGACGCCCTTGCGGCTCTCGCGCGGCACGGTGCGGAGCGAGCCCTCGGACAACACCCGACGAAGCGCGTCGTAGAGCCCGGCGACGACGCTGCCGACCACGCCGATGGTGGCCTCGCGCGAGGCGGGAATGCTCCACTCGAGCTCCATCGTGGGCGCCGAGCTGATCGCGCGCGCGTGGTGGCTGCCGACCGAGACGCTCACGAGCGTCGCCATCTCGAGGAGCGGGCCGCGGTTGATGACCACCGTTGTCTTGTCGAGCGCCTCGACGCCCTTCGCTCCGAGCGCCGCGACGATCCAGGGCGCAGCCGAGCTGGCCGGCTCGAAGCCTGCGTGCTCGACGAGCTCACCGACGGTGTCGGGTACGACGAGGATCGAGCGCGAGTTGGCGGCGAGCAGCCACGGGAGCGCCGCGTTGCGCGCGACCGCGTCGATCCTCGCCGCGTGGCCCGTGGTGCGGCTGCTGAAATACTCAGCGACCGTGAGCGCCGCTTCGAGCCTGGCGCACGCTGAGAGCTCGTGGATCATCCCTGCGGCGAGCGAGGCCCTGGCCGTGTGCTGCGCGCACACCCCCGCCTGCAGCGCCCTGCGCGAGGCGGGCCCTGCGTGAGGGTCGTCGGCCGCGCGGTTCAACGCGCGCTGGATCTCGGGCAGCGCGCTGCGGATGTCCGCTGGCAGATAGGGCTGCTGCGGCGCAGGCGGATCCGAAGCGAGCGCGAGCGCCGCGACGCGCGCGAGCGTCGCGCGAAAGCGGGCCTCGGAGGGAGCGAGCATCGCGCGAGCGCACAGGTCGGCGAGGGCGCCTGCGCCCGTGTAGGGCTCGCAGAGCCGCGCGAGCTGCTGCTCATCGAGCGGTCGCTGCGCCGATGTGCTGCTGCCGCCGTGCGAGGGGGGCGCGTCGACGCGCAGCAGCGTGATCGAGCCGCCGCGCAGAGGGACGTCGGAGGTCTCGAGCTCCGAGTGTTTTCCCATGGCCTGAGCGAGGGTGGCGGCCGCTCCGTAGCTGGGCGCGCCGAGCAGCACCACCAGCGAGCGCGGCATCGCGCGGTCGACGACGTCCGAGCAGAGCCGCGCGAGCGCGGTCGCGGTCTCTTCGTCCACTCGCTCGAGCGCGGTCGCGTTGATCAACAGGTTTCCCCCGGGCTCGACGTTGAACTCCACCGCGCGGGACAGGTCCGTCCCCACCCACCGAGAGATGTCCGCGCGTCGCAGGGTCGCGACCGCGTCTTGAAGCGCTTCGAAGGCCAGCGTTCGTGTCTCGGGTTTCGGCGCGAGGATGTGCCACGCGCTGCGGTTGGCGACCAGGGACTTTCCCAAGGTCGCGAGCGCCTCACGCGCGCGCGTCGTCCGGGGGCCGACGAGCAGGATGATCTGCGTGCAGGGCTCTGGGCCCGAGGCCACCTTCGCGACGCGAGAGGCGAACGCGTCCATCGGGATCCTCGAAAACGTGTGCGCCGGCGAGAACGGGTCGATGGACGCCTCGAGCGCCGTCTGCACCGCGACGTGCTTGGCGTTGCGAACGCCCTCGCGCGCCTTGTTGAACAAGGCCTCGTCCATCGTCGCGCTCGGCTGTCCCGAGGCCTGCTTGGGCTTGAGCGTCGCGACGGGCGGCGCGGAAGGAGCGATCCCTTGCGTCGAGGCCGAAGCGCTGTCGACCACGGGGGCCCATGGAAGACCCACGAAATCAATCCGCGAGAACAATCCCAGCACTGGACTGCTCACGGCTGCGACGGACGGACCCACTACGACAGGCGCCGTGGTGAAGGCCTCGTCTGCCGCCACGCCCGCGACGACCAGCGGGCTCTCTCGCTCGGGAGCGAACCCGTTGTACAGCGCGAGCGCGAGGGAGACGGCGAAGGCGTCGAGCACGTCTGCAGGGAGCGCTGGCTCTCGCGTGAGCTCGCGCCCCGTGCTGCCCGAGACGCTCGCGCTGGCGATCGCGTGCGCCATCCACTCGCGCATCGCTTGCCCCACGTCTCTCGGCCAGGCGGACTCGTCTCCGCCGAGCCGGCCTGCGCGCGCCACACGCGCGCGCGCCGAGCGCAGCGCCGAGCGCGGGTTGGCTGCGAGGTCGAGCGCGGCGAGCACGAGCATGGCGCCGCCGAGGTCCGTCACGAGGCCCGAGGTGCGCGCGGGTTTGCTCACCATCGTGCCGCGCAGGGACAGCGCCAACAATCGACGAAGGACGCCAGCGTCTGGAGCGTCGATGGGATCGGTGCCGGGGCGCTCGCTTCCGATCATGACGTCGGCGGTCCAGACCGCGGCTGTTCCGCGGCGAGGGTCGAAGCCGCCGAGGAGGCCCTCGATGCGCGCCGCAGAAACGCCAGCGACGCCGCGAACGAGCTCACGCGAGTTGGAGAGGGACTCGTGCGCCTCGGCGCGCGAGCGAAGACCAAACGCGATCGCGCGCAAGAGCCTCGCGAGCGCCTCGTGCCTCGGGTCGACGCCAGTGGCGTGCGGGCCGTAGAGCCCACGCGGCCCCACGAAGAGCTCGTGGCGACCGGGCGCCAGCACAAAGGTGTCGAACAGGCGCGTGGCGGCGAGCGTGGCGCGCTGCGCGTCGAAAGGCGGCGATCCGGCGCCCGCGAGCAACACCGCGAGCGGGGTAGTGTGGCGAGTCGAGACGGTTCCGTCGGGGGCTCCGTGAGAGCCGTGAGAGCCGGGTTCGGTGGCCATACGCCGCAGAGAGGGTACTCGCAGTCCAGCTGCGATGGAGCGACGAACCTGCATCGTCGAGCGACTTCAGAGCGGCCGAGCGCGGAGCCGCGCGAGCCGACGGGCCGCGCGGGCTACGACGGGGGCGTCCTTCGCGATGCCCCTGAGAAACTCGCTCGACACGCCGATCGCGCAAGGAAATCCCAGGAAAAACAGCCCCGGATGGGAGCGGCTCTCCCCCTCGGCGGTCGTCTCGGGCAGCTCTCGCCCGCGGTCCATGGTCGAGAGCCCGGGCGGTGCGAAGGGAATCGCGTAGCGAAAGCCGGTGGCGCACACGACGCGGTCGAATCGCTCGACCGCGCCGTCGACGAACGTCGCGCCCCGCCCGTCGATCGCCGAGAGCGGCCCTCGAACGCGCACGCGCCCGTCGCGCACCATCGCCTCGAAGCCCTGGTCGGTCCCGAGGACCGTCTTGCGATCGCGGCAGAGCCCCGACGCCATCCATCGAGGAACGCGCTCGAGCAACGTCGAGAGCTCGTGCAAATCGTGGCCGAAGAGCTTCTTGGGGACGGTCCTCACGCGAGCGCTCCTCGCGCTCACGGTCACCGAGGCTCCGTCGCGGCACGCGCGCTCGGCGACCTCGACCGCGCTCGTCCCAGCGCCGATCACGAGCACACGTTCGCCAACGTGTGCGCCGCGAAACCGCTGGCTGTGCTCGATCACACATCCGTCCGCGACCCGCGGGGCCCTCGCGCCTTCGAGCTCGGGCCACCGAGGGCTCGACCACATGCCCGTGGCGATCACCACCGCCGCGAGAGACGCTCGCTCGACGCCCGTGTCCGTGACGAGCGCGGCGCGCCACCGTCGCGCCTCGGGCGAGAGCGACTCGAGGCGCGCGCGCTCGACCGCTATCGACTTTTCTCGTGCAAATCGCTGCAGATACGAGAGGTACTCCCCTGCGGTGACGTACTCGCTGCGCGCGTCTTGCTCGCGCGCGGCGCGCTCTTGGGTGAGCTCGGTAAACCACCGTGGCGACGCGAGGACGAGCGTCGAGTCGATCTCTCGATACGCTCCGCCCGCGAGTCCGTCGCGATCGACGATCCGCGCGCTCACTCCTTCGCGCGCGAGCGCTGCGGCCGCCGCGAGCCCCGCGGGGCCAGCGCCCACGACGAGGACCTCGGCGCTCAAGCGAGCTCCGCGAGTGTTTGCGCGAGCAGCGCGCGCGCTGCGTGATCGCTCATCGCGTTGCGACGATAGGTCACAGAGAGCGCGGCCTCGTCCGGCGCGCAGACGGCCGAAAGCGCGGCGCCCATCTTCAAACAGACCGGAGAAAATGGGACGAATCTGCGGAGTTCGAGCCTTCCCTGCGAGCGATCGCTGAGCGAGGCCCAAGGCGACCGCTCGACCCCGAGCGCCGCGACGTGGGTGCTCGCGTTGCCCGTGGTCGTGGGAGTGACCGCGACGCGCTCGAAGAGGGCCCACGGAAGCAGCGCGCCCGGCGCGGCGAGGGCCCGATCGGTCTCGAGTTGACCCATCGCGACCGCGGACCGCAGCGACGCGCGCAGCGCTCTGGCGACGCGGTCGATCGGCGCCGATCCATCGACGAACAAGACGACCGGCGCGATGTAGTTTCCCACGCGATCGAAGAGCCCCTCGCGACGCCGAACGCTCACAGGAACCTCGACCGCCACGCGCCCTTCTCCTCGCTCGCTCGCTCGGTGCACCGCGCGAACCCACGCGGCGATCACCCAGAGCGCCACGCTCGTTCTGGCGTCGATCGAGCGCTGCGTGACCCTCGACCACGCTCGGGCGTCGAGCCGCTCGCTGGTCACCGCGCACGGCCCTGGAGCCACGCACGCGAGCGGGAGCCGTTGGTGCTCGTCGCGCGCGACGCGCTCGTCGCGGCGACGCTTGTCGCTCAGGCGCTCGAGCCACGAGGGGCGCCTCGCGAGCGACGCTCGAGCGATCGCGGTCCTCGACGCGACGCTCCTGGCGTGCGAGGGCGCTGCGAGCGCCGCGACGAACTCTTCGGCGATCATCACGAAGAGCTCTCCGTCCGCGACCGCGTGGTGTGCCCGCAGCACGATCCGATGGACGTCTCCCTCGCTTCGCGCGTGCACGGTCCACGGCGGCTCCGCGAAAGGGTCGATCTCTTCGTTGATCGCTCGGTCGACCGCAGCTTCTGCCTCGGCGAGCGGTCGCACGATCCGCGCGCGGGCGTCGGGCAACGGCTCGTACGAGAGCCCCAGGGCGCGCACGCGAACGACCGAGCCGAGCTCTGGCCAGCGCGCGATCACGGCGCTCACCGCTCGGTCGAGCGCGGCTGGGTCGAGCGCTCCGGCCAGCTCGAGATCGAGGCCGAGGTGCATCGCGACCCGCGCGCGCCGCTGGTACGCGAGAAAGAAGGCGTCGTACGCAGAGAGCCTGGCGATCACTGAAGCGCGGGGGTCGAAGAGAAGCAGGTCGGCAGCTTCGCGAGCAGCGCGGGGTCCTCGTGCGCGAAGAGCGCGTGCGATCGCGTGGTCGTCCCGTGGGCGTTCCCGCGATCGACGGCGCGACGGATGGTCACGAGGTTCTCTCCGACGAGGCACCGCTTGATTCCATGTGCGTCTGGACCGATCGCGCAAACGTCCGAGAAGAGCGGCGCCTTGAGCGCAGCAGCCAGGCTCTGGTCGTGGATCGACGCCCCCGCAAAGGGGACCATGCAGCAGGGCTCGACCTCGCCCTTGTGATTGATGTGCACGAAGTCGCGCACCGCCGGGCACCCTCCGCGGAGCAGATCGCTCACCACGTTGGACAAGATGCTCACGGGCTTTGCGCGATGGATCTCTTCGATGCGTCGCTGCATCCGCTGGAGCTGCTCGGGCGACAGCAGCCAATCAGCGCGCTCTTGTCCTCCCACCATGTCGTAGTGGTGAAGATAGCCCATGTACGCCCCGCGCTCGATCATCGCGTCGACGAAGGCGTCGGACAGAAGCGCCTCGTAGTTCTCAGCGGTCACCGTCGGAGCGAACAGGGCCATGCCTCCGTGCGCGACGTAGCGCTCGATCGCGTTGACGGCGCGCAGATAGGTTCCTGCGCCGCGCCAGCGGTCGTGCAGGGCTGCCGGGCCATCGACGCTCACCGCCAGCTCGACGTTGCCGCGCGCCGCGAGCGCCGAGGCCACTTCGTCGGTCACGAGCAGCCCGTTGGTGAACACCGTGAACAGCACGTCGCTGTGCGTCTCGGCGAGCGACACGAGGTCTCTCCATCGCAAGAGAGGCTCGCCGCCGATCACGCTCACGCGGTAGGCGCCGAGCTCCTTCGCCTCGCCGAGCACGCGCTCCATCGTCTCGAGGGACAGTCGATCGTGTCCGTCCTCGTGGATCTCGTAGAGGTTGTAGCAGTGCTCGCAGCGGAGGTTGCAGCGCACCGTCGGCGAGAGGATCAGCGAGCGAAGGCCCGTGAGCCCGTGGCGCACTCGCGCTGTCTGCCGCGCGCTCTCGCTGGCGATCACCGGGTGCACGAGATACTGCTCGGTCCTCTTTGCCACATCGCGCTCGGAGAGCCCGCGACGCTCGACGTGCCGCAAGAAGTTCAAGAAGAAGTGCGCCGAGTCGCGCCCCCGCCCGTGCTCGAGCTCGAGCCCGGGAATCGCGGCGATCTTCGCGAGCACGACGTCGTTGGGCTGCTTGCGCACGAGGGCCGAGACCTTCATCAACCCCTTGGCGATGGCCTTGCTCACGGTCGCTGCGGTCCACGTCGAGAGCCTGTTCATGCGCGAGGAGTGTATCACCGTCACCGCAGCGTCCCGAGCAGCCGCCTCGCCTCGCCGCGGACGATCTCTGCAGAGTCCGTGAGCATCGCCCGCACGATCGGCTCTGCTTGCGCCCGCGGCAGTCGCGCCGCGCGCTGCAAGACCGTGAGCCGGATGTTTTGATCGGCGTCTCCGCGCAGCGCGAGCAGCAGGGTGAGCGCGCGGGGGTGCTGGTTTTGCGCGAGCGCCTGCGCCGCGGTGCGCCTCAGCGAGTCCGCGGAGTCCTGGCGAAGACTGTCATTGGTGCAACAGGCCGGATCGATGTCCGCCACCGTGATTCGGAGGGTTCGCTCGATGGCGGCGACGGCGCGCTCTTCGGGCCACGGGCCGAGCGCGTGCACGAAGCTCACCCGATTGTTGAGGCGCGGAACGGTCGCCAGCCTCACGTACACATCGACGATCCTCGGGTCGCGAATTCCGCCAGAGAGCAGCGCTCGCTCGGCCTCTTCCGCTGAGGCGTCTGTGCCGCGCTGCGAGGCGCGCTGCTCGAGCCGCGCGAGCAACGCGCCCATCGCCTCGTCGCTCGCGGGACCGACGTCGATCGACGCGCGGGCCTCGACGGAGACGGGCGTGTCCTGTCCGGTCGCGTCGCGGGTCGGGAGCGTCGTGCGAACCACGATCGCGTACCGCCCCGGCGCGCTCAGCAGCGCCCACTGTGACAAGAGCAGTCGCACGGCGTGGCGCTCTCCAGGACCGAGCACCTTGCGCCACGATTGCCCGCCGAACGAAGGTCCAGCCTCGCGCGTGCTGAGCGTCGCGCCGCGCTCGTCCCGGACGCTGACGTCGTAGTTGTCTGGACGCCCGAGGCTGTTGCGCCCCATCCACGACAGCTCGAAGTCGACGGGCTGCGTGCCGACGTTGGCGAGCGCGAGCGTCATGTGCACGGGCTCGCCGACGAACGCCGAGGGGGCGTCTGGCTCGAGCGACACACGAATTCGAGTGCGACCCGCGGCGTACTCGCCGGCCTGCGCGTCACCCGCCTGCGCGGCGTCGGCGCTCGCTCGATCGTCGATCGTCACGGGAGGTCCTCCTTGCGGGCGCTGGGAGGCGTTGGGCCCGCGAACGCACGCCGCGATCGACGCGAGGGCTGCCAATGAAAGACTCGCCCAGCGACTCGAACGACCCAGCCTTCGATCACGCGCCATTGGGCTATCACAGCACGCCCGACGCCCTCGCGCGATCGTCGCGGCCCTCAGCGTTACCTCACGAAGGCCCCGGCGCAGAGCGAGGCGCCTCACGGCGCCGTCACTCGTCGCCCGTGTCCTCTTCGTCTTCGGCGCGAAGTCCGATGCGGCGAATCGATCGAAACAACGTACCTCTGTAGACGCCGGAGCGGCGCGCCGCTTCGGCCACGTTTCCTCCGGTGGCGTCGAGCAATCGCTGGAGGTACGCGCGCTCGAAGCGCTCGATCAACAGCGATTTCGCCGAGCGCAGCGGCATGCTCCAGAGGTCCGCGCCGAACTGTTCTTCGGTCCCGTCCGCGGGCGCCTTGTCGGGCGCGCCGTCGAGCTGGTTGAGCAGCGACGGGTCGCGGAGCACGAGCAGCTGCTCGAGGTAGTTGCGAAGCTCGCGGACGTTGCCCGGCCAGTCGTGAGACGACAGGGTCAACCAGAAGTCTTCGTCGAGCGACAGATCCGCGGCGTTGATGTTGCGTTGCTTCGCGATCTTGGGGAGGAGCGATCGAACGAGCATCGGCATGTCCTCGAGGCGCTCGCGCAGCGGCGGCATCCTCGCGACGAGGACCGCGAGGCGAAAGTACAGATCTGCCCGAAAGCGCTTCTGGTTCACCTCGCGGCGCAGGTCTCGGTTCGTCGCGGCGACGACGCGAACGTCGACCTTCTTCGTCTTGCGTCCTCCGACGCGACGGACCTCTCCCTCTGCGAGCACTCGCAGCAGCTTGGGCTGTAGCTCGAGCGGCAGCTCGCCGAGCTCGTCGAGAAACAGCGTCCCTCCGTCGGCGCGCTCGAACGCGCCCGCGCGGTCCGAGGTCGCGCCGGTAAACGCCCCGCGCTCGTGCCCGAAGAGCTCGCTCTCGGCCAACGTCGGCGGAAGCCCTCCGCAGTCGACCACCTCGAAGGGCCCGAGCGCGCGCGAAGAGCGCGCGTGCACCGCGCGCGCCGCGAGCTCTTTGCCGGTGCCCGACTCACCGAGGATCAACACCGGCGTCGTCGTCGGCGCGGCGCGCTCGAGCACGGTGAACACCTTGCGCATCGCGACCGAGCTCCCGATGAGCTCTTCGAAGGCCGCCGATTCGGACAGCGCTACAGGGACTCGCTGATCGTCGAGCTCGAGCCGCAGCGTCGTCTGCCCCACGCGAAGCTCGCTGCTCTGGTGGAGTCGAACCTCGCTCACGCTCGCGCCGAAGTACGTCGTCCCGTTGGAGCTCGACAGGTCGCGCACGGTCACGCCGTCGCCGTCCGCCTCGAGCTCGCAGTGAAACCGCGACACGGTCGGGTCGTTCAGCGCGAGCATCGCCTCTCGCGCAGAACCGACGGTGAGCGCGCCGCTGTCGCACGTCACAGACGCGCCCGCGTCTGGCCCTGCGAGCACACGTACCGCGAAGCGACGGACGTCTTTGGGGTGCGGGACGCGCTCGATTTTCAGTGTTTCAGACTTCTCGCCCACAACGCGCACTGATACCACATCGAGCGTTTCGCACCGTTTCGCATCGCCCCTTAGCCTCCCCCCAATGATCGACGGCACTTCGAACGCCCTTCTGTTCGAACGAATCGAACGCATCGGACGCGGAGGCGTCGGCGACGTGTATCGAGCGCGGGGCAAGGACGGTCGGATCGTCGCGCTCAAGTGCATTCGCGAGGCGACTCCCGTCGCGACCGTGCGCTTCCTTCGCGAAGCGAGGGTCCTCGCCGCGCTCTCGCACCCCAACATCGTTCGCCTCGTCGCGAGCGGTCAGGACGAGGGGCAGCCGTGGATCGCCACAGAGCTGCTCGACGGATCGTCGGTCGATCAGTGGATCGCGCAGAGACCACGCTCCGAGCGCGAGGCGCTCTCGGTCGCGTCCGGCGTCTGTGCGGCGCTGGCTCACGCGCACAGCCGCGGGATCGTTCACAGGGACGTCAAGCCGTCGAACGTGTTCATCACCAGCGACGGCTCGGTGAAGCTCCTCGATTTCGGCGTCGCGCGCATCGTGGAGGCGCGACGACTCACCGCGTCGGGACAAATCGTCGGAACATGGGACTACCTCTCCCCTGAACAGGCTCGCGGCGACGCGGTGATCGATGGACGCTCCGACCTGTTCTCGCTGGGCGCCATGCTCTACGAGATCCTCACGGGGCGACCTCCGTTCGGCGCCGAAACACCGCACGGCGCGCTCTACGCCATTCTCTTTCAGGCGCCCGTCCCTGCGAATCGACTGCGCCCCTCGCTCTCGCCCGCCGTGTGTGCGCTGCTCGAGCGACTGCTCGAGAAGAACCCTGCCGATCGCTTCGTCGACGCCGACGCCGCACAGCGAGCGATCGACGCGATCCTCGCCACTGCGTCCGATGACGTCGCCGATGACGCATCGGCGCTCGCCGCGCTCGCCGCGCAATCGATCACGACCGAGCGCAGGCTGCTCTTCGTCGTCCATTTTCGCTCGGTGCGCGACAGCGCTTTCGTGACGGCCGCGGTCGAGCAGCTCGAGGGGCGCGTCGTTCCGCTCGTGGACGGATCGTTGGTGGCCCTGTTTGGTGCGGGACAATGGCGCGGTGACGAGCCGCAGCGAGCGCTGCGCTGCGCCGCTCTCTGTCGAGCCGCCGCGCAGCAGGTGGTCTTGTCCGCGGCGCACGCCAATTGGCGCGATCCCCGAGACAGCGCGCGCGTCATGGATCAAGCCTCCGCCATCCCCTCGGACGACGGTCTCTTCGCCACCGACGACGCCGCTTCGCTGCTTCGCGGACTCATCGAGAGCCTCCCCTCGACGACCGCCGCGCATCGCATCGAGGCCCGCTCGCAGAGCGTCGTCACCGACACCGACACCACGACGTTCGTCGGTCGCGAGAGCGAACGCTCGCTGCTCGTCAGCGAAGCTCGACACGTCGCCCAGAGCGGCCTCTCTCGGGCCGCCCTCGTCGTCGCCGGAGTCGGCTTCGGAAAATCTCGGCTCTTGCGCGAGTGCCTCGCGGCCGCCCGCAAACACGGCGCGCGAAACGCCTTCGTGCTGCGCGGAGAGCCCCTGCGCGCAACGACGCCCTTCGCCTCGCTGCGCGCTGCGCTCGAGGCGCTCGAGCCAGGCCTCGTCGCTCCCCTCGACGCGGCGCTCGCGTCCGGGGATCCCGCAGAGGCCCCGGACCGAGTCGTTCGAGCGCTCGCGCTCTCTCTCGAAGACCGCTCTGCAGAAGGCGCGCTCATCGTCGCGATCGACGACGCCGAGTGGATCGACGCGCCGTCGCGCAGCGCAGTCGTGCGCTTGTTCTCAGAGGACAGCTTGCCGCTCTGCGTGTGGGTGTTCGCGACGCCAGACGGCGCCTCCGCGTGGGAGTCGAGCCTGCGCTTCTCTTCGAAGATCGAGCTGGACCTGCTGTCCAACGAAGAGAGCGCCGCGCTCGTGGCCGAGCTCTGCCCCAACACGACCGTCGATCGAAGACGGTGGCTCGTCGATCAATGCGCAGGTCACCCGCTGTGCACTGAGTCTCTCTGCGCCCTCGAGAGCGCAGGACGGCCAGCGAGCGAGCTCGTCCCGGCGGACGCAGAAGCAGCCATGCTCGTGCAGCTCGACCTCTGCGCGGACGAGACGCGAGAGGCCCTCAAGCGCGCCTCGATCTTCGGAGCCACCTTCTGGTCCGACGGCCTCACCTCGCTCGGCGCGCAGCCCGAGGCCATCGACCCCGCGCGCCGAGCGAGGATCGTCGTCTCGAGGCGAGCCAGTCGTCTCGCGGGCGAGCGCGAGCACGGGTTTCGCTCGCCGTTGCTCGCCACCGTCGCTCGCTCGCTCTTCGCAGAAGAAATCGCGTCGGCGCTTCACGGCGTCGCCGCGCAGTGGCTCGCCCGGCACAACGACGCTGATCCCAGCGAAATCGCTGCCCACTTCGACGCCGCTCGAGAGCACGAGCGCGGCGCTCTCTGGCACGCTCGCGCTGCCATGCGCTCGGCGAACGCCGGCGACGCGCGCGACGCCGAACGTCAAGCGAAGATCGCCCTCGAGCACGCCACCGACGACGACTGCAGGTTTCTCGCGTGGGTCGCGCTCGATGAGGCGCACTTGCTCGACGGAAACCTGACAGCGCAACGCGAGGCCACCGACGCGCTCGTAGCGATCGCCTCGTCCATGGCCCCCGCGCGCTCCGCCGAGGCCGCCTGGCGCGCCTGTCGCGAGGCGCGGTTGAGCGCTGAGCACGAGCGCGCTCGGACGATGGCCGCCCGCGCCACCGCCCTGATCGACGCGCCCGAGGCTCGACGGTGGGTCGCCAACGCTTGGATCGATCGGTGCGCGGTCGACGTGCGCGAGTCGCGCGCGGACGAAGCGCTGGCGGCGGTACGGCAAGCAGAAGCCATCGCTCGCTCGCTCGAAGACCCCCTTCTCGTCGCCCGCGCGGCGGCCGCGCTCGCCGTCGCACTCGAGGCCGCTGGCGAAGACGAGGCCATCGTCGAGGCCTACGAGAACGCCGCGGCGCTGTTCGCGCGACACTCGGACCGCCGCCGCTCTGCAGCGCTGCAGTACAACGCCGCGTCGGCCGCCTTGGACCAGGGACGGCTCATCGAGGCCAAGGCCGCGCTCGAAGCGGCCCTCGCGCGCGCAAATGAGGCTCGAAACAAGCGAACCGCCGCCGCTGCGAGGCACTCGCTCGGCGTCCTCGCGCGGTGCGAGGGAGACCTCGCGCTCGCCCGATCGCTGCGAGGCGCGTCCGAGTCCGAAGCGCGCGCGATCGGGCATCACCCCCTCGTCGCCGCGTGCGTGCTCGAGCGGGCGTGGATCGTCCTCGCAGACCCACAAGAGGACTCCGAGGATCGCGTCGCGCTCGCCGACGAGATCCAAGCGGTCGCGCGCGGGGCGCGGGTTCGCGACGCGGAGCTGTCTGCGCAAGCCCTGGCGATCAGGCTCCGACGCGCGCCCGCGAGCGAGTCCGATCTCTCGTGGCTGCGCGCGACGGCCGACGCCGCGAAGGGTCGCAAGCGAGTCGAGCTCTTCGCCGCGCTCGTCGACGTCGAGCCCTCCGCTGCGGCGATCGAGACGCTCGAGCGCGCCCTCGACGCCTCGGTCGAGAGAAACCCAGAGCACGAGCGAAGCGAGCTCAGAGGCGCTATCGCCCGTCGCTTCTTGCTCACCGCTCGCTGATCGCTCGGCGCGTCGCGAGACCGCTCAACGCACGCCGATCGTGTCCCTCGCGGTCACCGGAGGAGCGGTCGGCGCCGCGGCGCCTCGCACGTCGTTGCCGCTCTCGAGCAGCGTCGAGGCGTAAGCGCCCACGGTGAAGCCGTTGTTCATCCCGCGGTTGCCCATGAACATCCGCACGTTCGACTGCGTAAACACCGCTGCGAATCGTCCGTTGCCCTCGAAGCTGCTCGCGAGCACCAGGCCGATCGTGGAGGACGCCGCGGACAGCCCGTCGCCGCCGAGCTCGACGGGAGGGCTCGTCGCGAGCTGCCCCGGCCGGGCGTCGCGAAAGACGTCGCAGCGAAACTCGACCACGTCCGAGCCGGTGGTCATCCCGACGCCGAGCGCGCGATTGCGCTCGAAGACCGAGTAGCCGATGACCGACGCGCGCGCGCCGCGCTGAAGAAACACGCCCGACGCGCCGTTGCCTTCGACGCGCGCGCCGAGCACTCTGAAGTCCGCAGGCGACGGCTCTCCCGCGGCGTTGCGACCGTCGATCAAGAGCCCGACCCGCTCGTTGTCGAGGACGAGCGAGTGCCTTCCCTGGTCCGCGTCGGAGGGAGCGGCGATCGCTCCGTCCATCGAGAGCCGGGCTCCGTCGTGAACGAAGACGCCGTCGCCGCCCACGGTTCCCGCAGGGGCGCGCGTCCCGGCGACGTACAGCGTCGAGGCGTCGAGCTCTGCGCCCGCGCCCTGCACGCGAAATCCCGTCACGCCGTTGCACGCGAAGGAGCTCTCGCTGAGCTGCCCGCGCGCGGCGAAGCCTCGCCCGAGCAACGCGAACCCGTCGCGCTGTTGTCTTCGAACGCTCACGCGCTGCGCGTTGACCGCTGCGCCTTCGAAGACGATCCCCGCGGCGGCGCCGTCTTCGACGAGGACCGACTCGAGCGCGCTCGCCATCACGGTCGCGCTCGCCGTGACGCTGATCGCGCGGGCCGTCGCGCGGCGCACGGTCACCTCTCGCAGCGTGATGTGCGCGTCCTCGGCTCTCACCGCGGTGCCGACCGCGTCGAACACGACCTCGCGCGCCGAGAGCGAGCCGCCTCGAACGACGGACACCGCGGCGTCCGATGCGCCCTCGAATCGCAGGGAGCTCAGCGAGGTCGCTCCGCTCGCGACGAGCGCGATCGGCGTCGTCGATCGCAGCACGGTGCCAGCGGCGCCCGAGCCCACGCCGACGAGCTGCACGGCGTCGACCATGAGCGTCGTTGAAATCGTGTGCGCTCCGCTGGCGAGGGCCACCTCGCGTCCGCCCGAGGCGATGGACTCTGCGATCGTCTGATAGGGATTGGCCTCCGATCGTCCGTCGCCTCCTGCCGGCGCGCCGGGGTCGACGTAGCGTCTGCCATCAGCGGGCCCGGAGAGCATGGGCCAGCGAGCGGTCGCGGCGGTCTCTGTCGCTCCGAGGGATGCACATTCGAACATCCCCGCCCGCACGACGATCGACTGACCCGAGGGGCACGCGCGGTGGTCGCAGCGCGTGGTGAACGCCGCGGGCGTCGGCGGAGCGGGGCTGCACCGGACGGCGAACAACGCCACGAGCGCGGCGCGCGCTGTGTTTCTGCTCGTGCTCATGGACTGGCGCACCTTCGCACGAACCGTACCGCAGCGCTGAGTCGAGAGCGCTCGATCGTGGGGACCCGCTCGAGCGAGGCGCGCGCGCCCCGGCGAGGCGCGGCCGCTGCTCGCCGCGTCGCCGCCACGCTGGGGTGCGATCGAGACACGCGGCGCGAACAGCACGGTTTCGCTGGTTTTCGCCGCGAGAACGGTCGTTGGCACGCCCAGTGAAGATGGAGCTCGACACGCCCGATCGACTGTCCGCGACGCAGATCTCCATCGAGAGAACACCGACCATGGTGGACCCTGAACACACTCAACTCCAACACGAGCGAGCGCTCTTCGAGTCTCTGTATCGACTGAGCCTCCGAGAGGCTCGCGAGAGGCTCCTGGCGGCCTTCGAGCGCGCGTACCTCGAGCGCTTGCTCGAGCGAGCGAACGGCAACGTCGCCGCCGCGGCGCGCCTCGCAGACGTCGATCGCGGAACGCTGTTTCGCATGCTCAAGCGCCTCGGTCTTCGCGTCGAGCGTCGCGGCCACACGAGCGACGCGCGGTCATCGCACGAGCGCTGACTCGAAGTCATCGCCCGACGCACTCGCTCGACGACCCCCTTCACAACCAACCCAACCACGAATCGAGAGCAACACCATGAAGCAACACATCGCACTCTTCGCCACCCTCTTCGCCGTCGCCTGCGCGCCGATGCCCACGAACAACGACAGCGGAGTTCGCGCAGACACTGGGGTGACTCCAGGCGATTCAGGGGTCACCCCAACCGAGGACAGCGGTCCCTCGGGCGAGGTGAACGTCGTCGGAACCTGGGTGGGAACAGCGCCCAACATGCGCGCCGAGGGCATGATGTCCCAAGTGCGACTCGCCTTCGTCGGCTCGGCGGAGTCCGGCATGGTCACGATGTCCATCACGTTCACCTTCGCGGAAGGCGACGCGCTCAGCGGATGCAACTCTGTCGTCCGCCTGATGGGGAGCTACTCCGTCGTCGGCGCTCGGGTGAGCCTCACCTTCGCTTCGGGGACTGCGGCCGCGTCCAACTGCGACAACGCAGCGAACAACGCGCCCGACACGGCGCTCAACTCGATGCAGCTGCAAGCGAACAACGTCTCCGGCGACGCCGTCATGAGCGCGTCGAACAGACTTCAGCTCGGCCTGCTCAACTTGATGCGCGAGTGACCAGAGCGACTGCGTGACCGCCTGACGCACTGGAGAACTCGCACCATGTCTCTCACACGACTGACGCGTGTCGCGCTGACCGCGACGCTGCTGTTCGCTCCTGCGTGTCTGAGCTGGCGAGGCAGCTACGAGGGTCGCGTCCTCGAGCGCTGGGCCAACCATCAGAACATCGAGCTGACGGCGTTGTTCGTAAGCCCGTCCAGCGGTGGCACATACTGAACGGATGAAGGGGGCGTGACGAGGCACTCGGTGTCGGGCAGATCGAGGTTTCCACGC
>LNEO01000336.1 GCA_001465015.1 Deltaproteobacteria bacterium Ga0077539 | reverse complement strand
CAATAACTCAACTATTCGCAGCGAATAGTTGAGTTATTGAGGACCGTCCCCGCCGCGCAGTCCCCGCCGCGCATTCGCAGCGAATAGTTGAGTTATTGAGGACCGTCCCCGCCACACATTCGCCGTCCCCTCCGCGCATCCCCGCTGCCCCTCCCCACTGCCTCACTGCCGCGAACGTAATGCCGGGGACGTTCGTGCCGGGCGCGGTTTACACTCCCGCGCTCGTGAAGACTCTCGTCGTAGGTGTCGCCGGCGGCTCCGGCTCGGGAAAGACCACCATCGCTCGCTCGATCGTCGAGTCGCTTCCAGCCGGCTCGTGCGCGCTGCTCGAGCACGACAGCTACTACAAAGACCTCACGCACCTGTCGCAAGAGGCGCGAGCGAAGGTCAACTTCGACCACCCCGACTCGCTCGACAACGAGCTGTTCGCGTCGCACCTCGACGAGCTCCGCGCTCAGCGTGGCATCGACAAGCCGCAGTACGACTTCGCCACGCACCAGCGCGCGAAGGAGTTCGCGCGGGTCGAACCAGCGCCGTTGATCGTCGTCGAGGGGATCCTCGTCCTGTCCGACCCGCAGCTGCGCGCGCGGATGGACGTCAAAGTGTTCGTCGACACCGACGCAGACATCCGCGTGATGCGCAGGATCCGAAGGGACCTCGAGCACCGCGGACGCTCGTTCGCGCAGGTTCGAGCGCAGTACTACGAGACCGTGCGGCCCATGCACCTGGCCTTCGTCGAGCCATCCAAGCGCTACGCAGACGTGATCGTCCCCGAAGGCGGAGAGAACCTCGTGGCCCTCGAGCTCATCGGCGCGCACCTTCGTGCGCACCTCGCCAAAGTCCAGCACGGCGCCTGACGAACAACGGAGGCGATCTCAGCTTCGCGCGACGATCATCGGCGGTCGGCGCGACGAAAGAGCACGCTCGAGCCCAGGTGCCCGAGCGCACGCGCCTCCATGCAGCACGGTGAGCCTGGCTCGACCTCGCGGCACCCCTGCGGTCGAACCTCGTAGATCGCGCACGGGTAGCGTCCCTCGACCGAGGTGTCCAAGCCCCCGCAGCGGTCGCCGTCGTTGCGCATGAACCGAAAGTACGGCGGTCGATCCAAGAGCACGGTGAGTGCGTGGAGCCTCGATTCGCCCAGGCGCGCCTCGTCGCTCTCGAGCAGGCTCACCGTCTCGGGGCCGTGGTGGCAGCAGCGGCCGCAAGAGACGCAGTCGGCGCCCTCGGGGTCGGGCTCGCCTTCGAGCGGCGAGAGCCCTCGCGATTCGCGCGCGTTCACAGCTTCGCTGTATACCACCCGCATCGACCATGGCTCACGTCCGAGCACCGTATGCACCGATCCGCGCACCCGCGGCGCTCACCGTGGGCGCAGAGCTCAAGGTCGACGCGGGAATGCTCCGCTCCCTCGACGCGCGGGAGATCAACGTCAGCGAGGCGTTCACCGTCGGTGACCCAACCGGAGCGTACTTTCGCGCGAGCCTGAAGAGCCGCGACGAAAAGAGCGGTCGCGCGGTCGTGTACGAGAAGATGCCCCGCTCGCCCGAGTCGCCAGCGCACATCACGCTCGTGTGTCCTGTGCTCGGTCGGCAGCGAATGCTCGTGGTTTGCCAGAAGGCGACCGAGCTCGGGGTCGCGAGGATCGTTCCGGTCGTGAGCGATCATTCGGTGCAGCGAGACGGGCTCGAACACGAGAAACCCTGGGCGTGGAAGGGCCAGTGCATCAAGGCCGCCCGCCAGTGCCGCCGCGGATCGATTCCAGAATTGACCGAGGTCAGCTCGTTCAACGACGCGCTGACCGCCCCCTTCTGGAAGGACGCGTCGCTGCGCTTCGCCCTCGACGATCGCTCACCGATCGATCACGACCCCCTCCCTGCCAGCCACGAGCCCGTCTCGCCGAGCGACGTGGTGTTGGTCGTCGGCCCCGAGGGCGGCTTCAGCGATCCCGAGCGCAAGCGGCTCGACGAGCATGGAGCGATCGTCCTGGCTCTCGGCGGACGCGTTTTGCGCGCCGAAACGGCGGTCTTCGTCGGGCTCTCGGTGCTTCAGCATCGCTTGGGCGACCTGCGCGCGTGACATTCTGTCGCCTCGGGGGGCACAATCGTCGCGCGCGTGATGGACACAGATGTCCTGCTCCGACACCTCCTGCGGCTGCGCGCGGCGATCGATTGCGCCGTCGAAGCGGCGGTTCCCGTGAGCGACGGTGACCTCTACGCGCTCGTCGGACTCTTGGACGAGCTCGACGGAGCGCTCTCGCGCGGCGCACCCCTCCCCGCTCGTTGGTCGCGCGCGAACCACGCAACGAGCCCCGTCTCCGCGCGTCCCGTGTCGCGAGCGGTCACTGTCGACCTCCGCGTCGAGCCCAGCAACGACAACGCCACGAGGCGTCGACGCACACGAATTCGAGTCACGCGCACGAGCGGGCAGCTCGCCCTGCCGTGGAGCGGATGAGCCGCCGGATTTTCTCGGAAGATCCAGCGAGAAACGAGCGCTTTCGCAGCATGTCGAGTTGGACCTCTCGTCGATCGTTTCTCGAACGCGCGCTCTCGCTCGGGGTCATGGCGGTCTCGAGCCGATCGCTCGCGGCGTTCGCGCAGAGCCATCCCCTCGCCACGCTCAGCGACGCGCTGAGGCTCGGCCAGCGGCTGCGTCGCGGCGAGCTCACGCAGACGCAATGGCAGGATCAGATCGGACCGATCATGCAGCGGGTGACGCCCGACGAGCTCTCCGCCGCGATCGAGCTCGAGGCGCTTCGTCGCCGAGCGGCGATGGTGGCTCGGGGCGCGGCGGTCGTTCCCGTGCCGCAGTTGCAACAGCTTCAACACGACGATGGAGCGGCGATTCGCGTGTTCTTCTTTCGCGCAGGGCGCACGGATCCGCCGCACTGCCACTTCAACTCGGTGACCGCGCACAGGGTCCTCTCGGGGCGCTTTCGTGTGCGTCACTGGGACCGCGTCCGCGAAGAGCCAGGGCAGTTCGTGCTGCGCGCCACCCGTGACCGAACGATCGGTCCAGGCGAGCTCACCAGCATCTCCGAGGTCCGCGACAACGCGCACTGGCACGAGGCCATCACCGACGGCGTGCTCATCGACATCGAGCAGGGCCGCCTCGACCCGTCCATCGCGCCGCGGCACCGTCAGATGATCGACCCCACCGCCCGACCTCGCGCAGACGGAACCATCGTCGCCCGCGCGCTCACCAACGCCCAGGCGCACCGGCGCTTCGGATGAGAATCAGTGAGCGGAGACCATGGGCGTCGGCAGCACCGAGCGCCCGATGACCTTGCGAAACGGCCAGGGGATCATCGCCAACATCACGAGCAGCGCGAAGCCGTAGCCCACGAGCGCGCGCTGATGCTTCTGCGCGTCGTCTGGCGCGCGCTTCGAGCGAACGCGAGCGACCGTCACGAGCACGGCGACGATGAGCCCCATCGCGAGGTGCTCGACCGACCAGAACCGCAGCGTCTTGTCGCGCATCGCCGCGCCCATGCTGGCCATCGCCGCGCTCGTGATGGGGCTGAGCGCGAGGTGCAGCACGAGCCCGAGCACCACCTGCGCGTGAACAGCGCCCAAGAACGCTCCGCCCAGCTTCGCGTCGCGCGCTTCGAAGGGTCGCCCTCCTCGCAGACCCATGAACGCGCGCGCTGTCACGACGACAGCGAGCACGAGCACCACCCAACGCAAGACCGAGTGAACGACGAGGATCGCGGAGTACATGAGAGGCGCGGACCGTACAACACATCGGCGCGCGGCGCAGCGCTAGCCGCTCAGCACGCGGAGCGTGCCGCGGACGACGCCGTAGTGACCCTCGGTCGCGAGCGAGCGCCACACGTCGCGGTCCGTACATTCGCCCCGCAAGAGCGCGCGATACGACGCGATGATCTTCGCGGTGTCCGCGGCGTTTTCGCGCACCAGCTCGACCCGAAACCGCCGCGCGCCCGCGCGCAGCGCCTGCGGAACCACGCTCGCCGCGCTCTGCGCCCGACCGTGAAACACCGTGTTGCGACAGCCCACGTCCGCTTCGAGCGGATGCTCGACGCCCGCCCGATCGCGCAGCGAGAGCTGATGGCGCTCGCACGGTCGTCCGCAGTCGCGATAGTCCTTTCCCGACGACAAGCGCGCGGCGATCACGCAGTGCTCCATGTAGAAGAGCGGCATCGGGTGGTGCACGACGATCTCGGCCCAGCTCGCGAAGGGGCCGTCGATCAACGCCGAAAGCTGCGCGGCGTCGAGGTCGAACGACGGGGTAAATGCGTCCAGCCCAAGCGAGAGCACGCGGCTCGCGGTCAAGCGATTGGTCACGTTGAGCGAGAAGTCTCCGACGCGCGAAGCCCCCTTGGGCCTCAGGTCTCGCAGCGCGCCGAGCGAACGAACGAGCACCGCGTCGGGCGCGAGCGACTCGAGGTAGCGGTCGATCTTCTCCTCGCCGGGCTTTCGCACGCGCGGAGGCGCGAGCGTGATGTGCACCGGGCCTCGCTCGCGCAGCGCGCGGACGGCGGCGCCTGTTCCCTGCAGCTCGAGAAAGTCCAGGTAGACGCCGTCGGCGCCGGCGTCGACCGCGGCGTGCGCCTGCGCAAGCGTTCGACACAGGACATAGAGCCGCGCCGTGCCGTCGGTCCCCGCCGGAGCGATCGAAGGCGGACGCGCCTCGCTCGTGAGCGACTCGGCGCTGACCGCGGTCACTTTCCACTGGCGCGCGTTGTGCGCGGCGAGCGCCTCGACGATCGAGCGGCGCGCTCGGTTGATGCTCGCGGGCGCGACGAACGCTCGCTCGCCGCTCAGCTCGCTGCGCACCTCGCGCAGCACGTACGCGCTCTCGCCGGTTCGTCCGAGCTTCTCGCGAAGCGCCGCTTCGTCCGTCGCGCGCCCGGTCGCCTCGACCACCGCGACGTCGCCTTCGACCGTCACCTCGACGCCCCGTTCGGTGCGGGCGATGTAGAGAGGCTTGGATCCGACGGCCCCTCGCACGGTGACGTCCAGCGCAAACCTCCGAGGCGCGCGCTCGACCTCGGACACCACGCGCCGCTCGAGCTGCGGGTCATCGGTGCGAAACACCCGGTGATCGACGAGCGAGCTCGCGGGGCGAAGGTCTCGATCGGGCCCGAACGACACGCGCGCGCGCTGCCCAGCGTCCGCCCGCTCGACCGAACGTCCGTCGACGTAGATCGACCACACGCGACCGCCGAGCTCGCCCTCGCTTCCCTTGTTGCCTTCGACGAGCAGACCGTCGCCGCGGGCGATCGAGCGCTGCAGCACGAGATCGAGCCCGTTGCGATCGGCGCTGACGAGCCTGGCGACCTCGAGCCCGCGGTGATCGCAGGCGCGGCCCTCGACGAGCCGTTGGTGATCGACGCCCTCGAGAAAGCCCGATCCCGAGCCCCTCGAAAACGTCTGCAGCGCGTCCTCGCGTTGCTCGGGCGTCGGCGCCGGGCGGCCGTGCTCGAGCGCGTCTACGGCGGTTCGATAGAGCCTCGTGGTGGCCGCGACGTAGGGCGCGCCCTTCAGCCGCCCCTCGATCTTCAGGGATTTGACGCCCAATTCTGCGAGCCTGGGCACCAGCGCGCTCGCCTCGAGGTCCTCGGGCGAGAGCAGATACGCCTCGCTGCCGGTGTCCTCGACGCGACCGTCGACAACGAGGTCGTAGGGCAAGCGGCACGCTTGCGCGCAGGCGCCGCGGTTGGCGCTGCGGCCGCCGATGGCCTCGCTGGTCAAGCACTGGCCCGAGTACGCGATGCACAGCGCACCGTGAACGAACACCTCGAGCTCGACGTCGCTCGCCGCGCGGATCGAGGCGATCTCGTCGAGCGAGAGCTCGCGGGCGACGACGACGCGCGAGGCGCCGAGCTCTCGGGCGAACTCGACGGACGATGCGTCGGTGCAGGTCATCTGCGTGCTCGCGTGGATGGGCATCGAGGGCGCGATCTGTCGGAGCATCACGGCGACGCCGATGTCTTGGACGATCACCGCGTCGACGCCGGCGGCGGCGCACGTTCGGATCGCGCGCTCCATCGCGGGCAGCTCTCTGTCGAACACGAGCGTGTTGAGGGTGATGTACGCCTTCACGCCGCGCTCGTGCAGCGCGCGGACGGTGTCGGCGAGCGAGCCTTCGTCGAAGTTGGCCGCCCTCGCCCGGGCGTTGAACTGCTGCAGCCCGAAGTACACCGCGTCGGCGCCGGCGCGGATCGCGGTCTCGAGCGCCTCTCGGTCGCCCGCGGGCGCGAGGACCTCAGGCCGCGAGGCATCTCGATTACGTGAGTCTGTATTCATCTTCCGACGATCTCGAAGTGCACGGCGTAGTTGCGCTGGTCGCTCTGGACCTCGATGGGGACGGTGCCCGACGGGCCGCTCCACGGGCTGGCGAGGGTTAGCATCGCGCCGGTCGCGGCGGTGACGACAGCGCCCGACGGAGGGAGCCCAGCGCCGCGGACGAGCGCGCGCGTCGCGTGACCGTCGAGCGAGCCGCTGGTGACGCGCACGATGTTGCTTCTCTCGGTGACCGCGGCCATCACGGTGACCCGATCGTGGCCGACGTAGGGGTCGCTGTCGCGGAGCTGGCCTGCGCGGGCCCAGGGCGTTCCGCCAGTGAAGCCAGGGGCGTCCTGGGTCATCGCGTAACGCACCGAGAAATCCCCGGGCGACAGCGGCGTCGCGGGGCTGATGACGACGACGTTGCCGCGGATGGTGACGGATTGGATCGTGATCGCGCGGCCTGCTTGTTCGAGCTCGAACCCGCGGCCTCGCGCCCAGATGGTCGGCGGTGCGCCGGTCGTCGGATGAGAGGTGGTGTGCGGCTGCGGGATGGAGTCCTCCCACGCGAGCGGAGGAGAAGGAACGTGAAACTCGACCTCGACCTCTGCGCCGACGCGCCTCGCGGCGATGGGCTCGAGCGGTCGCCACGGTCTTCCCTCGAACATCGTCTGCGCGTAGGCCCGCGCGTACGCGATCCCGAGCGATCGCGACCCGGCAGCGGTCAGGTGTATGCGGTCTGCGCTGTATTCCATCTGATACTTCGGGCCCGACAGAATCACCACGCCCCTGTTTTCAACAGACGCTTGCCACTGCAGCAGCGTCGATTGCCCGCGCCCGACTTGCCCGGGAAACGTCCCCTGCTGCGAGTGAATGAGCGGGATCTCCGAGCGCTGCATGGTGATCGAAGGGATGTCCATGCGGTACGCGTCGGCCAGGGCGCGAACAGCGGTCGCATAGTTGCTGTTGTTCCAGTCGCTCTCGCCGTGGGTGAGGATGACCGCGCCCACTTCGAAGCGACGCGCTTCGTTGCGCGCGAGCATGGTGAGCGCGGTCGTCTCGTAGATGGACGACGCGTATGCGCGACCGGTGCCACCGCGACGAATGAAGTCCATCGGCCGACCGCTCTCGCCCACAACAATGTGCGCCGTCGCGAACTGAACGCCCGCGCGACGAACGGCGTCGAACGAGAGCTCGTGCGCCATCGCGCCGTGCGGGGTCTCTCCGGCGATGTTGTTCGGATACAACTGCGTGCCCCCCGACACGTCGCTGCGCACTGGCTCCACGAGCGGAACGAGCGACAACCGATCCCCCACCCCGTCGTAGAGCGGCGGCGTGCCCATGTCCCGCAGGCGCACGTTTTCGTAGCGCTGCCTCGTCGTGAGCGCCGGGGTGCTCGTGGCTCCCACCGACAACGACTGTCCCGTCCCGATGATCCCTACGAGCACGCTCGCCGAGTGGGGGATCCGCAAGGGCGGCCGCGCGTCGACGCCCGTGTCGCTGAGCGCATCGGAAACGACCACGTCGAGCGCGGCGTCCTCGACGGGCGCATCCTCCGCCACATCGATCACGTCGATCGCAGCGACGTCGAGCGCATCCGCGAGCGCGTCGATCGGTCCTGCGTCGATCCTCGTCGGGACATCAGCGCGGCCGGCGTCTGTCGCGACCGGAGCGTCGCACGCGACGAGCAGCGCGATCGGAGCGATTCGCGCGACGACCAAGAGTCGATTCATCACAGCTCTGTTGTAGCAAAGCGCCCCGCTCAGCGTCTGCGCTCGAGCGACGATATCGCGAGGCGGCGCTCTGTAGTAGCTTCGCCTCTGGCTGTCGGCGCGCTCGATCACCGGTACGTTGAAAACATGGGTGCTATCGAGCGCTCATCTGGTCACACCAGCTCGAGGCGCCACCGGAGGCTCGTGCAGTTCACCGTATCGATCTCGACCGTCTTTCGATGCTCGCTCGAGCGCGCGTTCAAGGCGCCGATGCTCTGCGACATCTCGAAGGTCCACACGGGCTTTCTGGTGATGCCCAAGGTCACGCACTGCACGCACGACGAAGGCTGGGGCCAGGTCGGCGCGTCCAAGCGGGTGATCGCCGCGCCGTCGATCACGTTCGCGGGCGGCGAGGTGTCCATCGACCGTGTGATCGAGCGCGTCGAGAACAAGTACTGGAAGATTCAGGTCGACGACTTTCGAACCTGGATGCTCGGCTTCACGCGGTTCGTCGGAGAGTGGCAGACGACCGAGCTCGAACCGGACGCCATTCGCGTCGACTACACGTACACGCTGCACGGCGAAGGAGCGCTCCTGGCCCTCCCTCAGTGGCTCTTCGCGCGGCTGTTCTGGCCTGTGTACATGCGCCGGGTGCTCGAAAACGTGCGCGCGATGGCCTGCGGCGAAGAGCCCTTTCTCTACCCGTGACGCGGACGCGCGGCGGGTCTCACACCAGACCGCGCGAGGCGGCTTCGTCGAGCAGCATTCGGTAGACGCGGCGGTTGGGCTGGTAGCGCCGAAAGTACGCAGCATCATCGCCGTCGTACACGCGCGCGATCGCCGCTGCCACCGCAGGCGAGCGGCTGTAGCCCGCGTCACAGTGAACGATGACGCGCTCGATCTCGGGGCCGTGCAAAACGAGCAGGTCCCAGATCTGCGCCGCCTGCGCCTGGGAAAACAGGTCGGATTCGCTGGCTCCGTGGCCCGGAGCGTCGAGGTCGAAGAACGACAGCCGAAGCACGGCCCGAGTCCGAGCGCACAGCGGCAAGCGAGCGACGTCGTCCGGCGTCGTCGTGATCGAGATGATTACGTGTGCCGCGTCATCGTGCGGAGAGAGCAGCTCGATGTGCGCTCGGCTGTAGACAAATAGCTGCATGCGCTGTCGCTCATCGAAGACCGTGCCGCTGCGCTGACCGAATCGCGGCGATGGGGGCGATCGCGGTGACCGCGCGAGTATTGGACGAACACGCGAGACGCTCAACCGCGCTCGACGACCACTGCTGACGCGTTGCCGTAGAAGCCTGTCGCGAGCACGAGCAGCCTTCGCGCGTCGGCGGGCCACTGCGCAGAGTCGTGCGCCGCGGGGGTGATCCCGCGATCGAGCGCCACGTACGCGGTCCCGAGGGCGAACGCGCCTCCCGCGCCGAGCGTCTCGCCGTACGCGCGCTTGACGAGCGCCCGTGGCTTCGCTGCGCCGAAGACGCTCGCGAGCGCGGTCTTCTCGGCGGCGTCGTACGCGCTGTAGCCGTTGGTGCTCGAGACGACCGCGTCGATGTCCGAAGGCGTGAGCTTCGCGTCGTCGAGCGCGAGCCGCGTGGCTCGCTCGATCGCTTCGGACGAGAGGTTGATGATCATGACCTCGCTCGACGGTGGCTCGAAGGAGGTCCCGAAGCCGGTGATCTTCACGGCGCACGAGGCGCCGCGGGCTCGAGCGAACTCCTCGCGCTCGACGGTGAGCATCACCGAGCCCTCGCCGAGGCGCATCCCCTTCGAGCGCTCTTCGTCGCCCGGCGCGAAGGTCTGTCCGTCGACCGCCATGGCTTCGAGCCGCTCGAACGCGAGGTAGAGCGCCTCGTGCATCGCTTCGGCGCCGCCCACGACGATCACGTCCGCGCGGTCTGTGCCGAGAAAGCTCTCGGCCACGAGGATCGAGTCGAGCGCGCCGCAGTTTCCGTTGCACACCGTGGCGTTGACCGCGCGAAGGTCCTCCCAGATCGAGACGTACCCCAGCGCAGCGTTGATCACGGTGTTGGGAAACTTCGCGGGGTTGAGGTACCGCGGGCTCTCGAGCAGCGCGACGCGGTGGAGCTCGACCATGCTCTCGAGCGAGCCGTACGCGGTCGAAGCGCACACGCCCGCGCGACGACCGTCCGCTCCCTCGAGCCACTTCGCGTCGCGCTTGAGCCCCGCGTCTTCGAGGGCGTTGCGAGACGCGACGAGAAAGAACTTCGTGAGCCGATCGATGTTGCGAAGGCCCTTTTCGCCGAGCACGGGCGCGGGGTCGAAATCCGTCGCTTCGACCACCCGAGCGCCGGGCCAGCGAGCCTCGTCGAAGAGCGTTGGCGCGCGAAAAGACCCGACCTCGCGCTCGCGCGTCGCGCCCTCGAACGCCGCGCGTCCGACGACGCCTTGCGTGACCGCTCCGAGCCCCGTGATCACCAAAGGAGTCATGACTGTGCGGCCCTTCTCGATCGTGGGACCAGATACGCGATCGCGACGATCAGCGAAGGCACGGCGCCTCGCTGGGAATCTTGCCCGGCTTCGCGAAGATCACCGCAGCGTCGTAGCCGCCGAACGCGAGCGAGTTGTTGAGCACCACGTCGTGCGCCCCGCGGCGCGCTTCGTTGGCGACGACCTCGATGTCGCACTCCGGGTCGCGCTGGCTGTAGTGCATGGTCGGCGGGTACCACCCGTCGCGAACCGTCTCGATGCACGAGGCGGCTTCGAGGGCGCTCGCGGCGCCCATGCAGTGACCGATCATGCTCTTGATCGAGCTCACCGGGACGCGACGGCCGCCGAACACCTCGTTGAGGCAGCGCGCTTCGACCGCGTCGTTGGCCTTGGTGGCCGTCCCGTGCGCGTTGATGAAATCGACGTCGCTCGCGAGAAAGCCCGAGTCGCTGATGGCCCTGCGAAGGGCGTGCAGCGTCCCTTCTCCGTCGGGGTGCGGCCGGGTGATGTGAAACGCATCACACGCGATGCCCCAGCCGCCCACCTCTGCGAGGGGGCTCGCGCCGCGGCGCATCGCGTGCTCTTCGCTCTCGAGCACGAAGATCGCCGAGCCCTCGCCGACGATGAGCCCCTGCCGCTCGAGGTCGAAGGGCTGACAGCGATCCGGAGCGACCGCGCCGAGCCTGACGAACCCCGAGAACTGCACGTGACCGATGATCTCCGACGCGCCCGTGATCACTACGTCCGCGCGACCGCGGCGGATGAGATCCGCGCCAAACCCGATGGCGTAGTTGCCCGCGGCGCACGCAGCAGGCAGCGTCAGCACCATGCCTCGCGCGCCCACGGCTCTCGCGACGTGGATCGGAAGCAGCGTCGTGCCGTAGCGGCTGACCTCGATGTCCTTGACGCCTTCGGGGCCCGAAGCGACCCAGGCGCGGTCGAGCTTCTCGATGAGGGCGACCTCGCCCATGGTCGTCCCGAGGACCACCGACGTGCGCTCACCGCGGATCGAGTCCTGCGGGAGCTTCGCGTCCTCGAGCGCCATCCGAGCGCCCGCGATGCAAAACGCCGAGCACCGCCCGGTCCGACGCGCCTCGGCGGCCGTCAGCCAGTCGCGCGCGCGAAAGTCCTTCACCTCCGCGGCGAAATCGCGGCCGATCGCGCTCGTGTCGAAGCCCGAGACCCGCGTCACGCCCGAGCGGCCCTCGATCAAGGCTCGCTGAAACGCCTCGCGCCCGTAGCCCAGAGAGCTCACGACCCCCGCGCCCGTCACGTACACACGACTGCCCATGGTCAGTGCCCGAATGATTGCCCTCCCGGCCGCTTTGATGCAACGCGGCGACGTCACAAAACAGCATTAATTTCCATGCGAAACGCGCGTCGCGGTGCGCACTCTCCTTCGCACCCCGCGTAGAAGTTCGGCGCGCGGTGACGCCCGCGCGACGCGCCGCGACGCGACCTTGACACTCTGCGTTCGCGCACGGTACCGACACCGCTGTTTCAGAGCGAGGCGCGCGATGACTGCGGTCATCCAGAGGCCCCGCGGAAGCAGTTGGAGAAGCGAGAGACCACGATGGCGACGAACGATCAGTTGATCACCATGTTTCAGAAGATCGCGTCGGAGGTGTGCGAGCGCGACCTGCCGAAGCTCGAGGGCAAGACCGTGATCTCGGACCTCGGCCTGGACTCGTTGCAAGTCCTCGAGATCGTCGGGGCCATGGAGCGCGAGTTCAAGGTCCAGATCCCCGACGATCAGCTCGTCGGCATCCAGACGGTCGAAGACCTCTGCAGCCTCATCAACCGCCGCATCACCTGAGCGAGCGAAGGGTCGCTACCCCTATGACCGATACAGCAAAGCTCCTCGGCGAACTGCGGGCGATCTTCACGGAGATCACCGAGATCGACGACATTCCGTCGGACAAGTCCCTCAAGGACCTCGGCGTCGACTCGATGATGGCCCTCGAGATCGTCACGGCGATCGAGAAGAAGTACGCGATCAAGATCGAAGAGAGCGAGCTCAACCAGGTCGCTACGCTCGACAAAGCCGCCGTGCTCGTCGCGGCCAAGCTCTCGTCGCGCGCGTGAACCTTCACTCGCACAAGCTTCATCCACCAGCAGACGCGCGCCCGCGGTACACGCACCGGCAGCGCGTCGCGTACGTGGACACGGACGCCGCCCAGGTCGTCCATCACAGCACCTACCTCCGGTACTTCGAGGTCGCCCGCATCGAGTTCTTGCGGGCCAACGACTTCGACTACGCCGGGTGGGTGGCGCGAGAGAAGCTCGGCCTGCCTGTGGCCGAAAACTGGGTCAAATACCGCGCGCCCGCTCGGTTCGACGAGATGCTCGAGGTCGAGACGTGGGTGGCCTACGCGTCGCGCGCGTTTCTACGCTGGGAGTACCACGTGCGCCGGGATGGAAAGCTCCTCACCGAGGGGTTCACTGTGTCGCCGTGCACGACGATGGAGGGGGAGGTCCGACGCGTTCCGATTGTGCTGTTGAAGGCCTGCCTCGGCGCGGCGTACACAGAAGACCCGTGACCGCGAGGCTCGTCGCTGCCCGAGAGATCCCCGCGACCGCTGCGGCGTCGCTCTCGTCGGTGCTGCTCGCGCGCGCGAGAGAGATGGGCGAGCCGTCGCTCGCAGGGGCGCTCGTCAATGGGCCCGCGGTGCTCCTCGGCGCGAGGCAGCGCGAGGCGCGCGTGCTCGACCCCGCCGCCCTCGAGCGCGCTTCGATGCCCGTCGTGCGGCGCGCGACGACCGGAACCCATGTATTCATCGGGCCCGGTGATCGTGCGGCGCTCTTCGTGCTCGCGCTCCCGAGGGTCTCTTCGCTGATGGCCGACGCGAAGGGCCCCACGGTGCTCAATCGCAACGTGCGCGGATGGCTCCAGGGGCTGACGCGCTACGGCGCGAGCGCGCAGTACTACGGCCGCGAGTGGCTGTCGGTGCAGCGGCGGCCCTTCGGCGTGCTCGCGCTCGCCGGCGACGCGCGCGGCGCGGTCGTGATCGAGCTGTGGATCGGGCGAGAGCGCTCGCTCGCCCTCGACCCCGCGCTCTGCACGGACACAGAGCGAGGCACGGACCGATGGCTCGCGAAGTCTCCCGCCTCGTGGAACGAGCTGTGCTCCGCCCATCCCCTCGACCTGGCCCGCATCGACGCGATCAACGCGCGCGCGTTCGAGCGCTTCGCGTGCAGCTATTCGCCGCTCGACGCCATGCTGTCCGACGGGATCTTCAGCGCCGCGGAGGGACGTCCGCCCACGCCGGAGCCGCCCGCGAGCGGTCGTTGGGCCGCGCCTTCGCCGTGCGAAATCGGCTGGATCGACGCGGCCGTCACGGACACGGGCCAGCGCTGGGTCGGAGGAGATCCGCTCTTGTCCGATGACGCGGCGCTGGACCTCGCTGCGGCGCTCGGGGCCGCCCCGTCCGATCGGAGCGCGCTCGCGGGGCAAATCGCGGACGAATCGATCGCCCTCGGCGTCAGCCCAGAACGCTGGGATGCGTGCGGCGCGGCGCTCGACGACGTTGTACGCTCGACCGCATCGTGACTGCTTCGCTTCGCTCGAGTTCGCTCGCAACGTGGGCTGTGATCGCCTTCGCATTGCTGTGGGTCACCGGCTGCCCTGCCCCAACCGGCCGGCGTCGAGGCTCGCTCACAGCGGACGGCGGCGCGTGCGCGTTGCAGAGCATCCCTGCGAGCGGCGAGTCGTGCTCGACGTCCTCGGCGGTGTGCGACTTCGAAGTGAGCTGCGAAGACCGCGGACGACCGGATCAATTTCAGACCCAGCGATGCACGTGCAGCGGCGGCCGATGGAACTGCACTTCGATCGAAGCGTGCTTCAGCATCCAGCCAGACGGCGCCGTCGAGTGCCCCAGCGATGACGACCCCCGCGGAATGAGCACGTTCGCGTGCAGCCCGCGCTTCGAAGGGCGCGTGTGTCCGCTGCGTCCGTTTACCTGCGCGAACGGCACCCGACCGCTGCTGTCTTGCCGGTGCGACGGCAACTTCTGGCTGTGCGATCCCGTCAACTGCGGCGAGGTTCCTGGCGACGGCGGCACCTCCGGGCGCGCTGGGAGTCCGTGTCGCGGCGAAGCAGACTGCGCGCCGCTCAGTTGTTCGCGGGAGGTTCCCGACGGCGTGTGCACCTCGTCCTGCGCCAACTCGTCGTCGCAAGCGCAGGAGCAAAACCAGTGTGGCGGCGCAGGGACGACGTGCCTCGCGGACGCCTCGGGATCGGGGAGCTGCTTCGCTGCGTGTCGCGCCGGCGGCGCCGCGAGCGTGTGTCGAGCGGGCTTCGCGTGCACGGGGCTGTGGTTTGCGCAGACAGAAGGGCGACCGGACAGCGCGGGGTGCTTTCCGTTCTGCTCGAGCGACGCGCACTGCGCAGAAGGCGCATCGTGCAACGTGCGCACGGGACAGTGTGACGGCCGCGGCAATCCCATGGGGCTCGCCGATGGATCGCCTTGCCGCGTCGGAAGCAACGACTGTCGTGGCCAGTGCTTTCAGGTCGTCGAGATGGGGATGACGGGCGTGTGCGGATCGATTATCGACGTCGCGCGCAGGGCCAATTGTCCCGACGAAGAGAGCCGCGTCGCGGCCTTCAGAATGGGGCAGGACAACCTCGCGCTCTGCATCTTCCGAACGTGCAGCGAGAGCGAGTGCTGCCCGAGCGGCCTCGTCTGCGAGGCGGGCGGAGGCGAAGGGCTGTGCGTCCCCGACGACCCCGGCGAGCCCAACATCGCGTGCTCGGCCAGCGACGGAGGAACCACCGGCGACGCGGCGACCGACGCGCCCGCAGGCGACGGGAGCCGAGACGTCGCGGGAGATTCAGGGGGCTGAGATGCAGAAGCGAGCGAAACCTCGTGCGCTCGAAGTGACCGCGGTCATCGCGGCGACGCTCTCGATCGCGGGCTGTCCACCGGCCACGGGTCGCACCCGAGGACCGCTCGACGGCGATGGTGGCGCGTGTGCGCTGCGCCAGTTGCCGGTCAACGGCGAGGCGTGTTCGAGCGACGGCGCGAGCTGCGACTTCAGCGTCGCGTGCGACAGGAGGCCGTTCGACACCAATCGCGCGATTCAGCGCTGCTCGTGCTCGGCGGGTCGCTGGCGCTGCAGCATGTTGCCTTGCGAGCAGTTTCTTCCGGACGGCGGCGGACTCGCGTGTCCCAGCGCTGGGTCGCCGCTCGCGCAGACGTTTGCCTGTGACCCCAGGCTCGAGGGTCGCACCTGTATGATCGCGCCCGTTCAGTGCTCGTCGGGAGGACGCCCCCAGCTTCCCTGCACCTGCGACGGAACGAACTGGCGCTGCCCAGATCCCGGCTGCGCCGCGCCGCCTCCTCCGCCGCCGCCCAACCTCGCTGGCCGCGTCTGTACGGCGGACGCGGTGTGCGGTTCGCTCCGCTGCAACCAGTCGTTGGCCCGCGTGGGAGTGTGCAGCAACCCGTGCAACCTGACGTTGGGTCCGAGCGCGATCCTCACCCAGTGCGGGCACAGCCAGGCGCGCTGCGCGCCGGTCCGCTCGACCACTCTGACCGAAGGGTTCTGCACCAGCTCCTGTACGTTGGGCGCGAGGAGCTGCGCGAGCGGCTTTGTGTGCGGGCAACTTCACTTTGGAGTGACGCCGAGCGGAATCACGCCGGCGTGCGTTCCCTTTTGTCGCAGCGACACGGATTGTCCCGTCGGGGTGCGCTGCCGAGTGGCGTCGGGCGAGTGTTCGAATCGAGCCGACGCTCCGACGCTCTTGCCGAGCGGCGCGCCGTGCATCGACGACCCGATGCAACCTTCTCCCTGCGAGGGTCGCTGCGTTCTCAACTCGGGCGGCGCCCGTGTCTGCGCTGCCATGTACAACAACCGATCGTGCCCGACGATCAACGGTCAGCCGCAGATCGAACGACGCCAAGGCGAGCTCACCTTCTGCTTCGGCACCATGTGCGGCCCCTTCTCCCCATGCTGCCCTGCGGGGTCGGTCTGTGAGTTTCGCAGCGCGCTCGGCTCGTTTGCGTGCGGAGCAGACACCACGATGCCCAACGCCCCGTGCAACGCCGACGCGGGCGTCGACGCGAGCCGAAGCGACGCGAGCGCTCCCGACGTGGTGACCGACGGGGGGGCCGGCGACGTGCTCGCCTCGGACAGCGCCCGCGACGCGCTCGGAGACTGACTCGGGTCAGCGCGGGGCGAGCTCGACGCTCACGGGACAGTGATCGCTCACCGTCACGTACTCATCGGGCGGCTCACTCGCGACCCATCGTCGGCACGCGAGCTCGGCGCAATACCCGTGCAGGCGCAAAGAGCCCGGCCGCACGACGCCCGGCGAAGCCACGACGTGATCGAGCATCGAGGGCTCCCACGTCCGTTCGCCGGTGCGAAAGTACTCGCTGCACGCGAGGCCCTCGGTCTCGACGCGCGCGCCTGCGCGCTGCGCTTCGGCCTCGATAAACGATCGCTCTCCGTGCGCGTCGTCGCGCCAGCCGGTGGAGTTGGTGTCGCCGAGCAGGATCACCGTGCTGTGCCCTTCGCGCACCAATCGCTCGCGGATCGCGAACATCCTTCGCCACTGCGCCTTGCGACGCTCGACGCGCTCGGGCTCGGATCTCGCTTCGAGGTGCATCGAGACCATCGTGACCTCGCCCACGCCGCGCGCGACGAAGGTCCCGGCGAGCGCCGCCCGATCGCCGGTCGTGCACACGCCCTCGCCCTCCGCTTCCATCGCGGGAAACTCCCGCGTTGCGCGCCACGCGACGCGCGCCTCGTCGTACAAGAACGCGACGCGCAGCCCCGAGCGCCCGCCGCACTGAGCGGTGGCCACGCGATACGAGCGCCCATCGACGCTCAACATCCTCGCGACGGTCCGCGCGGGCTCGTCTCGAATGACCTCCTGCAGCGCGAGCACCGCGGGGTCGACGGACGCGATCACCCCGCGGAGGCGATCGAGGTCCGTCGGATCCTGCCCGAGAAAACGAATGTTGTACGTGCCGACCCGCAGCGGCCCCGACGACGCGCGAGGCTCGCTCGCTCGCGCGACGGGATCGCTATGCGCGCCCGTCGCGCGAATGACTCGGGTCAGCGCCCAACGGCTCGTCGCCGCGCCCGCCGCCAGGGCCACCGTCACCCACAACATCGAGATCTGTCTTCGAAGCGCCATCGCGGCCGTAGTGTTATGTCCCGGTATCGTGATGCGCCAGGACCCAAACCCGGACACGACGAGCGAAGCGCGGCCCCCGCCCGACGCGACGCTCGAGCGGTGGGCGTTCGACTACCTCCGCGCGCCGCTCTCGAACAAGCGAGCGCTCGGCGCCGCGCCAGAGGCGCTCGAGGCTGCGCCCCACGCGAGGCGAGCCGCTCTCTGTCGTCGATCGCGCCGAGAAGCTCGCGACGCACCCCGAGGCGCTCGCGTCGCCGAAGAAGCGCGCGGCGGTCCTGCACGCCTTCGCGCACCACGAGCTGCAGGCGGCCGAGCTCTTTTGCTGGGCGATCCTCGCGTTCGTCGACGCGCCGCCCGCGTTTCGCAGAGGGCTCGCGAAGATCGCGCGGGACGAGGTTCGGCACATGGACCTCTACCTCGCGCGCGTCGAGGCGCTCGGCTCGCGGTGGGGCGAGTTTGCGGTGCGCGACTGGTTCTGGCAGAGGCTTCCTGGTTGCGAGCGGCCGGCGCAGTTCGTCGCGACGCTGGGGCTCGGGTTCGAGGGCGCCAACCTCGACCACGGGCTGCGATTCGAGCAGCTCTTCGAGCGCGCGGGCGACGCCGAGAGCGCCGCGCTCGTGCGCCTCGTGACCGACGAAGAGCGATCGCACGTCGCGTTTGCGCGGCTGTGGCTCGAGCGCTTCTCCGGCGAGTGCTCTGCGCAGACGTTCACAGACAACCTCGTCGCGCCGCTCTCGCCGTTGGTGATGCGCGGCCCTGTCATCGATCGTGAGGCGCGGCGGCGGGCGACGATGCCCGAGGCGCTCATCGACGCGATCGAGCAATACCGGGCCTGAACCGTGCCGCTCGCGTGGGTGTTCAACCTCGAGGCAGACGACGAGCGGGCGCGAGGTCCCGGCTGGTTGCCGTCTCGCGCGCTCTACGCGAAGCTCGATCGAGCGGTCGCGCGCCTGCGCGAGGCGCTCGTCCGAGAGGGTGATGTCGTCATCGATCGCGAACGTCCCGCAGCGCTCGGCCCGAGCTACACCGGCGCGGTGTGGAGCGTGACGCCGCGATCGATCGCGCTCTTGCGTCGCGCGAAGGTGACGGTGGGGCCGTTTCCGTCGGAGGCGATTGTGACCGCGGTCAGTTCTCGTGCGTTCGCGCAGCGGCTCCCAGAGACCTCGCCGCGAGAGGTGATGGTGACGCGCGATGATCGCGGGACGATCGAGCTTCCGTCGGCGCCGTGCCGCGTCTCTCTAGCACACACCGCTGCAGGCCGCGGGCATGTCCTCTGCGAGACCGACGCGGCGCGAGACGCTGCGATCGAGGCGGCCATCGAGCGAACGGGCGCTGCGTTCGTCGCCGAGCGCGTCGAGGTGGTCGCAGACTTCTCGATCCACGGCTGGATCGACCGCGAGCGAACGCTCACGCTCGGAGGGCCCACCGAGTCCATCGTCGATCGTCGAACGCTCGCGTGGAGGGAGACCGTGGCGGACGCGAGCCTCGACGCGCACGAGCGAAGCGCGCTCGAAGCAGAGGGGCTGCGCGCAGGCGAAGCGCTCGCGAGCGCGTGGTATTTCGGCCCGTTCGGGCTCGACGCGTTTCGCTATCGAACCAAGGGCGGGGCCGTCGAGCTCTGCGCGCGATGCGAGCTCAACGCGCGCTTCACCATGGGTTGGCCCATCGGAATGCGCCGACACATCGCCGCGCTCTTGCACGCAGAGCGAGGAGCAACGTAGTGGTTGCGAGCGGGAGGGCGCTGTTGTTCCAATCGAAGGTATGACCGGACATGACGTCGCACCGTGGTTGATCGCCGCGCTGCTCGCAACGCAGGCGCAGGCCTGCAAGAGCTGCAACGAACAGGCGCCAACCGTTGGGGTCGACGCCGGTGCCGGCGGCGCAGGGGCCGTTCTATCCTCGACGACCACGGACAGCGCCACGGCAGCGTCCACTGCGGCGCCGCAGCCCGCGACGCTGGAGGGCTCCAACCCTTCGGGCTGCGTCGGCTGGGCTGCGAGCAGCGGTCGGGTCGCGTGCGTCGAAGGGCGCTGGGGGCACAACGTCGAGCACGCCTCGTGGGCGCTCGTGCTTCGCTCGACGAGCGCGGACACGTCGATCGATTTGTCACCGGGCCGGGATTTTCCTGCGGCCGGAGCGGTGAGCGACGATCCGCTGCCCAGCGAGAAGGTCAAGTCTGCGCAGCGGAGACTCGCCTCGGACGGCTTCGTCTCGATCGGCGCAGGCGTGACCATCAGCACGGGAAAGACGTCGCTCGGAGGCGACGCCTTTCTCGAGTACGAGCGCACGAGCGCCTCAGCGGCCGGAGAAAACGCAGCCCAGACGTATCGCGAGGAGATCGCCGTTCGCTTCGCGGACGGCAGGCGCGTCGCGCTGCACGACGCAGACAGCGTGGCGACCGGGGAGCCGGGGCCCGAGGTCAGGCTGTACCGCGTCGAGGGCGGTCCGGTCGTGGTGTATCGCCGGGCGAACATCGCGGACGAGGGGCAATACGAAGTCGAAGCGCGCGCGTGGGTGTGCGACCTCGCCGCAGGGCGCTGTCATTGAAGAGACAGCGGCGCGACCATCCAGCCCGCGCTATGCTCACTCAGCCTCCGTGATGGATGTACCGCACCTGGCAAGCGAGCGCGTTCGTCGCGCGTCGGTGCTCATCGAGCTTGGGCGCTACGAGCAGGCGTTGGCGGCGTGCGACGAGGCGTTGGCGCTCGCTCCGACGTCGGTCGAGGCGCACGTCGCTCGATCGCGGGCGTGCATCGCGCTCAAGCGCTATCGCGACGCAGAGCGGGCGGCGCGCGAGGCCCTGTCGCACGCGCCGCGCGATTGGTTCGCGCAGTTTCTCGTGGCGCGGAGCGCGATGTTGGCGAGCGAGCCTGCGAGGGCGATCCCGCTCTTTCTGGCGACGCTCGAGCTCGCGCCGCGCGACGCGATCACGCACGTGTACCTCGGCGCGTGCCAACAGGACGTGGGCGAGCGGTCGGCGGCCCGAGCCTCTGTCGAACGAGCGCTCGAGCTGGCGCCAAACGACACGACGGTGCTCACCAACGCGGCGCGAGTGTTCACCGAGCAGGGCGAGGCGCTCACGGGTGAGAAGCTGGTTCTTCGAGCGCTGCATCACAGCCCCAACGACGGCAAGTACCTGCGGCTGCTCGCTTGGATCCGCGGCCGCGCGGGCAAGGACGTGCAGAGCGAAATGGTCGCGCGCGAGGCGGTGCGCGCCGAGCCCAACAGCGCGCAGGGGTGGTGGACGCTGGGGCTCGCCGAGTGGAGGCTGCAGCGGCTCGAGACCGCCACGCGCGCGCTGATCGAAGCGCTCAGGCTTCGGCCGAAAGACGTGGACATCGTCTATGATCTGGCGAACGTGCTCTGGCGCCAGGGGCGCACGGTCGAGGCCCTGGACGTGGTGTCGCACGGACTGACGGTGGCCGAGCGAGACGCGCGGCTCGAGGGGCTTCGCGACGCGATCACGCGGGATCCGAAGCGGTTCCTGTGATCGCGGGCTGGTCACGGAGCCCCGTGTTCTCTAGAGTCCCGCGGTCGTGACCGAGTCGTCGAAGGCAAGCAAGGATCCCGAGAGCAGCGAACGTTCGCCGAGCGCATCGCCTGCGCTTCGCGGGGCGCAAGCGGCGTTCGCGTTGGCGGCGCTCGCCGTGGTGGTGACCTTCGGCGGCGCGGTGCGCGACGGCGAGACGCGGCGCGCGCCCGAGATGTTGGCGCGAATGCTCCAGCCCGACTACGAGGGCCGCAACCGAACGGCGCCGGATTTTACGCTGCGGGACAAGGACGGACGTCCCGTCCGACTGAGCGATTACCGCGGCAAGACGGTGGTGTTGCACTTCTGGTCGCGCACGTGCGCGCCGTGCATCGACGAGCTGCAGCGGTCGCTTCCGGCGTTCGACGAGCTGGTGCACGGCCGCAGCGACGTCGCGCTGGTGTTGGTGACGACGGACCCTGATTGGAACAGCGTGCGAGAGCTCGTCCCCGACGGGTTCAAGTCGCCGATCCTGTTCGACCCGAGCTCGAGCGTCGTGGGCGGTCGCTACGGGACGAGGCTCTTTCCCGAGACGTGGGTGATCGATCCTCGGGGCGTGATTCGCGCGAGGTTCGACCGCACGCTCGAGTGGGACTCGTCAGTGTTCTTCGACTTCCTCCTCGCGCTCAAATAGCCGCGCGCACACCATCGAGTCACACTCCTCCCGTGCGACCAGAGCTCTTCACCCTCCCAGGAACGCTGCTCAAGGTCGCCGCGCCTCTCTTGATTTTGTGGGGCGTCGTCTCGCTGGTGCTCTACGCGCTCTTCGTGCGAGGCCGCGCCGAGCCGCGCGCCGAAGCGGACGAGCCAGCGTCGGGCAGCGCGCCGACCGAAGCGACCATCGAGGAAAAGACCGAGGCAAAGACAGAGGCCAAGGTCGAGACGAAGGTCGATTCCGAGGTCGCTACCAAGGCCGAGACGAAGCGCAAGTCGAAGGGCAAGGGCAAGAACAAGGGCAACCCCAAGGGCAACCCGAAGGCCGATTCGCAAGCAAATCCGCAGGCAGATTCGCAGGTCGCTCCAGAGGTCGCTCCAGAGGCCGCTCCGAAGGTCGAGGTAGGAGCTGCGCCCGAGCCAGCGAAGAAGCCGTTCAGGCTGGTGGTCGACAACCCGATCAACGCGGCGCTGACGATCGTGGCGGGGCTGTTGCTTGCGCGGTACGCGAGCACGGCGGTCGAGTCGCTCGCGGGGCTCTTTTCGGTGCGGGCGTGGACCGCGCCGTGGAGGGCGGTTCCGCTGCACTCGTACGGCGTGATGCTCGGCCTCTCGCTGGTCGCCGGGTGGAACGTCACGCTCCCCCTCGCCGTGCGCCTCGGTTTTGCCCGCGAAAAAGCGGCCGATTGCTACGTCGTCACGGCGGCGGCGGCCATCGTCGGATCGCGCGTCTTGTACGTGCTGACGAACTTCGCGGAGTTCACGGACCCTGCGACGGGCTCGCTCTCGCTTCCGGCGATGGTGTCCCTTCGCACGGGCGGGCTCGTGGCGTACGGGGGCTTTCTGGGCGGGCTCGTCGGGAGCTGGTGGTACCTGCGCAGGCAGGGGCTGAGCTTGAAAAGATGGGCCGATGCCGCGGTCCCTTCGCTGGCGCTCGGGCTGGCGATCACGCGCATCGGGTGCTTCTTGTACGGGTGCGATTTCGGCACGGTGCTCCCGCACGGGGCCCCGTCGCTGCTCGTGCGCGCGGGGACCTTTCCGCGATGGGACGACGGCCGGGGGTCGCCCGCGTGGGCGCAGCACACGCTCGACGGGTTTCGCGTGGACGCCGCGCGGTGCGTACAACAGTTCAACGGAGACTTTCGCGACGGGCTCTGTCACTTGAGTGCCCACGCGCACGCGAGCGCGCCGGTGCACCCGACGCAGCTCTACGAGAGCTTGTTTTCGTGGGCGCTGTTGGGCGTCCTCGCGTGGACGTGGAAGCGCCGTCGCTTCGACGGACAAGTGCTCCTCGTCGCGACGATCGGCTACGGCGTGGGAAGGACCCTCATCGAGTTCATCCGCGACGATCGCTCGCGCGGGGGGCTCGCGGGGCTGTCGACGAGCCAATGGATCGGGCTGGCGACGGCGGCGCTCGCAGCGGGTCTGTGGCGACGGTGGAGCGCGAAGGCGTAGCGAAGAGAAGGCGGGCAGCGGCGCTTGTTGGTGTGCGTCGCGTTCGTGTGCGAAGCTTTGTCTCGCGATGAAGGCCGCTGCGCGCAGAGCACCGAGTGCAACGGAGATCGTCCTGCCCGAGACCGATCACATGGGCGAGAGCATTCTTCAGGCGTTGATCTCCGAGCTGCTGCGCCCTTTGCTCGCTCGCTTTCTGCGAGATCGAGGCGAGCGCGCGTTCGTTGGCGCCGATCAGTTCTTCTACTACGACGAAGACGACGTCTCGCGGCGCATCGCGCCGGATGTGTACGTGATTCCGGGCATCGAAGGGCCGCGCGAAGAGCGCGTGTGGCGGTGCTGGGAGCTCGAAGCGCCTCCCTCGTTCGCCCTCGAAATCGTGGGTCGCGACCGGGCCAAGGACTACGAAGACGTGCTGATCGACTACAAGGCGATCGGCGTTCGAGAGCTCGTCGTGTTCGATCCGGACTGGACGCCGCGCAGCCGCACGAGAGTGCGATGGCAAGTGTGGCGCAGGCTGAAGAAGCGCGGGCTCGTGTGCGTGCTGCGCAGCAACGAGGATCGCGTCGAGTCGAGCGTGCTGCGGTGCTGGCTGCGGCTCGTCGGAGAGGGCGGCGATCGAAGAGTGCGCCTCGCGACCGGCGAGCATGGCGTGACGCTCGTGCCCACCGACGACGAGCGCGCAGAGCAAGAGCGCGAGCGCGCGGAGCGAGAGCGCGAGCGCGCGGAGCGAGCGCAGCTCGAAGCGGAGGCCGCACAGGTGACGGCGGCGCAGCACAGCGCCAACGCCGAGCACGAGCGCGCCATGCGCGAAGCGGTCGAGCGCGAGCGGGACGCGCTCAGAGCCGCGCTCGCAGCGGCCACAGCGTCGCGGCGGACGAAGAAGAAGTGACGCGCGGTGGCAGGCTCGCTGCCACCAGTGGCAGAAGCGCAGCCACCGGAAGCGGCACCGCGGTTCGTCACCCCCACAGTTCAGCGAGGTCCAGCTCGACGCTGTCGAAGGGCTCTGCACGCACGACGGTGTCACCCTCGAATCGAGCGACCTCCCGCATCGCGGCTCTCGACCGGCGATACACCTCGAGTCGGCGGGTCTCTGGATCGACGAGCCACGCATGCTGGACGCCGTGTCCAGCAAACGCGGGAGGTTTCGTTCCGCGGTCGAACGTCTCGGTCGAGGGTGACAGCACCTCGCAGATCCAGTCCGGTGCAGCGGTGATCGGGTAGAGGTGCACCTCGGGCGCGCGCTCGATGCGCCAGCCGGCGATGTCGGGGTTGAGAATGTCGGGGCCGATACCGAGGTGAACCTCTGCAACCTGTACGAGACACCACGCACGACCGCCCTCGGTCGCGCCCCAACCGTAGCCGAGCTTCAGCTCGGGCTGAGAAACCAACAGGCCAAACGCACGTTGATGGCGAAACCTCGGCGCGGGGGACAGCAACAGCGTTCCGCTGATGATCTCGGCGCGCATCGAAGCCGTCGCGGCGTCGCGGGCGCTCTCGATTTCGGGTTCATTTTTCAACGAACGCGCGGCGGCCAGAGACGTCGACTCTCCCGCACCGATCGCAGGGGCGCCTCGCGTAGGCGCCGAAAACTCAGCGGCTGAAACAAAGCGTTTGGGCTGAGAATCGAGAGACGAAACGACGTTTGTCACCGAGCCGCGCGGCGGCCCCCACCCGCGCGGCAGCCCACGCGATGCGCAACGCCCCAAAGGCAAAGTGTTGGAACAGCAGCGGAAACCGGGAGGAGCAGAGCGTCGACGAACGCGCTCTGCACACGGCCGGGCGCTTGCCTCATAGGCGCCGAAAACTGAGGCACAGCATCACCAACTTTGTGATGCAGATCGCAGGGCGTTGTGCATCCTACGCATCGTGGCGTCGGAGTGAGCGCGA
>LNEO01000335.1 GCA_001465015.1 Deltaproteobacteria bacterium Ga0077539 | reverse complement strand
GCGGCGTCGAGGGCTCGATACAACGCAGCGAAGCGCTTCACGGCTCGCCCTCGTCACCTTCGTACAGTTGCCCGAGCGGAACCGCGTCGAGCCCTCGCGCCTCGCGGAGATACCGCGCGAGCGCCTCGCTCGAGCCGTGCGTGACCAGCACTCGCTTCGCGCCTGTCTGCTCGACGGTGCGGACGAGCGAGGGCCAATCGGCGTGGTCGCTCAGCACGAAGCCGTGCTCGTACCCTCGTCGGGTCTTCTGTCCGCGCACCGCCATCCAGCCGGACGCGAAGGCGGTCTGCGGGCTCTTGAATCGCTTCATCCACGGCGAGCGGTGAGCGCTGGGCGGACACAGGACGAGCCTCCCGGCGTAGTCGCTTCGCGATGCGCTGTCCGAGACGGGCTCGGTCTTCGCGAGCGTGACTCCCGAGCGTCGATACGCAGCCGTGAGCTTCTCCATCGCGCCGTGGAGCAGCACTGGCTCGTCGGTGAGCTCGGCGAGGTGCGCGAGGATCCGTTGCGCCTTTCCGAAGGCGTAGCAGAACACGAGCGTCGGATGCGCGCGCTCGGCGCGCCAGGCAGCGAAGAGCTCGCGCACCACTTCGGTCGGATCGGGCCAGCTGTACACGGGCAGCCCGAAGGTCGCCTCGCTCACGAAGGTGTCGCATGGCAGCGCTTCGAACGGCGCGCACGTCGGGTCGCGCTCGCGCTTGTAGTCCCCGGACACCACCCACACTCCCTCGCGCTCGTGTTCGATGCGAACCTGAGCGGAGCCGAGGACGTGCCCCGCGGGGTGCAGAGACAACACGACGTCGCCGAAGCGGCGGCGCTCTCCGTAGCCGAGGCCCACGAGCGTCACCTCGTCGCCGAGCCGCGCTCGCAGGACCTCGAGTGATGATTCTGCGCACACATATTCGACGCTGCCCGGGCGGGCGTGGTCGGCGTGCGCGTGGGTGACCACCGCCCGCGTCACGGATCCAGTGGGGTCGATGTAGAAGCCTCCCGCGGCGCAGAGCAGGCCTTCGGCGGTGGCTTCGACGAGCGCCACGTCAGCCCTTCGAGCCGCGTTCGAGCCGCGCGAGGATGGCTGCGATTCCCTTGCGAACTCCGCCGATCGCCACGGTCGAAGTGACCTTCGAGCGAGCTGGACGGTCGTCATCCGGCGCGGCCTTGCCCTTTGCAGCTTTGGCCGGCGCCTTTGCAGGCTTGGGCGTCGTCTTGGCGGAGCTCTTCGCTTCGGACTTCGTCGCGGTCTTCTTGGCGCTCTTCTTCGCGCTCTTCGCTTCAGCCTTCGCAGCGGTCTTGGCTTCGCTCTTCGCAGGGCGAGCCTTCGCCTCGACCGCGGGCGTCGAGGTCGGCTTCTCGGCCGGCTTTTCGACCAGCTTGGAGACCTTGGCCGCGGCCTTGTCTGGCTCGCTCGGTGCCTTGAATTCGTGTGCGGAAGTCGAGCTGGCGTTTGGGTTGTCGATGAGCAGCGCCGCGAAGGTGTAGAGCGCGGCCGCGGGAGAGTCGGCGCGGACGACGCCGGCGACCTGCGCAGGCTCGATCGCAGGGAGGTTGTCGAACAGCGGACGAGGCGTCCGAGAGTCGAGCTCGTAGCGCTTGGGGCTGCCCGCGAAGCGGGGCCGATCGATGACGAAGAGCTCCTCCGCCGGTCGGTCTTGCGACACTGCATCGCCGCGGACCAGGAGCGCCTCGAGGATGACCTTGCGCGACTCCGATGCGTTGGGCGCGCGTTCGGGGGCGATGAAGCGCTCGAGTCGAAGCGTCTCGTCCTGCCGGACGTCGACGAGGTACGGGCGAATGCGCACCCGCAGGTCCTGTGCGTGCGCGGCGGCGGCGAGGCGCGCGTCGCGACCGACGAGCAGCTCGTCATCCTGGGGCTCGAGCTCGCTGGACCCGCGGTAGAAGCGTTCGACCGTCGCGTACGCGCCCTCGCAGGGAACGGCGAGCACAGCGCCTGCGTCGATCGACGAGCGCAGCCCTCGAAGCGCGCTGCGAATCGCCTCGGTGTGCGTTCGGTCGTCGACGGGGCGCTCCGCAGCGGCGCCGACGCGCGTGAGCGCGTACACGAGGGACACTCGGCTTCCGGCGCTGACCCTCTCGAACTGATGCTTGACTGACGGCGCGAACGCCGCCCAGCGAACACGGTGCGGATCGGGGTCGCTCTCGATCTCGTTGGCCCACCAGAACAGCTCGAGCACGCCGCGGTTGGCTGTGACGAGCTTGCCGCCGAAGAACCGCGACGGGAGGCAGAGCACGAGCGTGGCGTCGGCTCGCGGCAACTTGGGCTCGACGCGCGGGCCAGAGGACTGGATGTCCAGGGCGACGAGCTTCGCCTCGAGGTGTCCGCGATCGTTGGGAAACAGCGCGTGCTTGACCTCTTCGAGGATCGACGTCGACGCGAGGTCGAAGGTGATCGCGGTGGGCGCGATTCCCTCGAGCGCGGCGTTGGCGCTCTGCTGCGTCCAGACGTCGCTGGCCGGCTGGATCGGCTGGCGGGTGCCGTCTGCGAGGACAGCGTGAACGGTTTCTGCGATCGGCGACGCGCCATGCGCAACGAACGGGGCGAGCACGCCGTGCAGAGCGCGCGAGAGCGCCGAGAGTGCTTCAGGGGACGGCGTCGCCGAGGAGGAGGTGTTCATTCGTCCGGCGGACTGTGCGACGAATCAGCCCGCGTTGGAAGCCACATCGCGCCCCGACGTGGTCTCGCGAATCGAACAGCCCTCCGCGCTGCTGATCGCTCGACTGCCGGGCGGTCGTCGCCCAGGGAGCTCAACGCATCTGTTGCGCGCCGCACTGGTAGCGCCCTTCGAAGAGCGTCTCTCCGTCGCGAACGAGCGCGAGGGAGTCTCCATGGGCGACCGGTCGCGCTCGAACGCTGCGGCCGTTGACGATCAGCTGTTCGCGCCATCGGCGCTCGGCGATGACCCAGTGCTCTCCGTCGACGGCGACCAGGCGCGCCGCCACCCGCGGGCCTTCGGAGGAATCGGTCAGCAATCGTCCCTCTTCGTCGATCGCCGCCTCGCCGAGGGTCAACCGGTTGGTCGCGGCCCAGAGCCACGATCGCCGGGTCGTCAGCTGCGCGTCGGGCGCAGGGCGTCCGCCGATTCTGGACTGCGCGCCGCGCGGGTTGCGCCGAACGAGGGCCGGCCAGGACAGCGGCGCGAGCGCGTGGGGCTCGGCGGCAGCGAAGAGGGTGGATGCGACGAAGTTTGGCGACGCCGGCACGGGCGGCGGTTCGTCATCGGGGTTGATCAAGAGCCCGCGCGCTGCGTCTTTCGTGGGCACAAAGAGCAGCGCGGCGTCGTCGGGGAGCAGCCAGAACAGCGCTCCTTGCCGCCAGAGCGTGAGCATCGCGGCCCACGGGTTGTCTGCCTCGTCCGTGCTTCCGTCGAGCGCCGCCCGCTGGGCGAGCGTCGCGATCGCGCTCGCGTCGATCCCGGCAAAGCGCGAGGCAAACGGCAGCACGTCGCGGCTCCACGCCGTTGCGCTTCGCTGAAGGACGCGGGCGAGCAGGAGCACGGCGCCGCGCCGACTCGCGTCGAGCTCGCTCGACTCGCGCTGCTCGCGCATCAGTTGGTCGAGCGCGAACGAGAACCTGGCTTGTCGAATGGTCAGCCTCTCGCGGGTGGCCGCGCGCCAGGCGCTGTCGACGCGCGCGGCAGCTCGGACGATCGAGCGCTCGATCACCACCGACGACGGCGCGCTCGCCACGCAATCTGCGCGGCGATGAACGGCCATGAACAGCGCTCGTACGCGTTCTTCGGCCCACTCGAGCGCGGCGCGATCGGTCAGCGTCGCCGCCGTCGGCTCGAAGTTGGCTCCCTCCGTCCATTGGTCGATCAGCGAGCGGGCGGCCCGTCCCTTTGGCGAGGAGTCGAACGCCCGCGCCGCCGCGCGCGCCGCCCACTGCAAGGCGTTGCTCCTCGTCGTGTCGGTCGTCGCTCGGTCGGCGAAGGGCCGAATCGTGCCGCACTCGACGGTGTTCAACAGCCCCTCGGCGGCGCCCCGCGCGCCGCGCCCATTGGGCTCGGCTCGCAGTTCGAGCGCTCCGAGACGGGCGGTTTCGCCCGCGTTGCAGAGCGACGAGGTCGACGCGCGACGCGCGCCAAACCCCGCGCTGTATTCGAACAGCACGCTCTCGGGACCGAGCGCGAAGACCGACCACTGAGCGCTGCTGGTGCTGGTCACCCGCGCGTCGCTCCCGCGCTTGGCGCTGAGCACCGCGAGCGGACCGAGCTCCACGCGCGACTCGCGTCCATCGGTCGAGCTGACCACGAGCGTCGTCGCGACCCGCTCGTTGCTGATGACACGCGCCCCGAGTCCCAGCATCGCGCAGCGCGACAGCGGGACGCGCGGCTCTGCGCGGGACAGCTCGTCGATCGCCGCGCGCGTCGCGAGCCACTCATCGGGAGGAGCGTCGCGCAGCGCGACGTCCGGGGCCCACACGAGGATCGCTCCGTCGGGCATCAACATTGGCCACGCGCCGCGTTCGAACAGCTCGAGCGCCGCGACGAAGGGCGACGGTTCGGCCCGGCCCGCGGCGAGCCACTCGAGCTGTCGCGCGGCGAGCACGATGTACGGCGAAAGCCCGTCGATCCACCGATGGGCGAGCGCGTGGGAGCGCAGTCGCATCGCGTCGCTCGCGTCCTCGAGCCTGCTCTGAAGCGCGAGTCTGCGCTGCCTCGGAAGCACCTCTGCGAACGCGGCTCGATCCTCCGTCACGAGCGCCCACAGCTCGTCGAGCGCGATCGTGTTGCTTGCGTCGCGCCACGCTTCGAGCCACCGTCGCGCGGCGACCTCGAGCGATCGCTCGATGCTCACGGGCCGCGTCGGAGTCGGCACGCCGCGAAGCCCGGCCGAGGAGACCGCGTCCGCGAGCGCTTCGGCGAGGGCGTCGATCTCGGCGAGGGCGTCGGCGCGACCGAGCACGAGGCTCGCGTCTGGAGCGAGGAAGCCCGCCGTCTCGACGCGACACAAGAGCGCATCGATTCGCTGCGCGAGCTGGGCGCTCGGTCTGGCGATCGATGGCAGGTCCACGTCCGAGGCCTCGCTCACGACCGTGAGTGTGCTCGGCGCCCGAGGGGGGTCAAGGACGCCGTGGCGTGGGTCGGGGCGTCGCGGTTGCGCCCGCGCCTGCGGCGCTGACGTCCGCGCGAAGCGTATACGGACCGGCGTTGCCTGCAGAGAACCCATCGACGAACACGGTGTAGGTGCCAGCGTCGAAATCGTCCTCGATGACGGCGTTGGTCGTTCCGTTGGTGTCGTCGACGCAGGCGCGCTCTGTGGTGGGATCCGCGCAATTTGCGCGGAGATAAATCGCGGGATCGTAGCCGCCCTGCGTCGAGGTGACCTCGAGGCGTACGTGCGAGCGTCGTCGCAACACGAGGCGATAGAGGTTCTCTGGGCTGCGCGCGTCCCCGGCGCACGAGGCGTGAAACACGTCGTTGCCAGAGGTCGTCCCGGACACGACGCGACCCGGGGTCAGCGCGACCGCTCGTCGACACGCGGCCTCCATCGCGGCGACGTCTTCGAGCTGCGCGTTGATCGTGAATCGCCCGAAGGCCCGCGCGCGCGCCGCGTCGACGATGACGTAGTATGTCCCTGGCGTGACGACGGCCTCGACGTTGCTGCTGTCGCCGGGCTCGAGCGCGCGGCACGCCAGCGAGTTGTTCGCCGCGGTCGAGCCGCAGCCGCGGACGACCTGCGCGACGAGTCCGCCGTTTTCACGGAGCGAATCGTCCATGTACGGAAAGGACACCTTGAGGCGACCGCGAGTGCGCACGTCGACGCGATAGACGAGGTCCGGCGTGTCGGCGCCCCCTCCGCACGGGGTCTGAACGTCGTCGCGCGCGGCGTGGAGGTTGCCCTGCGTAGGCGTCGCGCCGGCGCCGATGGTGAGCGGCTGCGCGTCGGCGCAGGTGTCACCAGTGACGCCCGAGCCAGCCGCGGGAGCCGCGTCGACCTGAAGCGTGAAGGGGCCCGACGCACCAGCGCTGAACCCGTCGGCGAACACGTAGTACGCGCCCGCCGGGAGCACCGCGTTGACCCGCGCCTGTCGCTGCGAGTCGGTGTCGTCGTTGCACGCGATCTCCGAGTTCGCTTGTGCGCACGCGCGTCGAATGTAGAGCGCGCCGTCGAAGTTCGGCGTCTCGAGCGTCGCCTGGACGCGGGACTCTTGCTGCAGGTCGAAGCGAAACACGCGCTCGGGGCCGGGCGCGTGGCTCGCGCACGACGCTTGAAAGCCGTCCACTTCGCGCGACGTGTCGCCCTGCGTGGGCTGTCCCATCGTGATGGTCGGCGCCTGCTGACACAGCTCGTCGACGCTCGGAACGTCTTGTCCGGTCGCGGCGAGGGTGAACGGCCCTCCGTCGTTGCCGAAGCCGTCGACGACGACGAAGTACTCGCCCGGATCGAGCGCCTGCACGATGCGCGAGCGGCGAATCTGCTGGTCGTCGTCGTTGCACGCGATCTCGTTGCCGCCTTGGGTCGGCATCGGGCCGGGGCCTGGTCGCTGCCGCGCTTGTCCAGCGCCGCCCGCGCAGTTGCGCAGGATGTAGATCGCGCCGTCGAACTCCTGTTCGCTCGCGAGGGTGACGAGCATCCGCCGAGGAACGCGGAGTCGATACACGATCTCCGGCGCCTCTCCGGCCGCGCAGGACGCGCGCAGCCGCGAGCTTCCCTGCGTGGTGTCGCCGCTGACAGTCTGGCCGAGCTCGATCGCGAGCGGCTCGCTGCAGCTTCCCGGGCCACCAGCGACAGCTCCGTTGCTGCCGGTGATCGGTCGTTGGCCGTCACCGCCGCCCGTTGCGCCACCGCGCCAGGTCGAGAGCGTCACCATGCCGCCGCCTTGGGCCGCGCGCGCGGTGACCTGAAACCGCCCGCGCGAGCTCGGGCAGAAGCGCACGCCGGCCTGCGGCTCGTGCGCGTTCTCTTGGGCGACCGATTGCCCCTGCGCGTTGACGACGGTCAGCTCGATGTCGCGGATTCCATCGGCTCCAAACGCCATGAACGTGTAGCAGCCTGCGTCGAGGTCGCTCGGGACTCGAAAGCTCTGTCCTTCGGCGAGCGACGAGGTCGAGACCGGGCCCACCTGGGCGAGGCCTTGCGTCGTGAGGGCGTTGTGCGCCGCGGTCATCCTGCTGTACGCGCTGTTTGGCGCGGCGGTGCACGCGACGAGCGCGCACGAGAGCGCACCGACATAGAGCGCGCCTCTAGTCGCGCGTTGGGTCTTTGGATTCACGGGGGCTCCTGTGCTTCGGGTGTGGCGACGTCGCAGATTCACGACTGTCCTGCCAGCGGGTGATCTGCGGCGAGCTTCGCTCACCGGGTCGAGGGTAGCATTGCTGAAACGTGATTTCGGCGCTCATGCGACAGAGGGGCGGTCGAACGCGCGATCGCAGGTATTTTTCAGGAAGAAACTCGGAAGTATGGTCCGTATTCGTGTCGATGACGCGCCGCTCGGCGCGCGCGGGTTGGGGTTGGTTTTGTGTGCCGTCGCTGCGGGCGCCTCGTGCGAGCGTCGGCCCAACAACGACCGAGGGGCGTCGAACGCTTCCGACGTCGCGAGCGCCTCGCGCGCCGAAGACAGCGCGAGCTTCGTGGACGCGGCCCCAGACGGGACGTTTCTATCCGATGTCGCACGGGCGTCGCCGGGAGAGAGTGTCGAGAGAGGTCCGCTCAACGTCCTGTATCTGACGATCGACAGCTTGCGGTCTGACGCGCTTCATCCGCGAGGGAGCCTCCCGGTCGCGTTTGGCGAAGATCCTGCCCGGTTCGCGCCGACGCTCGCGGCGCTCGCTCGGCGCGCGGTGGTCTACACGCGGGCGTACGCGCTGAGCTCGTACACGTCGATGTCCGTGGGCGGAATGTACGGCGGCCGCTATCCAGGCGAGCTCGCCCGCGACGGCTACTTCTTCGGCGAGTATCGCTCGAGCACGCGCTTTCTCGCCGAGCGACTGTCGAGCGCGGGCGTTCACACGATGGGCGCGCACGCGCACTTCTACTTTCGCCGCGGGTCTTCGGGGCTCGAGCAGGGGTTTGCGCGGTGGGAGATCATCCCCGGCCTCGTTCGAAACAACACGACGGACGTCGAGGTGACGAGCGATCGACTCGAGGCGTTGTGCGAGCGGCTGTTGAACGAGCCCGAGGTCCGCGCGCGACCCTGGTTTCTTCACGCGCATTTCATGGACCCGCACGATCAGTATCGCCCGCATCGCGAGGCGCCGACGCCGACGGTCGCGCGCGGGGCGCGGGCGCTCTATCTCGGCGAGCTGTGGTTCACCGACCTCCACATCGCGAGGCTGCTCTCATTTATCGAGCGGCAGCCCTGGGCGCGGCGCACGGCGATCATCGTGTCGGCCGACCACGGCGAGGCGTTCGGCGAGCACGGGCACTTTCGGCATGGCTTCTATTTGTGGGAAGAGCTGGTTCGAGTGCCTTGGATGTTCGTCGTGCCCGGCGCGCCGGCGCGCGTGATCGACGTCGCGCGCAGTCACATCGACCTCGCGCCCACCATCATGGACCTGCTCGGCGTGCCACCCCAGGGTGATCTCGCGGGAGTATCGCTGCGAGATGAATTGATGGGCGCCCCCGTCCGCGAGCGCGTCGTTTGGGTCGATCTGCCGCAGACCAGCGACAACGAGCGATGGCGGGCGCGGGTCGAGGGCGATGTCTCGACGATCGCCCGCGGCGACAACGACGGGACGTTCTACGTGTACGACCTTAGGGCGGACCCCGAGCAGCGCTCTCCGCTCGCGCGGACGGATCCCCGCAGAGCGGCGGCGATCGAGCGATACCGGCAAGAGCGAGGGCAGTTTCGCGACGTCGCGCCAGATCAATGGCGGCCGACGCCGCGCGCGCGCTGAGGGGCGTAGTAGCCTTCGCGTCAGCGATGACAGACACCCGACTTCACACGTGCAACCTCTGCGAGGCCGTATGCGGCGTCGAGCTCGACGTCGAGGCCGACAGGATCGTGGCTGTTCGCGGCGATCGCCGGGACCCGTTCTCCAAGGGGCACATCTGCCCCAAGGCCGCGGCGCTCGGCGACCTCGCTGCGGACCCCGACCGCGTGCGAGAGCCCATGCGTCGCGACGGCGATCGGTGGAGCCCTGTCTCCTGGGACAGCGCGATCGCCGAGCTGGTCGAGCGCGTCGAGCGAGTGCGCGAGAAGTACGGGCCCAACGCGGTCGCGCTCTACGTGGGAAACCCCACGGTTCACAGCCACACCGCGCTGCTGACGTTTCCGTTCTTCGCGAAGGCGCTCGGGGCGCGGTCGAAGTTCTCTGCGACGTCGATCGATCAGCTGCCGCACATGCTCGCGTCGCTCGAGATGTTCGGGCATCAGCTCATGTTGCCGATCGCGGACCTCGATCGAACGCAGCACCTGTGGATCATGGGAGCAAACCCATGGGCCTCCAACGGCAGCATCCTCACCGCGGGAAACGTTCGCGCGCGCATCGAAGCGATCCGCGAACGCGGCGGGCGGGTGACGGTCTTCGACCCGCGCAGGACCGAGACCGCCGAGCACGCCGACGAGCACGTGTTCATCCGACCGGGCGGGGACGCGTTCTTCTTGCTCGGCGTCTTGCACACACTATTTCAAGAAGGCCTCGCGGATCCCGGCGCAGCGCGCGGATACCTCGACGGCTGGGAGGCGCTGCGCAGCGCGGTCGCGCGATTTTCGCCGGAGCGCATCGCGGCGCGCGCCGGGATCGACGCCGACACGACGCGACGGCTGGCCAGGGCGCTCGCGGCGTCCAAGCGCTCGGTGGTCTACGGTCGCCTCGGCGTGTGCACGCAGGAGTTCGGCGGGACCTCCGCGTGGCTGGTCAACGCGCTCAACGTCGCCATCGGCGCGCTCGATCGCGTCGGGGGCGCGATGTTTCCCGAGCCCGCCGTGGATCTGCTCGGCGTCGCGGCGGCGATCGGGCAGAAGGGGCACTTCGCGAAGTTTCGCTCGCGCGTGCGAGGGCTGCCCGAGTTTGGCGGTGAGCTCCCCTCCTCGACGCTCGCCGAGGAGATCGAGACGCCCGGTGAGGGGCAGATCCGCGCGCTCGTCACGCTCGCAGGAAACCCGGTGCTCTCGACGCCCAACGGCGCGCGCCTGGCGCGGGCGCTGCCGCAGCTCGATTTTATGGCGTCGATCGACATCTATCGCAACGAGACGACGCGGCACGCGCACCTCATCTTGCCGACGAGCGTCGGGGTCGAGCGAGACCACTACGACGTGGCGTTCTATCAGCTGGCCGTGCGCAACGTCGCTCGCTACGCGAAGGCGGCGATCGCCGCGCCCTCGGGGGTCAAGAACGACTTCGATCTGCTCACCGAGCTCGCGCTCGCGATTCACTCGTCTCGACGGACGGCACGGGACCGCGCGAGCGCCCTGGCGCTTCGGGCTGCGCGCGCGATGGGTCATCGTCGCTTGTTCGACCTCTTGCTCCGTGCCGGTCCGCACGGAACGCTGCGCGGGGGCAAGCTCTCGCTGAGCGCGCTCGAAGCGTCGCCGCACGGCGTCGACCTCGGCGCGCTCGCGCCTCGACTGCCGTCGGCGCTATGGACCAAGGACAAGCGCGTGAAGCTCGCCCCGCGCGTGTACCTCGAGGATCTCGAGAGGGTCGAGCGCGCGCTCGCAGACGACGCGTCGAAGGCGCCGAACGGATCGCGCCTCGTGCTCGTGGGCCGCCGTCACTTGCGGTCGAACAACTCGTGGATGCACAACTCGCTGCGGCTCGTGAAGGGACCCGAGCGTTGCACGCTGCTGGTGCACCCCGAGGACGCTAAAGCCCACGAAATCAAGAGCGGCGATCGCGTGCTGCTCCGGTCGAAGGCGGGGGAGATCCGCGTGGTCGTCGAGGTGAGCGACGAGATCCATCGCGGCGTCGTGAGCCTGCCGCACGGCTGGGGGCACGATGACGACGGCGCGAAGCTGTCGGTCGCGCGAGCGCACGCGGGAGTGAGCATCAACGCCGTGACCGACGAGCGCTTCGTGGATTCGCTCAGCGGAAACGCTGCGTTTTCAGGGGTGGAAGTG
>LNEO01000334.1 GCA_001465015.1 Deltaproteobacteria bacterium Ga0077539 | reverse complement strand
ATCGCGCACGTCGAACCCGAGTTTTGGCAGATCCCAGCGGCGATCGTAGACGGACTGCAACCATCCCTGCGACGCAGCGATCGCCCTCAGCACGCTCGTCTTACCCGAGCCGTTGACTCCGACAAGGACCGTCAGCGGTCGATCGAGGTCGAGGTCGAGCGACGTGAACCCGCGAAAATTGGTGACCTGGAGCTGCTTCGCCCACATTCGCCGCGAGAGTATCGCAGAGTTTTCTCCGCGCTACGCGCGCAACCAAAGGGAACGCTGATTCGTTGCACGTTGCCGCTCTGAGGTACCGTCGTCCTCTGTCGACGCGATGCGCGCAACGATCTTTCTCGCTGATGATCACCCCATCGTCCGTCACGGGCTCGCGCAGCTCATCAACGACCAGCTCGACCTGTGCGTGATCGGCGAGGCCGCGACGGGCGACGAGGTGCTCGCGTCCGCCGAGTGCGCGCGGGCGGATCTGCTCGTGCTCGACCTGTCGCTACCAGGAACCAAGGGCGTCGATGTCCTTCGCGCGCTGAGAAAGCGGGTCCCGAAGCTCAAGATCGTCGTGCTGTCGATGTATCCCGAGGAGCAGTACGCGCCGCAGCTGCTCGCCGAGGGCGCGGCCGCGTACGTGTCCAAGGCGCTTCCTCCCGCAGAGTTTCTCGCGATCGTCCGCCGCGTGCTGCGCTACGGGCGCGCTGTTCCCGAGGAGCTCGCGAAGGTCACGTCGACCGGAAAGCCCCTGCACGCGAGCCTGAGCCCGCGCGAGTACCAGGTGTTTACGCTGCTGTATCAGGGCAAGACGATCACCGAGATCGCCGCAGAGCTCGGCGTGTCCGTGCCGACCGCGAGCAATCACTTTGCCAAGGTCAAAGAGAAGCTCCACGCGCGATCGGTGGCAGACGTGGTCGCCTACGCCATCCGCGCTGGGCTCGTTGACTGAGAGCGAGAGCCCTCGACGCACTCTCTCAATCGATGATCAGCCTGTTCGCCGGTCCCGCCGGCTGCGTCCTCGGGCGCCCGCCGCGCCCTGCGTCCCCACGCACGCCAGCGCCCGTATCCGCCGCATCTGCTCTCTGATTTGCGCTCGAATCAACCACCACGCTCACCAACGTCGCTACGCCCGCGTCGACGTTCTCCGCCCTCGGTTGGCGAACCGCCTCGAGCACGGCCGCGTCGAGCGCGGGCTCGCGCCTCGGCGCCGACGCAAACCGCGGCGGCCGCAGCGTGAGGGTCGCGATCACGATCGTCGCGCTCGCGAGCGATGTGGCCAGCGCGACGCGGCTCAGCTCGACGCGCCGCTCTCTGCGCACACTGGGAGCGCCTCCCGCGATCTTCGGGCGCTCGAGCCTCGGTTCGACCGCGAGCGTCGCAGCGTCGACCGCGGCGACCGAAGCCGCTGCCATCGACACTGAACTCGAGTCGTCGGGTCTCGTCGTGCTCAGCGCGAGGTGCGGCGCGGTCGCGACGAGAGCCGCCGCCGCAAAACCGCTGCCCGCGATCGCCGTCTTCGCGGGCGAAGCGTCGAGCCCGAGCGCTGCGAGCGTGTTGGCGACGGAGGGATCCTTGCGCACCTCTCCGACGCACGCGAGCTCGATGAGCATCGCGCGCGCCGAGGGCCACCGCCGCGCGCGCTCTTTCGCGAGCGCTCGGTCGACGAGCGTGACGAACGCTTCTGGCAACGCCGGCGCGCGCTCGCGCAGCGACGGGATCGGCTCGAGCACGACCTTGGCGAAGAGCTCTCGCAGGGACTCCGCTGAGACAGGGCGCTCTCCGCTGCTGCACTCGAAGAGCACGACGCCCATCGCCCAGAGGTCGGCGCGGGGGTCGATGTCGATGTCGCCGCGGATTTGCTCGGGGGCCATGTAGTGCGGCGTCCCCAGCAGCGAGCCAGCGCGCGTGAGGCGCAAGCCCTGAACGTCGAGGCGAGCGACGCCGAAGTCGATCAGCTTGGGCTCGACTCCGCGGCGCGGATCGCGATGGAGCAAGATGTTCTCGGGCTTGACGTCGCGATGAACGATCCCCGCGGCGTGCGCAGCGTCGAGCGCGTCGAGCACAGGCAGCGCGATCCTCGCGCACTCGTTGACGGTGAGCTTCCCGAGCCTCGCGAGGTGATCGCGCAGCGTCTCGCCGTCGAGCAGCTCTTGCACGAGGTACAGCGACCCGTTCGTGGCGCGGCCGAGGTCGAGCACTTGAACGATGCCGCGGTGTCCGACGCGGCTCAGCGCGCGAGCCTCGCGGACGAATCGTTCGATCGACTCGGGGTCCTTCGAGACCTCGTCGTCGAGGATCTTCACGGCGACGGGCCGCTCGGTCCAGCGATGGACGCCGCGGTACACCGCGCCCATTCCGCCGAGGCCGATGAGCTTGTCGAGGCGGTACTTGTCGTCGAGCAGCGTTCCGACGCGGTCGCGCGCGGACTGTGGGTCGAGCATCGAGTCCTCGCTAACGTCACTCGAGCACGATCGCGCCGGTCGCGATGTGACCGAGGGGCTGGGACATGTCCAGCAAGTCGGGCGAGTACGACAAGGGATACGCGGTGGTGATTCCCGTGGGAGGAATCGCGCCGATCGAAGTCACGGGTCGGACGGTGACCTGCAGCTCGTGGTCGCCCGCCGGAAGGTCAGCGATCGCCGAGAGGTACAACCCCTGCGAGTTCTGCGCGTTGCTCGACTGGATCGAGACCTGCGCGAGCGGCGCCGTCGTCGCGCCGGTGCGTCGCACGAGCCGGACATCCGCGATCGGTCCGTCGCTCAGCACTCGCGCGCTCGCGATGCGCGCGAACACCAGCACGCGCCGCGGGGCAGCGAGGTTCAATCGAATGGGGTCGTGGCCGGGCGGATCAGCGGCGATCGGCATGGTGCTCGTCGTCCACATCGGCCTGGACTGGCGCACGGCGAACATCCTGACGCCCGGGCCGAACACCGCGCTCGAGAGACGCGCGGGGGTTTGCGGCGTGAGAAAGTTGGGCATCCCCGAGAAGTGCGTCGCGCGCGCGCCTTCGAAGCGCAGCGGTTCGTTGGCCGGACCGAAGCTGTTTCGGTAGCTGTAGCGAGTGACCCGCGCGGTGATCGTCGGAGCGATCGCCATGGGAGCAGGCATCGCCGCGAGCATCGCGTGAGGCAGGTGCGCGCTGTCGTAGAACGCCATGCCGCGCGCGAGCGTCGCTCCGTCTGCGAGGAGATCCCACTGAACCGGCCCTCTCGCCGATGCGCCGGAGAACGCGAACAGCGCGCCTCCCCCGGCGGGCAGCATCGGCGCCGTCGCAGGAGCGAGCGGAACGTCGCGCTGTTGCCCCGCGGTGAGCTCGGGCTCGGACGCGCCCGGCGTCCACTCGGCGACCGACGATCGCTCGAAGGTCGAGAGCGAGTCGAGCAACACCGCGTCGAACGTGCTCGTGAGTGGACCGTCGCTGGCGACGGTGATTCCCTGCGCAGCGCGCGGCCCGTACACGATGCGGGCCGGCGTCGTCGTAGCGACCGGGTCGAAGTGCCAGAGCACCGGGCGGATTCGGTGCCGCCCCGCGGCGAGCTGCATGATCGCGACGGTGCCCAGCGTGGCGGTTCGGGTGTTTCCGTTGGCCCGCCGGGTGACAGCGCGACCGGCGATCTGACCGGTGACCGTGTCGATGAAGGCCACTTCGACCGCGCCGAGTGTGTTGTCGCTCGTGAACACCACGTTCGAAGCGCTGAACGAGAGCAGCACCGAGACGGGAGTCGGCTGATTGACCACGAACTCGGGCAGCTCGGGGAGCGGGAGAGGCGCAGGCATCGCGTTCGCGGGCAAATCGATGAATCGCTCGGTCGCTGCCGTGAGCTGGTGATGCGCTGCCACGACGCAGCGAACCTCGATGCCCGTGACGACCGGCTCGACCCTCGGCCTCGGAGTCGGCAGAAGCACGGTGCAGGTCTGCATCGTGGTCCCGCCGGTGATCGTGATCGAGTGACTCGTCGTCGGGAGCGGCGTCGTCACGTCGAAGTCGATCGGCGCGCCGCTGTCCGCGGTGAACGTGCGAGAGACGCCGTTGAGGGCGAGCGTAACGGTCCCGCTCTCGAGGAAGCGAACGCGCCCCGAGAGCCTGGCGACCGGCCCCGAGTCCGGGGTGTCCGTCGCGACTTCTGCGTCCGTCGACGCGTCCGGGGGAACATCGCGCGTCACGACGTCGATCACGTCCGTCACGGCCATCACGTCCATCGCGTCCGTCACGTCCATCGCGCCGTCCGTCGGCTGATCGGTCGCGACGTCCTCGCTGCGGTCTGCGAGCGCGCTCGCGTCTTCGACGCGCGCCGTCGAGCGCGCGGGAATCGCACAGCCGCCGAGCAACAAGAGCATCGCCGTAGAGCCCGCCGCGCGGCCAGTGTTCGATCGTTGGTTGCTCACAGCGCACCTCCCACCACGAGCGAAGCAGCTTGTCGCGACGCGACCGGCGCGAACCAGACTCGCTGCGCGCGCTGTTCGCGTGGGGCGCTCTCGCCGCGAGCGCCTGCCGCGGCCATCCAGATCGTCGCACCGACGATCGCGCCGAGCCCGAGCCCCAGCGACACCTGCGCGATGGTGGTGGGCGTGTAGGGATCCGGCGCGCCCGGACCGCCAGCGCGAAACGCCTCCGCTTGCTGCGCGGTCTGGCAGAGGATCTCGGCGCCCGCGGGGCGACAGCCGGTGCCATTGAACGCGTTCTGCGCGACCACCGAGAGCGCGATCGAAGTCGCGACGAGCCCCGCCCCGACGCCGAGCGTCACGAAGGGACCCGCGCCGACGCGCGCGACGAAGCCCGGCGTGGTCGTTGGCTGTCGTGGCACGACCGGCGTCTGCACAGCGCCTCCTGCGGGTGTCGCGTCCGAGCGCTGTCCGCTCGGCGTGCCGCTCGAGTTGCCTTGCGTGGCGCCGGTGTTGTTCATCGTGGCGCGGGCGGGATCGGCGCCGTTGCCAGCGCTCTGAGTGTTGCTGCTTTGCGTCGTGGGCTCCGCCGCGCTCGCCGCGAAGCGCTCTGGAATGGTGGCGCTCAGCATCGCGCCCGGCGTTCCGCGGATCGTCTCGCGATGGGTTTCGACGCCGGGCGCTGTGGCCTCGAGCGCATGCTCGCCGGGGTCGAGCGCGACCGGAACGTTGAGGTCCCCGTCGGCCAACAATCGCCCTCCGACGCGCAACGAAAACCCCGTCCGACGCGCAGACGGAACGCTCAACGCCAGCAGCACCACGTTGCGCTGACTGGTCGTGAGCACCTGCCTGCACGCCGCGAGGATCATCTCGCGCCGCTCGAGCGCCTCGTTGCGGCTCGCCTCGCGCACACAGAGCTCGGCGTACTCCATGGCGCTCGCGTGCCGTCCGAGCGCCGCTCGCTCTTGCGCGATGAAGAGACGCAGCGATGGAGACATCTCGATGCGCCCTGCTTGTTCGGCGAGCGCGAGCGCTTCGGAGTGATTGTTGGCGCGGGCTGCGGACTGCGCGCGTTCGACGAGCGCGCGTCGCGTCACCATGGCCGACTCGGAGATCGACGGGGCCGACTGCGCCCTCGCGGACCGCGGAGCAGCGAAGGATGAACCCACGATCATCGCGAGCGCGAGCGTCGAGCGATCGAGACCCATACGAAGAGAGAGCGGAGCTTTCGTCATCACGCGTCCGAGGTTGAGTCTTGTCCGACCGGCGAGACCTCAAACTAGTTTGATCGATGTCGATTATTCGAACGAGCGCTCATTTGTCCTGCGAACAACGGCCTCAATCGATCGAGTAGTGCCCCGGTCGGGTCATGTTCTGCGTCGGGCGACCGCCGTCGCGACCGCGCCTCGACGGCGCGGCTCGTCCGCTGTTTGCGTCGCTCGGAGCACCGTCGTCGATCCCGAACGGATCGGGCGCGTCAGGCGTCGCGACGTCCGAGTCGCTCGAAGCGGTCTGCGCTGCGACATCGGAGAATGCGCCTTCGGCAGGCACCGAGGGCTGCGCCGCGCTCGGCGCATCCGCGTTTGCTACGTCGACGGGGCTCTGCGCTGGAAGCACGACACCCGCATCGATGGCCGGCGACTGCGGACTGCGGACCATCCCGTCAGTCGCGTCCGACGGCGCGCTCATGGTCCAGCGCAGCGCGGCGAGGCACGCGACGAGGACGCTCGCGACGATCGCCCATTGAGCCCAGCGCGAATCGGGTCGCTCAGCCTTCGCGTTCGCCTTCGCTGCGTTGTCGCGGGCGTGCCGGTTGGCACCCGCGAGCGAGCGGGCCGTCGCCTCTTCGAACTCTGGCGTCCACTGCGCGCGAACCCGCTCGGTGGCGAACGGGAGCAGCGCGCGCCCGAGGGCCCAGACGCTCGGAAACCTCTGCGATTTATCGACCGAAAGCGCTCTTGCGAGCACGTCGTCGAACCCTCGGGGCACTCCGCTCGTCCGCGTGCTGACGGGGGGCGCTCCGCCTTGCGCCACGAGCCGCGCGAGCGCTGGCAGCGTGTGGGCGACGAACGGAGGCTCTCCGCACACACATTCATAGAGCACGACGGCGAGCGAGTATTGATCGCTGCGCGCGTCGACGTCCGCGGGGTTTCTGAAGGCCTCGGGGGCCATGTAGAGCGGCGTCCCGAGGGTGGCCTTGGTGCTGGTGAGCTTCTCGGGATCTTGGGAGTCGACGTGCTTCGAGAGCCCGAAGTCGACGAGCTTTCCCTGGGGCGCGCCGCGCTTGTCCGACGAGAGCGCGACGTTTTGCGGCTTGATGTCTCGGTGCAGCACCCCAGCGTCGTGCGCGCACGCCACTGCCGCGCAGATCGGAACGATGATCTCCAGCGCCTCCTCGACGGACATCCGCCCGACGCGCTCGATCAGCGCGCCGAGGTCTTCACCATCGATGAACTCCATCACCAGAAACGGCGTCGCGTCGTGCTCGCTCTGGTCGATCACCTCGACGATGTGCGGGTGTCGCACGCGCGAGGCGACGAGCCCTTCGCGCTCGAAGCGCCGGCGCAGAGCAGGGTCCGTGGCGAGGTGCGCGTGCAGCGTCTTGATCGCGACCCGTCGTTGCAACAAGAGCTGCGTCCCCTCGTACACCGCGCCCATCGCGCCGCGCGCGAGGAGGCGATCGATCCGGTACTTGCCTTCCAAGACGAGCCCGACCGCGAACGGCGTGCCGTCGCTCGGCGGTGAATCGCTGGGGGAGTTGGGCTCTTCGCTCATGCGTGTGTCGGGCGTGCGCCCAGAGCGCTGAGCGTATGCTGACGACGGGCGCAGCGGGAGCTCTGTTTGTGTGTGTGTCCGGGCCTGGCGCCGGGAGCAGTCAGCCGAAGACAGCGTCGATCGAGTCGGCCGTCGCCGCCCGCGCGATCCAGCGTCGCAGCTCGTCGCTGTCATTGCAGGCCACGATGCGCGCTGTCGTGCTTTCGTCCACAGAGAGCCGTCGCGCTGCCAGCAGCGTGAAGAGCGCGTGTTGTTCGCCCAACACCACGCCGCGCGCTTCGCCGCGCGATTCTCCCCGCGCTTCACCGCGCGCCTCTCCGCGGGCCTCGCTCTCGGCCATCAGGTCATCGAGGGTCTTGTCTACGGACATCTCGATCTCCTTCGAAAACGCGTCGTCACCGGTCATCCTGCGCAACTCGGCCCGCATGCGCAACAGGATGCGCGTCACGAACGGGCGCTCCCACGCGTCGGCATCGAGCCGCGCGCACTCGCCGATCGCCGCGCGCAGCACGGCTCCGCGACCCATGAGGCGCAGGTGCAGCGGTTTCAAGGAGAGCATCGAGAAGAATCAAGACAGCAGCGCGGGAGCAGAGACTCCCGCGATCGAGGTCCCGCAGGAGAGCGACGACGTCTCCGCCAAAGACGGGACGATAGAACGACGTGCAACGTGCAGCGAGCAACGGGCAGCGGGCGACGAGCAACGGGCGACGTGCAACGAGCAGCGGGCAACGAGCAACGGGCAACGAGCAACGAGCAGCGGGCAACGAGCAACGAGCAGCGGGCAACGAGCAACGAGCAACGAGCAACGAGCAGCGGGCAACGAGCAGCGGGCAACGAGCAACGAGCAGCGGGCAACGAGCAGCGGGCTCACTTGAAAAGAGGGGTTGCTTCCACGGGGTTAACAAACCCCGTGTTGGGCGCCGTTCGAAGACTCACGGCGGAAGGTGCGCTTCGCGCGACCACCGTCAGACGGCGCAGCAACGGGCAGC
>LNEO01000333.1 GCA_001465015.1 Deltaproteobacteria bacterium Ga0077539 | reverse complement strand
CGCCACTGACAACGCTGCTACTTCGACGCAGGTGATGAATGATGAGAGCTCGCTGCCGCGCCGCCGCTCGCTGCCGCGCCGCCGCTCGCTGCCGCGCCGCCGCTCGCTGCCGCGCCCCGGCTGTCGTATGGGAGTAGATGCACCCAACTCTGTTCGCGCAGGCGACGACCTCTGGTTCGCGAGAGCGTCGGCGCAGACCAACGTCGCGCCGAGCGTTCCGCGCGTCGCCAATCGTGACCTCGACTTCTGAACCGGGATTCGGTGGGGACGCTTCGCAAACGACACGGCGGTCGTTGCCGCTGCGTTGATGGTTCGTGCGCGGCGAACGAGCGCGAAACCAAGACCGCTGCCTTCGCAAACAGTGTCCGACGCTGGCTCATCGAAGAGCCATCGCTCCCGACGCCGCTGCGCTCGAACGTTCGCTGCCCTGTAGTCCCGCCTTTGGCAGAGACGTCGTCGCGCTCTTGCGTGACCCCATGCGCGGGAGTCTCTGCTCCCGCGCCGCTGCATGAACAACGCTCGAACGTCACCTTGAAACCGCTGATGTCCGATCCTCCGAGAGCGTACCGCGCCTCGCGCCCGAAGGGCCTATCGGTAAAACTGCCGTGGTGAGAGCGGCAACAGCCACTCGCCGTTCAGCGCTTTCGACAAGCGCGGAGCGAGCCTCGCGCGCATTTCCTTGGGGATGGACGCGGTCGAGAGCGCGCCGTCTCGGTACAGCGGAACCCATAGACCGAGCGCGTCGGGCAGCACAAACGGCCACGCCCCTCGGAGCCACAGCGCGAGCATCGGCCGCCAACGACAGGGCGGCTCGGGGGTCGGTCCCCACCACGCGACCGATCGCACGCTGTGCGTCGCGACGGTGTCGAAGACGTCGCGCACCTTCCAGGCAAGCTCCGGCACGCGCGCGTCCATCGCGGAGGTCGCGATCCACGCGGCGCGACTCACTGCGGGGCCGATGCGGTCCTCGAAGTGCCGTGCGTCCGGCGGCTCCGCGGGCGTGTTGGTCGTGACCCACGCGCGCGACCAGGGCGCGAGCGCGTCGAGCGAAGACACCGCGGCCCATCGCTCGCACGCCGCGAGCGCGGCGTCGAAGGGATCGCGAAACACCGTGATCTTCGGCGCGTCGTCGACGGCGAGGGCCGAAGCGAGCTCGTTGGCGCGATCGGCGACCCAGGCCATCGCGTCGGCATCGAGCGCTGCGAGGGCAGAGTCGGGCACGAGCAACGGCGCGCGGGAGATCTGATCGAGCAGGACCCGCACGGCGCCGGTCCACGGTGCAAATTCGCCGGAGAGTCGATCGCGCGTGCGCTCGCGAAGGACCGTTGGCCAGCGCATGGGGCTCGCAGCCGTCGCCGCGCTGATGGGCACATCCATGCGCGCCACGACTTGATCGACCCTCACGGTGTCGCCTGCGGCGGCGTAGACCTCGGCGAGGCGACCGGTGAACGGAGCGGGGACCTCTGCGTCGATCTTGTCGAGCCCGATCACGAACAAGCTGTCATCCTGCGTGACCGTGGCTCCTGGCTCCACGCGCCACTCGACGATGACCCCGTCGGGATTCGACTCGCCCATCGACGGAAAGCGCACCTCGACGATCTCGCGCGGCGGCGGCAGCGCGGGCAACGTCGCCGTGGACAGATCCCGGAGCGGGAGCACGTCCTCGAGCGTCGCGAGCGCGCCGTACAGCTCGGGGAGGACGGTCGCCGCCGTCCCGGCGAGCCATCGCGTCTCGAGCGATCGGGCCAGGCGCGAGGGGCCGCGCTTGATTTCGAGCACCACTGCGCCGTGCTCCCGCGCGAGCCTGGGGAGCTCGGAGGCGGGCGCGACGTCCATCGCGCATCCCACGACGATCAACAGATCGCACTCGGACACGAGCCGCGCGCTCTCTTCGAGCGCCGCCCGCGGAACACACTCGCCGAAGAGCACCACGGACGGGCGTAGCGCTCGCGCGGCGCACATGGGGCAACGTCGGGGGCCCGGGAGCTTCGCGACCGCTTGTGCGGACAGACCGCGGTCGGCCCCGCATTGGTGGCAGTGGGTGCGCGAGAGCGTTCCGTGGAGCTCGATCACGGGGACGGGGTCGAGGTCGTCGCGGGCCGCGCGCTGGTGCAAATCGTCGACGTTTTGCGTGATGATCGCGCGCACGCGGGGCAGCGAAGCGATCACGTCGTGCGCGGGGTTGGGCCGCGCTTCACGGTCGCCGACGAAGTCTTGGACCACGCACCACAGGGCGTCAAACGAGCCGCTGGTGATCGAGACCGCGTCGTCTTTGTCGAAGCGCTTCCAGAGATCTTTGCGCGTGGCGAGACCGCTCTCCGCAGAGCATCCCGCGCCGGTGAGCACCACGATGTTGCGCGAGAGATGGATGATCTCTGCCGCCTGCGCGGGCGGGCACGGCGTGGCCTCCCCCGCAGGCAACACGTCGGGCAGCGCGAAGGACGCCGCGAGGTACCCGAGGTCCGGGAGCGACGCTGCGCCGTCGGGCGCGAGCAGCTCGGTGATCGCGCCGATCGCGGAGTCGCAGCGACCCGTCGGCGCGATGCGGCGCACGCCAAACGCGCGGGCGTCCGCGAGCATCCCGACGATCCGCGCCCGAACGAGCTGCGGAAGCAACGGGGCCCGTCCGGGCGCGAGCGAAGCGCTCCAACGCAGGATGGCAGTCTCGAGGTCGCCGTCGAGCCGCGCGAACAGCCCTGCGTACGCGAGGGACACCCGGTGCGTGGGGTCTGCTTCGAGCGCCGCGCGAATGCCCGCGTCCGCGTCGGTGCGCGCGTCCATGAGTCGATCGAGCAGCGCGCGGTGCGAGAGCATGACCGCGCGGACCGCGGCGTCGTCACCGGCAAACGAGACGGCGGCGTCGGCATGGGTCCACGCGATGGAGAGCGCGCCCTGCAGCCGCGCGACCACCGCGAGGTCGTGCCGCGCGATCGGGTCGAAGAGCGCGAGCGAGACCGTTTGTTCGAGGATGCGCCGCGCGGTGACGAGGTCGCCGTCGATCACCGCGCGCAGGGCTTCATGAATATTGGTGCTGGGTGCCTTCAACGACATTGCTCTAGGTTTCCGCTGTTGATTCTCACGCGGACGCCGCGGAGCGTCCGGCCCGAGCAGCAGTCATCGACGTGGGTGAGCACGACGCGGTTGAGCCCGGTGACCAGCAGTCGCTCGAGACGGACCGTGGTCCCCGAGGGAAACATCGCGAACGCGCCGGGATCGGTCGTGCCCGTCGGGTTGCGGTCGTTGAATACTGTCACCCGCGTTCCGTCATCGACGCTCTCCATGGCGACCTCGAAGGCGTCCAGCCGGAAGCCGTCGGGGATGGAGAAGGTCGTTTGAAAGTACGTAAAGTCCGCGCCGTCGAGGCAGGAGCAGGGCGTTCCGCAGAGGGTCGAGCCCGCGGAGAAGTCCACCGTCGCGGCGCCCACCGAGAGCCATCCCGCAGCGTCCACCGCAGGGATGGTGGCGAAGTCGTACATCGCCCGATCGCCGTGCACTGTAAACGTCCGGCCGAAGCAGCGCGGCGGCTCGCCGGGGTGCGATTGCCAGGGGGAGCTTCCAACGCGCAGACAAGATGCGCCCGTCGACGTTGTCGTCGATCCCGTTGCCGCAGCGCTCGAGCGGCGGGGGTCGATCGAGAAACGCCGCGTCTTCGTCGAGCCACGGCTCGCGCAGGGGCGACTTCGCGCCGCAGCTCAACGAGCCGAGGCCCAGGCACACCCACACGTCGCGCCAACGCATGAAGCGAGCGTACGCCAACACGCTGCGTCGCGAGCGCCTCGCGTGGGGTCCTGTCGCGACGTATGTGATGGACCAACACAGTATCGCCTGTGAAAACACGGGAGAACGCAACCATGGCGATGCGGAGTGGGCCGATCGCGGCGCGGTCGCAAAGGGCCGACGGGCGCAGACGAGGCAACGGGCGATCGGGTCGCCGCGTGCTCAATCGACCGCCGTTGGATGTCCTTTCCTCTCGATCGAGCTCGCGTGAGCTGTGGGCGGCCCGATCGCCGGTTGCCTCGCCGCGCCCGTCGGCCCGATGCTGCAGGCACGCGAGCGTCACACCGCGCATCTCTTCGCAGGGAACCGGATTTGGGCGCGACAGCCCTGGTATTCGTGAGGGAACAACGCAGACGCTCGCTCGCCTCACAGCCAGAGGTCGCGCCCTCATCGTTC
>LNEO01000332.1 GCA_001465015.1 Deltaproteobacteria bacterium Ga0077539 | reverse complement strand
GTTGCCCGTCGCCCGTTGCCCGTCGCCCGTCGCTGCGCCGTCTGACGGTGGTCGCGCGAAGCGCACCTTCCGCCGTGAGTCTCCGAGCGGCGCCCAGCACGGGGTTTGCTAACCCCGTGCGAGACACACCTCTTTTCAAGTGAGCCCGTTGCCCGCTGCCCGCTGCCCGTTGCCCGTTGCCCGTTGCCCGCTGCCCGCTGCCCGCTGCCCGTCGCCCGCTGCCCGCTGCCCGCTGCCCGTCGCTCGTTGCCCGCTACCCGCTGCTCGCTGCGATCACCCGACGAGCACGACGCTGAACCCGATCGCGCGGCGCGTGCGGTCGTTGACGTAGCTGTGCCGCTGGTCCCCGCGAAAGCACAGCACTTCGCCCTCTTGGAGCAACCACTTCTCGCCGCCGACGAACACGGTGATCTCTCCCTCTTCGCAGGCGAGAAACTCCCTCGTCCCCGCGCGATGCGGAACGCCCGTGAACCGCGCTCCCCCCGCGAGCTCGATGCGCTCGACCTGCAAGCCCCCCACGGGTTCGGGGACGATCGATCGCACCTTCGCCAGCGCGTTGCCCCGCACCGGAAGCGCGTCGACGCCGTAGAGCTTGGCGGCCTCCCTCGGTGGAGCCACCAGCTCTTCGATCGACACCTGCAACGCCTGCGACACCCGACGCAGCACCGAGAGCGTCGGGTTGGCCGCCCCTGACTCGAGGTTGGTCCACGTCGCCCTCGGAACGCTCGCCGCCTTCGCCGCTTGCGCTTGCGTCAATCCTCGCGCCTCGCGCAGCGCGCGCACGTTGGCCGCCAGCCTCGCTGCGGTCGTGTCGTCCTCGTCCTTCTCCGACTTCATCATGCACCTTCGCGCACAGAGTAACCCAACGCCAATCTTTTGGCGCGCGCGCCGGTATTCTGCCCAAGTGGTCCTATTCACTGTCCTCGCAAGAAGAAAGCGAGGACACCATGAAGCTCGAAGACACCACGATGTTGATCACCGGCGCGAGCCGAGGCCTGGGCGAGGCGCTCGCGCGGCAAGCGGCTCGAAGGGGCGCCCGGGTCGTGCTCTTGTCGCGCTCCGAGCGCGTCCGAGAGATCGCCGCAGCGCTGCGCGCCGAGGGCCTGATCGCGCACGCGATCGTCGCCGACGTCGCCGACAAAGACGCCGTCTACAAGTGCACGGGCGCCGCCGTCGCGCTCGTCGGACCGATCGACGTCCTCGTGCACAACGCAGCGACGCTGGGGCCGTCGACGCTTCGACCGATGCTCGACACCGACTGCGAGGACCTCGAGCACGCGATCGGCGTTCATGTCCTGGGGCCGTTTCGGCTGAGCAAAGCGGTCTTGCCGTCGATGCTCCTTCGAGACCGAGGCGCGCTCGTGCACATCACCTCCGACGCAGCAACCACGGCGTATCCAACGTGGGGCGCCTACGGCACGAGCAAGGCCGCGATGGAGCAGCTCGCCAGGAGCTTCGCCGTCGAGCTCGAAGGCACTCGTGTGCGGTCGTTCTCTGTGGACCCCGGCGAGATGGACACCGAGCTGCACGCGCGCGCGATGCCCGAGGCCGACCGCGCGGCCCTCGCGTCGCCCGAGTCCGTCGCGACGCGCGTGCTGGCGCTGATCGCCCGCGACGAGCTCGCGCCCAACGGCGCTCGGTTGATCGCCGCAGAGGTGACGTCGTGATCGCCGCGGCCGCTCGGCGCCGCGAGCGCCCCGAAGAGACCCGCGTCTTGCGTCTGAGCCGGGACGCGCGCCCGCTCGAGCTGTCGAGAAGCCCCGCGCTCGCTCGCTGGATCGAGCGCGGCGCGGTGCTCGTCCTCAACGACGCCGCCACCATTCCGGCCTCGCTGCACGGAACCAACCCGCACGGCGATCCCGTCGAGCTCCGGCTCGCCGAAGCCCCTCGCTTCGACGCTCCCGGCGAGGACATCGTGCGCGCGGTGCTCTTCGGCGCCGGAGACTTTCGAACGCCCACCGAAGAGCGCCCGCTGCCCCGCCCGCTCGCCGTTGGAGCTCGCCTCCACCTCGGGCCCATCGAGGCCACCGTCGTTCGCGTGCACGAGGCCCACCAACGACTCTTGTGGGTCTCGCTGTCCGCGACGGATCCTGGCCGCTCGCTGGCAGAAGCGCTCTACGCCCACGGTCGCCCCGTGCAGTACTCGTACGTGCGCGAGCCGCTGCCCTTGTGGAGCGTGCAGACGCCGTTCGCGACGCGGCCCGTGGCGGTCGAAGCGCCGTCTTCGGGCTACGCGCTCTCGTGGGCGCTCGTCGCGTCGCTCCGAGAAAAGGGCGTCGAGATCGCCTCGCTCACGCACGGGACCGGGCTCTCGTCGACGGGAGACGAGGCGCTGGACGCGCTCTTTCCCTTGGACGAACGCTACGAAATCCCCGAGAGAACCGCGTCGATCGTCGATCGCGCGAGCGCCGAAGGGCGCCCCATCATCGCCGTCGGCACCGGCGCGATGCGCGCGCTCGAGTCCGCCGCGCGACGGAGCGACGGGCCTTCGATTCGAGCAGGCCTCGGACAGACCTCGCTCAGGCTCGGCCCCAACGAGAGAGCTCGCCTCGTCACAGGGATCCTCACGGGCGTGCACGACCCATCTTCGAGCCACGGAGCGCTGCTTCGCTCGCTGATCGACGACGAGACCCTGTCGCGCGCAGCGCTCGACGCCGAGCGCGCAGGACTGCTGGGTCACGAGTTCGGCGACGCGATGCTCGTGGTGTGAGCGAAGCCCCCCCCCCCTCACTTGCGTGCTGCTCACGACCGCATCGCGGTATATGGTCGCGACCGTCATTCATGGCGACCGACGAAGCCGACGACTCGGTGCTCGAGCTCGACACCCTGCTCGGGCGCGGAACTCACTTCGAGGGAAAACTCACGTTCGACGGCCGAACACGGCTCGACGGGACCGTGCGCGGCGAGGTCTTCTCGAGCGGCGTCCTGGTGATCGGCGACGGCGCCGACATCGACGCGTCGATCGACGTCCGCGTGCTCATCGTCCGCGGGGGCGTGCTCCGAGGAACCATTCGAGCGCGCGAGAGCATCGAGGTGTACTCCGCGGCTCGCATCTACGGCTCGCTCGCAGCGCCCGAGGTCGTGATCGAGAAGGGCGCCGTCATCGAGGGGAGCGTCAAGATGGGTCCCGTCGACGAAGGCCGCAGCGGCGAGTGATCCGCGTCAACCGCGCCGCCCTGGCAGAGAATCTGCTGCGGATTTCACGCAATTCGCCCCAGCAGCGCAGGACCGTCGCAACGCCGTTGCGGAATGCTACCATTCGGCGCACAACAAAGTTGTCCCAGCGTTCGACGCGCGCGATCCGCGCGAAGACGCGCTCGATTGTGAGCGCATCGCTGGCGGCGAGCAGGAGGCGAGAGCGAATGCGCACAGTCGCGGATGTCGAGCGGTTTTTGAAGGACTCCGAGGTTCCATTTCAGGACCTCGGCGGCGGGATGTTCATCGTGACCGACGACGACTCGGGGTTGCACAACCTCGCGATCAAGGTCGAGGACGCCGTCGTTCTGTTCTCGTTGCGCGTGCTGGATCACGGGAAGTTTCCCGATAGCGAGCGGGCTAGGCTCTATGAGCAGCTGCTGCGCCTCAACGGCTCGGGGCTCTTGCACGCGGCGTTCGCGCTGCAAGACGACGGCGTGTACCTGCAGGCCGCGTTGCCGCTGCCCAACCTCGATGGCAACGAGCTTCAAGCCGTGCTCGATGACATCGGCATGGCCACCAGCCAGCACCTCCCGTCGTTGCGTGGGGGCTCTTCGAACTGACAGACGGCGCGTTGCGCTCGAATCGACCTGAAATTTCTGCTCGTACGGTTGGTACGGTACCGAGCACGCGAAAGAGAGAAGTGTGTAAATGGGCATCTTCGGCCGCCTGGCACAACTCATCAAGAGCAACCTGAACGACCTCATCTCCAAGAGCGAAGACCCTGAGAAAATGCTCAACCAGGTCATCCTGGAGATGAACGCGCAGCTCGTGGACGCCAAGAAGCAAGTGGCGCTCGCGATCGCTGACGAGAAGCGACTCGGCAAGCAATTCGAGACTGAAAAAGCTGCCGCAGAAGAGTGGGAGCGCAAGGCCATGATGGCCGTGCGCGCGGGCGACGACGACCTCGCCAAGCAAGCGCTCTCGCGAAACAAAGAGATCGCCGAGCTCGCCGCTGAATACGAGCGGCAGTGGCAGAAGCAGGCCACGGCGGTCACCAAGCTGCGCGGCTCGCTTCAGCAGCTCAACAACAAGATCGAAGAGGCCAAGCGCAAGAAGAACGTGCTCATCGCACGGCAGAAGCGCGCCCAGGCGCAGCGGGCCATCCAAGAGACGATGGCCGGCCTCAACGACAACTCTGCCTTCGAGACGATCAACCGCATGGAAGAGAAGATCGTCGCGTTGGAGTCCGAGGCCGACGCGATGGCAGAGGTGGCCGAGCAACACACCGGCGACGAGCTGCAGAAGAAGTTCAAGGACCTCGAGACCAACCGAGGCGCGGACATGGCCCTCGCCGAGCTGAAGGCCAAGATGGGCATGGCTCAGCCGCAGGCCGAGGCGCCCCAGGCAGGCGTCCGAATCGAGACCACCGCGCCCGCGGCTACCAAGACCGACGACGGAGCGGAAGAGCTCGAGCAGGTCCTCGCGGCCGCCGAAGCCCGCCGCCAGAACCAGCGCTAGCCGGCGGACCGCCGAAGCGCACGCGACCCAAGGGGGGCTCGGAGGGCGCCGGAACGGCATTTCGCCGGCCCGCGCCCGCGCCCGGCCGTACTCCCCGCCCGTCTGTCGCGTTGACGGGCGGCGCGTAGCGCTATATCCGTCGCTCGATTCCCACCCTGACGCGCGCTATCACTCGATGGTCGCCGCGAGGACCTACACCCCGATGCCAACGTACAACTATCTTTGCGGAGCTTGCGGAGCGAAGTTCGAGCGGGTTCAACGCATCAGCGAAGACCCCATCAAGGAGTGCCTCAGCTGCGGCAAGCCCGAAGCGAGCCGGCAGATCACACAGGGCAACTTCATCTTGAAGGGCGGCGGCTGGTACGGCGACCTCTACTCGGGCAACAGCAACAAAAAGAGCGGCGGGACGAGCGACTCGTCCTCGAGCACGACCAGCGCGACCAGCGCGACCAGCACGACCAGCACGTCGAGCGACTCGTCCTCGAGCACCTCTGGAGCATCGAGCAGCGCACCGGCCGCGCCACCCTCGACGCCGAGCTCGACGCCGAGCACCGGCTCCTCGAGCTGACCGACACGACCCACCCGTGAAGCGTCAGCTCGAAGACGAACCGTCGCTCACGTCGTCGCGCTGCAGCGATCGAGCATCGCGTGCAACAGCACGTTGCACCCGGCTTCGACCTGCTCGGGCTTGGTGTCCTCGATCTCGTTGTGGCTGATGCCGTCCTTGCACGGGATGAAGATCATCCCCGCAGGAGCGAGCCGCGCCATGTACACCGCGTCGTGGCCTGCGCCCGAGACGACGTCCATCGACGAGTAGCCAAACTCGCTCGCGCCTTTGCCGACAGCCTCGATGCAGCCTGTCTCGAACGGGCACGGCGGAAAGTACGACACTTGCTCGATCGAAATCGGCAGGCCCGTCGCCTTCGACGTGTCCGCGATGAATCCGCGGATCTCGCGGTCCATCGCGTCGAGCCGCTCGCTGTCGACGTTGCGAAGATCGATCGAGAACTTCACCGTCCCCGGAATCACGTTGCGGCTGTTGGGGTGCACCTGGACGAAGCCAACCGTTCCACGGCCGTAGGGGGGATAGCGATTCGCGATCGCGACGACCTCTTGCATGATCTTCGTCGCGACCTGCAGCGCGTCCTTGCGCAGCGCCATTGGTGTCGGGCCCGCGTGCGCCTCCATGCCCGTCACCACGCAGTCGTACCAACGCAGGCCCAGCACGCCCTTGACCACGCCGATGGTGATGCCCGCGTCTTCGAGCACCGGCCCTTGCTCGATGTGCGCCTCGAAATACGCGCCGATCGGATGCTTGCCGGGCTCTTCGTCGCCCACGTATCCGATGCGCTCGAGCTCGTACTTCACCGTCGCGCCCGAGACGTCCTTCGCCGCGTACGCGGTCTCGAGCGAAAACGCTCCAGCGAAGACCCCCGAGCCCATCATCACCGGAACGAACCTCGAGCCCTCTTCGTTGGTCCAGATGGCCACCTCGATCGGCGCCTCGGTCTCGATTCCGCGATCGTTGAGAGTGCGCACGACCTCGATGCCGGCGAGCACGCCGTAGTTTCCGTCGAACTTTCCACCGGTCGGCTGGGTGTCGATGTGGCTGCCCGTCACCACCGGCGGCAGCGCGTTGTTGCGGCCCTTTCGCCGCATGAACACGTTGCCGATCTTGTCGGTCGTGATGGTGAGCCCCGCCTCGCGCGCCCACCCGACAACGAGGTCACGACCTTGTTTGTCCAGGTCCGTCAGCGCGAGCCTGCATACGCCACCCTTCGCCGTGGCGCCGATCTTCGCGAGGTCCATCAGCGACTGCCAGAGCCGTGCGCCGTTGACCGAGATGCGGTCGTTGCGAGCTGAGTCCGTCATCGTGTGCGCTCCTTCGTGCAGCCCGTGCAATACGGGCGCAAGCACGGGAAGGGTACCTAACCCGCGCCCGCGACGGCCATCGAAGACGGACCGCGCCGCTCAGCGCGCTCGCGGCTCGCCCGCTCGATCGCTGAAGCGCGTCATCCCCCGCGAGCGATGATCGCCGCCGCCTCGGCGACCGTATCGACCAAAAAGAGCTTTCGCCCCATCTCGCGGTTTCTTCCCAGCGCCTCGATCAAGGGCCAGGCAGGCAGCGTCTGCGTCCAGTATTCCTTGTCGACCAGGACGGCGAGCGCCGCGCCCCCTTCGGGCGCGTAATAGTTTTGCGTCGCGTCCTGAAAGAGCTCTTGCACGGTGCCTGCCGCGCCGCGCAAGAACACGATCCCCGCGTTGGCCCGCTGCAAGAGCCCGTCCTCGCGGATCGCGTTGGAGAAGTACTTGGCGATGCGCGCGCCGAACACGTTGGGCGGCTCGTGCCCATAAAACCACGTCGGAATCCCCACCGACGCGATCGCTCCCTCGCCCGAGAACAGCTCGCGAACGCGCATCCCAGCAGCAGCCCAAGCGCCGATGTCGCCTTGAAAACTGGGGACCTCCGCCACGATCGCCAGCGCCCGATCGAGCGCCGCGTCGTCGTACGGAGCCATGTGCGCCCCCAGGTTGGCCGCCTCCATCGCGCCCGGTCCTCCGCCGGTCGCCACCACGAGCCCTTCGCGAGCGAGCATCCTTCCGAGCAACGAGGCCTCACGAAATCCGTCGGTCCCTCGCGCGAGCTTGTGACCGCCCATCACCGCGCCGACGCGCCGACCGACCAGCGCCTCGTCGAGCGCGTCGGTGATGGACTGATCGTGGATGGCCATCGCCATGCCCGCGAGCAGCTCCCGTGACTTCGAAGAGGCCACATACCAGTCGTACGCCCTGCAATCCGCGGTCTCTTTGTACGATCGGTCGAGGCCCGCGTAGAGCTCTTCGGCCTGATACAGCGACGGTCGAAACGGCAAGAACGGCAGCCCTTCGATCGCGGGCAACACGATCGAGCCCTTCGACAACAACGCGACGACCGCCTCGGGCTCGAGCACACAACCGAGCAGCGTGTGCCGTCCTTCGAGCTCGATCAGCGCTCGCGTTCGATCGCGAAGGTCGACGCTCTGCACCACCATCGAGACGCCGTCCCGAAGCGCGGCGTCGAACTCAGCCAACGACTCGATCTCGCGCATCGATCTTCACCCTTTCTTCTTTGGTCCGCGAAACGCGCGCTTCAACGCAGCTCCCGCGTCGTAGTACGGCGCGACGCCGGCCAAGACGACGCCGGCGATGTTGAGGTAGCCGTGCACCAGCGAGGCGTACTGCTTGTGCTCGACGGCGACGCCGGCCTCCTTCAGTCGATCGGCCAGCGCGACGCCTTCGTCGCGAAGCGGGTCGAAGCCCGCGGTCTGAACGTGCGCCGGAGCGACGCCGCGCAGCTCTTCGAGCGAGCGGTGCAGCGGCGAGACGTCGCCCGACCGTCGATCGGCGCTCGCGTCGAGAAACTGCGCGAGAAACCACTCCATCGTCGGGTACTCGAGCAAGAGCCCATCGCCGTTTTCTCGCAACGAAGCCGCGGTCATCGTCAAGTCTGCCGCGGGGTAGATCAGGACCTGATACATCGGCCGGACCGCGTCGCCAGCGAGCTTGGTGCGGATCGCGACCTGCGCCGCGAGGTATCCGCCCGCCGAGTCGCCGCCGACCGCCATGCGAGCCTTGTCGATGCCGAAGCCTTCGGCGCGGGCGACGATCGCGCGAAACGCGCCCACGGCGTCTTCGACCGGCGTGGGAAACTTGTGCTCGGGTGAGAGTCGATACTCGACCGACAGCACGTTGCAGCCCGCGGTCAGCGCGAACATCGAGCACACCGGGTCGTGCGACTCGATGTCGCCGAGCACGAACCCGCCGCCGTGAAAGTACACGAGCACCGGGCTCGGGCCGTCGCTCGCAAACGGTCGATACAAGCGCGCGCGAAGCGTCGCCCCGGGCGTGTCGAGCGCCAGGTCGCGCGTGTCGATCTCTGGCGAGCTGGGCGCGAGCGCGCGCGCCGTTCGAGTGAATCCGCGGCGAGCTGCGTCGAGCGGAAGGTCCTGCCAACGCGGGAGCTTCGCGCGCTTCTGCAGGCCGAGCACGAGACGCACTTGATCGTCGAGCGCGACGCCGGCCGTCGTGCGAGAGGGGACCGAGAGCGCTTCTCGCACTCCCAAGGGAGCGCGCATCAACCCCATGACGGTGGCGCGCTCGAGCTGCGAACGAACGGAGACTCGAAACATATGTTGGGCGGCATTGTCGTCGAATTGCCGCCGGCGGTAAGGCACAAAAACCGACGATTCCAAACGGGTCCCCGATCGAACACTTCGAAGGCGACTCGGCCCGTAGGACGAGTTCGACAGCGCGCTCGAGGCGGACTTCTCCGACGCAAGGCGCAGATGGGTGCCGTTGCAAGCCCGTCGACCCGTCGCCTGCCGAGAAGGAATGCTCCGTCGACTGTCGCGGCCGCGGGATCCCGTACGCAATAGCTACCCATGGTGATCCTCGAGCGTCGGCCGCGGTCGTTGTGGAGCCTGCTGTCGCTCGGAGCCGCGCTCTCTGCGTGCGCCGTCGTCGACAGCGACGGTCCGCGCGACGCGGGGCGCACCGACGTAAGCCGCGACAGCGCAGGAGACTCGACGACGATGGACGCCGCGTCCGTCGACGCGATCGGTCCGATGCTCGACGTCGTCGCTCCGCCCACCGACAGCGCCGCGGACACAGGCGTCTCGACCTGCATGACCGACCGCGGCGACTGCGACGGCAACGCGGCGAACGGGTGCGAGGTCGACCTCGCGAGAGACCCCGCCAACTGCGGCTCGTGCGGCGATCGCCCGACGGAGTCCTGCAACCTCGCCGACGACAACTGCAACACGGTCTGCGACGACGTCGGCGGCTGTCGAACGGCCGTCCATCGCTCGCTGCACTCCACGACGGGCGAGCGCTTCTACACGGCAGACCCTCGCTGCGAGGGCACCATCATCGAAGGCCCCATGGGCTACATCGCGACAAGCCCCGTCTGCGGCGCGGTCGCCCTCTACCGAACGGCGCATCGCAGCAACGGCTACGTGTGGACCGCTCCGATGGGTATGTGACCGCAGGTCATACAGTGATTCTACGAAGAAAGTCGATGTCGCTCTCGAGCCTGAGCCCGCGGTGATCGTCCTGCCTCGAGCGCGCTCGGTAGAGCTTCTCGCGAGCGCACGCGAAGAGCGCGCACGCTGCCCACGCTCGATAGCCGCCGTCCCCGAGCGCGCGAGCGCGAGCGTCGATCGCAGGACGATCCTCGTCGTGCGCGTTGACCCAGAGCAGCCCGAGGTCCCATCCCTCGGCGTGCGGTCCGGCGCACTCGAGGTCGATCCAAGCGACGCGCGCGTCGGCGAGCCCGAGGACGTTGCGCAACAAGAGATCTCCGTGGCTGGACCTCGTGCGAGGGTGCGACGCGAGCGCGAAGCGCGCGTCGTCGACCACGCGCTGCGAGAGCAGCTTCTTTCTGGCGCTCTCGGAGAGCCCCTCTTGGATCCATCCGAGGGGCGCGCTCGGATCCTCGAGCAGCTGCGCGCGCAACGCGCGGCGCTCGGCGTCCGTGGGCGCGACGCTCGGCCAACGCGGGTCGCTCACCGCGATGGTCGCCCATTGATCGAGCGACTGAAGCAGCGCCTCGAGCAGCCCGTCACCCAAGGGCGCCCGCGCCATGCGCGTCTCGCACAAGGGTCGGCCGTCGAGCCTTTCGAACACGAGAACGCCATCGACCTCGCTCTCGGCGAGCAGCGCAGCGACGCGCACCGGCGCGGGCGAGCGAGCGAACGTTCGAAACAGCGCTAGCTCGCGCTCGAAGTACCACCGCCACGGGCCTTCGCGGGGCCCGAGCGCCTTGGCGACCGCGGGGCTCCCAAATAAGTGACCAAAGGTCACAATGCATTTCGCCGTACGAAATGAGGCTTCGCTCGGGACGAAGCCGGGGCACGCCCGCGCGAGGCGGTCCGGCATTGCGTCGAAGGCTGCGCTCCAGGCCGTGCGCTCGGAGCCGCGTCGAGTGCTATCGTCGCCCCTTGTCATGCCCACCTACGTATACGAGACGATCCGCGAAGACGGCGCTCCTGGCGAGCGCTTCGAAGTGACCCAGAAGATGAGCGATCCGGTGATCGAGAAGCACCCGGTGACGGGCGCTCCGGTACGGAGAGTGCTCAGCGCGCCGATGCTCAACACCGGCGCGCCGCGAGCGACGACCTCGGCTGGCGGCGGTGGCTGCGCAACGGCGTGCGGCTGCCACTCGTCGATGAGCAAGAATTGAATGGGTGTGCGCCGGTTCGGCCGCGCGCATCGCTCATCCCTTTCGTAGCCACCGCGCGACCTCGACGGCCGCGTACGTGAGCACGGCGTCGGCCCCGGCGCGCTTGAACGCGAGCAGGCTCTCGAGCATGCACTTCTCCCACGAGAGCCAGCCGCGCTCGCTGGCCGCGCGGAGCATCGCGTACTCGCCGCTGACCTGGTAGGCCACCGTCGGAACACCGAAGCGCTCTTTCACCCTGCGCACGATGTCCAGGTAGGGCATTCCCGGCTTCACCATCACCATGTCCGCGCCCTGCTCGAGGTCGAGCGCGACTTCGCGAAGCGCCTCGTCGCCGTTGGCGGGGTCCATCTGATAGGTCCGCTTGTCCGCAGACCCGAGCGCGCTCGCAGAGCCGACCGCCTCGCGAAACGGCCCATAGAACGCGCTCGCGTACTTGGCCGCGTACGACAAGATCATCGTGTCGATCAGGCCCGCTCGCTCGAGCGCGTCGCGGACCGCGCCGATCCTCCCGTCCATCATGTCCGACGGGGCCACGACGTCGAAGCCCGCGCGCGCGAGCACGACCGACATCTCGCGGAGGATCTCGACCGTCTCGTCGTTGTGAACGTCACCGTCGATCAGCACGCCGTCGTGCCCGTGGCTGGTGTACGGGTCGAGCGCCACGTCCGCGATGAGCCCGATCGACGGCTCCCTGGCCTTGATGGCGCGCGCCGCGCGACACGCGAGGTTGTCGGGGTCGAGCGCGAGCGTGCCCGTGGGGTCTTTGCGCGACGGATCCGTCACCGGAAACAGCGCCATCGCCCGCACGCCGAGCGCAGCGGCTTCGACCGCCGCTTCGACGGCGAGGTCCACGGTGAGCCGCTCGACGCCGGGCATGCTCGGGACCGGCTCTCGCTTGCCCTCGCCCTCGATGACGAAGACCGGCCAGAGCAGATCGCTAGCCGAGAGCGAGCGCTCACGAACGAGGTCGCGAATCCACGGGTGACGCCTGAGCCTTCGGGGACGATTTGCGAGGAGCATCGGTGCGACGGCGATTGTGCTACACGCCGCGAGGCTTCGTTGGCAGAACGCACTCCCGCGCGCGACGCTCTTTGGGTCTCGGTCCTGTACCTGACCTTGTTCGGGTCGTTTGGGCTCTACGGGCCGTTCGTCGGGGATTTCTTGCGGCAAGCGGGGCTCTCTGCGGCCTCGCTGCCGATCTTCTTCGCGGCGACGCGGCTGGTTCGAGTCGTCTCGACGCCGGTGTGGACGGCGTGGGTCGACACCAAGAGCAACGCGCGCGACGCGCTGCTCGTTTCGAGCGTTCCGACGGCGCTGTTCTTTCTCTGGATGCTCTTCAGCTCGCCGGGGCTCTCGTGGCTCTTTGCGTACGCCCTCTTCGTGATCCTGCGCGGACCGAGCGTCTCGCTCTGCGACGTGCTCGCCATCGACGCGTCCGCTCGCGCGAACACCACGTACGGAAAGCTCCGCCTCTGGGGAACGGTCGGCTATTGCGCGGGCGCTTTCGGAGCGGGCGCGCTGCTCGAGCGCAACGCAGGTCGAGCCGTGCTCGCGCTCACCCTCGCGACGACCATCCTCGGCGCGCTCTCGGTGCAGCGCCTCCCCACCGTCGAGACGCCCAAGCGCGGGAGCTACCTCGCGGACCTCCGAACGCTGCTCTCTCAGCGCCGGTACGTGCTGTTGCTGCTCTGCTCGTCGCTTCACGCGCTCGGCCTCGCGACGTACGACATGCTCTATGGTCCGTGGGCAAAATCCCACACCAACGGCACGATCGCAGGGCTCGCCATCGCCGTGGGCGGCGTCGCCGAGGTGCTCTTCATGCTCTCGGGCGGCCCGTTGCTTCGGTGGCTCGGAGGAAACCGCGCGCTCGCGCTGGCCTTCGCCGCGAGCGCGGCGCGGTGGGTGTGTCTCGCGCGGGCGACGAGCCCGGTCGCGATCGTGTCGCTGCAGCTTTTGCACGCGTTTACGTTTGGCGCGTACTACCTGGCCTCGATCGAGATCGTCGAGCGCGAGTCGCCTCCTGGCGTACGAGCGAGCGCGCAGGGGCTCTTCACGACCGTCTCGTTCGGCGTCGCCGCGGCGATCGCGCTGGCCGTGGCCTCGCCGCTCATCCGTCGCGGAGGACTGGCGCTCGTCTTCGACGTGGCCGCGGCGTGCGCGCTGCTCGCGGCGGCCATCGCCTTCGTGGGGCTGCGAGAGCGAGACGACACGCGATCGGCGGTTGCGGTGCCGTGATCGATCGTGTCGGTGTAGGGCGGCGGCTGCGCTAGCATTCATCGATGACCGCCCACCATCGATCGATCGGCTTCTCGCTGCTGTTGTTCGGCTGCATCTTCAGCGCCGGGTGCGGCTCATCGACCTATCCTGCGCTCAACGGGCGGCCCTCGGACGCCGCGCAGGGCGCCGATGCGAGCCCCGACGCCGCGATGGTGTGCGAGGCGACGAGGGGAGTTCCAGCGCCCGCGTGCCTCGTCCCCCGAGGAGGCGATGACTGCCTCGACGCGTACGTGCGCTTCGCTCCCCCCAACGGTCGGCTCTTCGCGTTGTGCTCGAGCCCCGGCGTCTGCGCCAACGGCGATCGATGCGAGCTCGCCCCCGACCGAACGGTGCGATGCACCTGCGGCAACGACGGAACGTGCGCCCGCGGTCTTCTCTGCATCGCCGAGACCGTCGACGCCACGCCGCGCTGCGTGTGCCCGATGAGCCGCTGAGCAGTTTGCTCGCTACCCGTCGCGCGTCGCACCCACGTTTTCAACCCGCCCTTCGCGCCAGCACCGCTCACGCCCGCGACAGCAGCTCGAACGCCTCCTCGCAGCGAAAGGCCCCCTCGAGCAGCGATCGACCGGCGACGCACGCGCCGATGACGCCCTCTCGCGCGAGCGCCTCGAGGTGCGCGAGCGATCCCACGCCTCCGCTCGCGATGACCTCGAGCGGCGCCACGCTGCGCGCCAACGCAGCGGTCGCCGCGACGTTGGGGCCGACGCCCGTCCCGTCGCGGGCCACATCGGTGTAGAGCACCGCGGCCGCGCCGAGCGCCGCAGCCTCTCGCGCGAGATCCACCGCTGAAATTTCAGTCTTCTCTGTCCACCCGTGCGTGGTCACCATGCCGTCTCGCGCGTCGACCGCGACGACCACGGCCATGCTCGCGCACGCCTCGCGAAGAAACGCCTTGTCCCGCACCGCCGCGGTCCCGAGCACCACGCGATCGGCGCCCGCGTCGATGTACGCCCGCGCCTGCGCCATCGAGCGAATCCCGCCTCCGACCTGCACGCGCGCCCCTGTCTCGCGCAGGATCCTCTCGACGAGCGGCGCTTGCGTCGCGGCTCCGTCCCGCGCCCCGTCGAGGTCGACGACGTGCACTCGCTCGGCGCCCGCGCGCACGTAGCGCTCGACGAGCGCGAGCGGATCCTCGGCGTACACCGTCACCTTGTCGTAGTCGCCCTGGTGCAGCCGCACGACGCGGCCGCCCAACAAGTCCATCGCAGGATAGAGCTTCACGCGCGATCCTTCAGCCATCGCGCGAGCAGGTCGAGCCCCGCGCGCTGCGATTTCTCAGGGTGAAACTGCACGGCCAGCACGTTGTCCTTCGAGACCGCGGACACGAAGTCCACGCCGTGCGTCGTGCGCGCGGCGACGACGGACTGATCCGACGGCACGCAGTGATACGAGTGCACGAAGTAGAACCACGCGCCCGCTGAGCCTTCGTCGCCGAGCGACGGGGCGCTCTTGGTGGGTCGCGCGACGTTCCACCCCATGTGGGGGACCTTGACGCGGGCGCCGTTGGCCTCGAGCAGCCCGTCTGCAATGCGCTCGACGCGGCCCGCAAAGTGACCCAGCCCTCGCGCGCCGAGGGCCTCTGCGCTCTCGTCGAAGAGCACCTGCATCCCGATGCAGATCCCCAAGAAAGGCGCGCCCTTCGCGAGCACCGACACGACCGCCTCGCGCAGCGCCGAGCCGTTTGCGTCCAGCGCCCGCACGCAATCGCCAAAGGCCCCCTGCCCCGGAAACACCACCCGACTCGCGCGCGCGATGGCGTCGGCGTCGCTCGTGATGGTCACGTCTTTGGCGCCCACGTATTCGAGTGCGCGCTGAACGGACCGGAGATTTCCGCACCCTGCGTCGACGAGCGCGATCATTCGGTGAGCGTCCCCTTGGTGCTCGGAACCTCTGTCCCCTCGACTCGAACCGCCTCGCGAAGCGCCTTGGCCAGCGCCTTGAACGCGCCTTCAATGACGTGGTGAAGGATCTCTCCCTCGAGCTTTCGCACGTGCAGGTTGCACTGCGCCCCGCGCGCGAAGCCCTCGAAGAACACCGACGCGAGCTCGGTGTCGAACTCGCCCACCTTCGCCTTCGGCAGCGCCAGTCGATCGACGAAGAACGTCCGCCCGGACAAATCCAGCGCGACCTGACAGAGCGCCTCGTCCATCGGCAGCGTCGCCTCGCCGTAGCGCCGGATCCCGCGCTTGTCTCCGAGCGCGTCGGCGACCGCGCGGCCGAGCACGATCGCGAGGTCCTCGGTCGTGTGGTGACCGTCGATCTCGACGTCGCCCGTCGCGCGCACGACGAGGTCGAAGCCCCCGTGACGACCGAGCTGGTCCACCATGTGCGACAGAAAGGGAATCGGCGTCTTCACGTCGGAGCGCGCGGGTCCGTCGAGGTCGATCGTGACCTCGATGGACGTCTCGCTCGTCGTGCGCTTCACACTCGCGCGTCGGGCCATCAACCTGCTCGAGCAGATAGCACAGCCCCCGCGCGCTGCGCGAGCACTCGGCCAAGAAACAGCGGATTTCCCAGGAGATAGCGGGCGGCGAGTCGGCGCGGCTCACAGCGAAGTCGCCACAGCCATTCGAGCCCTACCTCGCGAAGCGCCAGCGGCGCGCGGGGCACATTGCCAGAGTAGAAGTCGAACAAACCACCCACGGTGACCGCCGTGATCCCCGCGATGGGCGCGAGGTGCTGCCAGGTCCAGCGCTCTTGAATCGGTGTTCCCATTCCAACGAGCACGACGCCTCTGCGCTGTCGGACGCGCGAAATGAGCTGTTCTCGCTCGGGGTCTGTCAGAAACCCGTGCGCGACCTCGCCCCAGACCAGCCCAGCAAAGCGCTCGCTCAGCTTTCGACGACACGCCTCGGCGACGCCCGGCGCGCCGCCGATGAGCGACAACCGTACGCCGGTGCGAGCGAGCTCTTCGCACAAGAGCGGCAGCAGATCCGTCCCGTTTACGTTGTGAACGAGCGGCGTTCCGAGCAGTCCCGAAGCCACTCGCAGGCCCACGCCGTCGGGCAACACGACCTCCGCGTCGGCGAGCAATTTGCGCAACACCGGGTCCGACGTCGCGAGGTTGAGCGCGTGTGGATGAACAAAGTGCACGACCCTCGCGCGATCCGCCGGGGGGCGCTCGACGATGCGCTCCAACGCCGAGCGAATCGTCATGTTGTCGACGACGGTGTCGAGCACCCGCACCCGAGCTCGAGTCAGCAGCGCGCGTCGGGGCGCGATCGAACGAGCCACCATCGTGCGCACTGCCAACGCGACGTCGCTCGCCAGCGACCTTCGAGAAAAGTACTCACCCTCGACCCGCGCGGGATCCTCGTACGCGAGTCCCAGCGCCTCGCGCGGGTCGTTTGGAGCGAAGAGTCCCTGGCGTATGTTCGGGCAGTGCCGCGCGCCGACGAGCGGAGCGCGCCGCGTCACGACATCCCACACGGTGACCCTCGCTTCGGAGTCGAGCCTCTGAACGGTCACGAGAGCGCCTCCTGATGCTGTGATGGCAGCGCGTGGCCTGCGCGCGTCGCCGAGATACACAACTCGACGAGCGCCTCTGCAGCGCGCGGCCACGAGTGCTGCGAGGCGTACACAGGGCCATCGACCCGAGCGCGATCCGCGAGAGAAGAGTCCGCGACGCACGCGTCGATCGCCCCGCACATCGCGCTGATCGAGTAGGGATCCACGAGCACGCCGTGGGCTCCGATCACTTCGGGTAGCGCGCCCGCGCGCGCGCCGAGCACTGGGACGCCCGACGCGAGCGCTTCGAGCACGGGCAGGCCGAAGCCCTCAGCGGTTCCGACAACAGTGACGAGCGACGCGCCGGCGTAGAGCCCGCTCAGCGTGTCGTCGCTGACCGCGCCGCCGAAGCAGACGCGATCGAGAACGCCGAGTCGCGCGGCGAGCGAGCGCGCCGCCGCTTCGGCGCCCCAGTCCGGTCCCACGAGCACGAGCCTGTGCGACGCCCGCGCGTTGGACCGCGCAAACGCCGCGATCAATCGCTGGTGATTCTTCGCTGGAGCCTCGAAGCGCGAGGGGTAAAGGAGGTAGGGCCCCGAGAGGTCGAGCTCGCGACGAGCGCGCTGGATGCGAGGATCGTCGTTCTCCCCGGGAAAGAAGCGGCTCACATCGACGCCGTTGCGTACCACAGTCAACTCCGGCGCCCGCTCACCGAGGAGCGCGCGAACCTCGTGAGCGGTCGTCGCGCTGACCGCGGCGATCGACCGCGCGCGGGTAAGCGCTCGCCCGATGACCTCGCGCACGAACCACCGACGAAGCCGTCCATGGCGCTCGGGATCATCGGCGGTCTTCAAGTCGTGAACGACCGCGACCGAAGGGAGCGCGGTCAACCACGCGCAGCGACGATTGGCCGCAGGAAAGATCAGCGCGCTCGCGCCAGCACGCCGAGCCTCGACCGACGCGAGCCCGAGCGCGTACGCTGCGCTGAGCGCAGGTCGATCGAAGATCGCGGGAGCGCAGCGCTGCGCGACCCCGGTTAGCTCGACGCGGTAGGCGTCCGTCTCTCGTCGGGTGCCGAGCACAACCAGCGAGCCGCCGCGCGACTCGAGCGAGCGACGCAGGTGCGGAAGCATCGCGCGCGTCCACCGCCCGAGCCCCGAACGACCGAAGTCCGTTCCGCCGAGCGCCATCGCGACGCGCATCACGCCTCTCCCTTGTCGAGCATCGCCGCCAGCACGAGCGTCGAGTCATCGTCGGTGCGCGTGCCGCGCGCGGACGCAAACTCTTGGACGAGCGCGTCGAGCTCTCGAGGCCTGGCCCGGGCGAGCGCCGAGCAGACGATATTCGCGCCGAAGCGCAAAACAAACTCGTCGAGACCGTCGCCGAGGTGGCCGGCGATCCCGTCGCTCGCCACCGCGAGCGCCGAACCTTTCGTAAAGCCGTAGTGCTCGATGATCGGGTGTCGACCGGCCAGCAGTCCGAGCGGCGGCGACGTCGAGCGAAGCCGCGCGCGAAGCTGGCTGTCTTCGAAGAGCATCGCGTCTGGCATCCCCGCGTTGGCAAACTCGAGGGTCTTGCTGGCGCCGTCGATACGCGCGATGCACAACGACACTGCGATCGGCCCGCTGTCCTCGCGCACGTACCCCTCGCAGCCGCTGAAGATCGCTTGTTCGGTCCGACAGAACACCTCCGAGAACTCGAGTCCCGTCGAGAGTCCGTAGCGAAGCGCGCCCATCACGGCGCTGGCGATGATGGCTGTTCCCCCGCCGTGACCGGCGACGTCGATGGCGATGATCGCGCTTCGGCCGTCGCGATCGGTGATCACGTCGCACGCGTCACCGGAGACGGCGCCCGCGGGGATGACCGAGGCAGAACAGCACAGATCACCATGGGAGTACGGGAGCTTCGTGCGCGCGAGACGCTGCGCGGACGCAACGGAGCGAAGCTCGACGTCGCGCCTGGCGGCGTGCTGTTCGACCACCGAGAGCTCGCGGCGCAGCGCGACGTAGCGCTCGCGCACTCGTCGCAGGCGCCCGATTCGCGCAGCAAGGACCTGAACCGTCACAGGGCGCGCGATGTAGTCGTCCGCCCCTTCGCGAAGCGAATCCGCGATCACAGTGTCGTTGGCGTTCGAGGAGCTCACGAGCAGCACCGGCGTCAGCTGGCGCGCTGGTGACGAACGAATGACGCGAAGCAGCTCCATGCCATCGCCAGCCGTGGTCACGTTGAGATCGAGGACGATAAAGTCGTACTCGGTCGTGACGCTCGAGACCATCGCGAGCGCCCGCGACGCATCACCGGCCTCGTCGATCGCGATCGCGCCGAACTCCCGCAGGAGCACGGCGCGGATGATCGCGCGGTTGCTCGCGAGGTCGTCGACAACGAGCGCGCGTCGCAGAGGCGCGGATGAATTCATGTGTTGAGTGGTGTTCATGGCTTGTTGATCGTCGCGAAGAGGACGGTGCCAGAATCGTTCCAACACACGTGGTCGAACGCGGCGCGGATGATGGATAGGCCGCGGCCGACGCGCGGCTCCGCGTTGCGCCAGTCGAAGCCTCGTCCCCCTCCGTCGACCCGAAGCTGCGCGGAGTTCGAGCGCGTCGACAGCGACACGTAGAGCGCTGCGGTCGTCTCTGCGCGCTCGGCCTCCTCGAGCACCGCGAGCCACTCGACGACGTGCCCCGCATCACGCAGCGAGCAGTCCACCGCCAGCGCGCCGTGAATCATCGCGTTGGAGAGCGCTTCGGCGATGCCGACTCGCACCATGTCGCGACGCGCCCACGTGGGCAGTCGGTCCTCGATCCACCCGACGTAGGTCCAAAGCGCCGAGTACTTCGCCGGAAGGACGAGCGACGAGCGGTTGTGCTCCAGCCTGAGCTCCATTCTACGGCGACACTGGGTTGCAAACGGAGCGCCACGCAGACTCGGCCGACTCGCTCGCCTCGGACGCTCCGGTTGCTCGAGAACGGAACACTCGGTGTCCCGCTTCGAAACAACAGCACGGTGAAGGCGAGGCGACCGACGGCGATCGACTCTGGAGTCCCCCTCGCCCGCGCCCGGCGACCGGTCCGCTGCTTGCTCTGCGCCTACGAATGCCAAAGTCCTCTTCGACGCCGCGCTGGATCGAATCCGCTCAGCGACTCGCTCGCCGACTCACGACGCCTGCCTGGTTCGGAACCCTCCATCGCACATCACCGCTCAGTCGCACGTGGGGCTACGACCGGGGCCTGCCGATCGATCGGCACTACATCGATCGTTTCATTTCGTCGCGCGCCGGAGACATCCGCGACTCGGTGCTCGAGGTCGGCGACACGCGCTATGGGTCGCGCTACGCGCCGCGAAGCTCAGAGATCCACACGATCGACGTCGACGCGGCGAAGAGTCCCGTGATCCGCGCGGACCTGTGCGATCTCGAAGCGCTCCCGCGAGAGCGCTACCAGTGCTTCTTGTGCGCCCAGACGCTGCAGTACGTACGCGATCCGCTCCTTGCGCTCGCAGGCGCGCACAGAATGCTTCGATCGGGCGGTGTGTTTCTCGGGACGGTTCCCGCGCTGGCGGCGATCGATCCAGGCGCGCGCGCGCACGATCGATGGAGGTTCACCGTCTCGCAGACCGAGCGATGGCTCCGCGAGGTCTTCGGGGCCGATTCTGAGATCTCGGTGACTCCGATGGGCAATGTCCTCGCGGCGTGCGGCGCTCTGATGGGTCTCGCTCGGCAAGACCTCGGCGAGGGCGTGCTCGACGAAGTCGACCCCGACTACCCGGTGATCCTCTGCCTGCGCGCGGTCAAGCGCTGATCATCGCAGACCCAAGGTAGACACCAGCGCGTCGACGTAGCGGTCGAGCGACGCGTGCTCGCGGACCAGCTCGAGCCCGCGCTCGACCAACGCGCGTTGGCGATCGGGGCTCGACAAAAGCGCGAGCACTGCGTCTGCGATCGAGCTGTGATCTGCGCGCTCGACGCCGCCGTGCTCGTCGAAGAACGCCCGCGCTCCACCGGAAGGTTGCGCGACCACCGGAACGCCGACAGCCATCGCCTCGAGCCAGGTCAACCCGAGACCCTCGGTCTCGGAGCGACAGACGAACACGTTCATGTCTGCTTCTGCATAGAGCGCGGGGAGCGCGCTTCGAGTCACAGCGCCGTACCACTCGACGCGATCGTGAACGCCGAGGGCTCTCGCATGCGCTCGCAACGCCTCGCCGTAGTGCTCGGTAACCGGCGCGCCGACGAAGCGCGCAGTCGCGCCGACGCCGCGACGCGCGAGGGCGGCGACGGCTTCGAGCACGAGCTCGGGTCCCTTCTCGGGATGCAGTCGACCCACGAACAAGAGCTTCGGAGCCTTGCGATCGACCGGGCGAAATGCCCGTGGACGAAACAGAGACCGATCGACGCCCTGCGCTTGAACGACCCCGCGGCCGAGCGGAGCGCCCGACCCCGTGACCCGATCGCGGAGCGTCTCGGACAACCACAACACACGCTCGCAGCGAAGATCGCCCCACGTGTGTCGCGCGTGCCAACCGCTGTCGAAGAGATGATGTACTGCGCTCGAAGCGACGCCCGGCTGCGGCGTTCGCAGGTATGCGAGCGGCCAGTCGTCGTTCACCGTGACGCACGTTGGAACATGGTGTCGCGCGAGCGCGCGCAGCGGCTCGAGGCCCATGCGACGCAGCGAGAACACGAGCGCGCCGTCGAACGGCCTGCCACGCGAGAGCACCGCCCCCATCGCGGCGGCGTTGCGCGCCGATGCAGCGAGGTGCCGCGCTCGATCGGTCCCGGCCGGTGATCCGAAAGGCCGCGAGAGCGCGAGCAGCCGACGCACGTTGCGCTCGCTGTCTCTGGGCGCGCGAGCGCCCGAAGTGAGCACCGTGACCCGATGCCCGCGAGCGACGAGGGCGAGGGCGCAGTCGCTCGCGAGCAGCTCGTAGCCGCCGTGCACCTCGGGTTCGAAGACGTTGCTGATCAGCAGTAAATCGAGGGATTTCATCGCGCTGACGACGCTCGCAAACCCGATGCCATCGCCGCGTACACCCAGAACAAGTAGGACATCGGCGTCTGTCGGGCGATCCACTCTGCGGTCCCCTGCAGGACCATCGTCGACAGGCCGAGGGTCAATCCGACGCCGAGGTCGCCGTGCAGCCCGCCGCGCGACGCGAGCCTGGCTGAGCTGAGCAGCACAGACGCGACGACGAGCACGTACGCGACCGCGCCGACGTACCCGAGCTCCGCCGCGGTGAGCCAATAGATGTGATGGGCGATTCCGTTGCGATCGCCGGGCTCGATGTTGAGCCGCGCCGCGTAGCCGCCGTGGTCGAGCACGTACGAGTACATGTTGATCCCGACGCCGAAAGGGTGCTCATCGGCCATCATTTTCGCGGCTTTGTTGAAGAGCACCCTCGCGAGCTCGCTCTCTTTCGGAGCGGTGGTGAAGCGTTCGATGATGGTGTCGAGCGATTTGGCGAGCACGGCGAGCGCGGCGACGCCGAGGCCGAGCACGATCTTGAGCTTTCGGGCGTCGGCTTTGCGCGCGAACGCGAGGACGCATCCAACGGTCGCGGCCAGGACGAACATCGCCATTCCGCCGCGAGACAACGACGTGATCGTCGCCATCGCCGTACATGCGACCACGAGGGGCGTGTACGCGCGTCCGCGGCCGGAGAGCCAAAGGGAAAACGCCACCGGCGCGACCATGTTGGTGATCATCGCGAGCGAGTTGGGGTGGGGCAGCGATCCCTGCGTTCGAATCGCGTGTAGAGCGTATTTCTGCCAGAAGACGAGCGCGCCCTGCGCGAGCACCGCGACGCCGACCCCGGTCATCGCAGCGCGTACGAGGACGAGGTCGACGAACACCGTCGCGAGGGTGTCGAACACGAAGAACATCCGAAGGAGCTTCCACAGGCTGAAGGCCGACTTGAGCGTGTCGGGCGTGTCCCAAAAGGACAGCAGCACCGTCGAGAAGAACAGCGAGCGAACGAAGAGGTGACGCGTCGCTGGAGCGGTCTTCGGGCGCGAAGCAGAGAAGCGGACGGCGAGGAGAATCAGATCGACGGTGGTCACTTCGATTCCGCGCGAGTCACCGCGGTAGGACTCCTGCGAAATCAGGTTGATGTGCATCGGGTTGAACAGGTCGAAGCACGCGACCGTGATCGCCCATGCTCGCAGCTGCGGCCAGCGCTTCATCGCCTCGCGCAACGCCGGAACACCGACAAGCACCGCTCCGAAGAACGCGACCCATTTCATGGCAGCCGTGCACAGCACGCGCTGTGCCCGAGCGGCATCCGCCGTGCATTCGCCGCAGACATGACTCAGTTTGTTCTTCGCGACGACGACGCAAACGCAACGACCCCGCCCGCCCGGCTCGAGCGCGCCTACGCACCGCTGCTCGACGCCGGCTTCACGATCAACCTCTCGGTGATCCCCGACGTCGCCCTCGACACATTGGCGCCGGACGGAGCGCGAGAGCGCTTTCTCTGCGACCATCCAGCGAGTCGGCAGACCGTACGACTCGAGTATCGGCACGAGATTTCGCAGTGGATTCGTGAGCACTCGGGGCAAATCGCCCCGCTCGTCCACGGGCTCACTCACGCGCGCGTGCGAAGCAACACAGAGTTTGGCGCGCTGAGCAGGGACGAGGCGGGAGCGCGCATGGACCGCGGCCGCTCGATCCTCGAAGCGGCGCTCGGCACGCGCGTAGACGGGTTCGTCGCGCCGTGGGACGAATTGTCGAAAGGATCCATCGAGGCTGCGGTCAGTCGATTTCGTGTGCTCTCGACGAGCTGGCTCGACCGCAGCAAGCTCGCGCCCAAGCACTGGCCCGCGCACTACGCCGAGCGCTTGGGCAAGCGCGAGACGCTCGAGCTCGAGTCCTGTCGCGTGTTGCGACACCGAGGTGGGCCGATCGGCCCGTCGCTCGACCCATCGCTCGTACGAGCGACGATCGATCGGCTGTCCTCGCGCGCCGAGGTGTGCGTCATCGTGCTGCACCACTGGATGTTCTGGACCGACGACGCGCCGCACCCGGTGGTTCGCGCCCTGGCGAGAGCGCTCGCTGGACGTCAGGTCCGCGCGATGGTCTGACTGGCACCAGATGGGGCGGCGCGCCAATGGTGAAGGCGTGTCTCGATACGAAACAACCTCACGGTCCCAAATCGAGACGGCTGCTACGCCGACTCAACGCACGATGCCTGCGGTGAGCGCGGCCATCGCGAGCAACGGAGTGAGCCGCTCGAGCACCTGCGTCGCGCTCGCGAGCCAGTGCTCGCTGACGTAGACGACATCCCCAGCTTGGAGCACCGGATTGTACGCGCCGCCGTTGAACAGTCGCTGCATGTCGACGCGATAGACACGGGCACGAGAGAGCGCTCCGCGGACGATGCGCACATCGCCTCCGTCCGCGTCTCGCGTCGAACCTCCGGCCATCGCAACCACGTCGAGCAACGTCAATCCGGGGCGAAACGGAACGGTCTTCGGCGATCGCACCTGCCCTAGCACCGTGACGCGGCGCCCCGACATCGACGGCACGTACACGAGGTCCCCTGCCCGGGCCCGAACGTTGTGCAACGGGTGCCCTTGCAGCGCGAGCGCGACGCTGATCGGCAACGGACGTCGATCGCGTACCACCGTCGCTGCAGACAAATCCGCGAGCACCAACGACTCACCGTCCGTCGTCTGCTCGCGAGGGCCGCCGGCGAGGGCCATCAGATCCGCGATGCGCGTGTTGGGAGCGACCGGATGAAACCCGGGCGAGACCACCGTTCCCAGCACCGAGGCGCGATGACCGAGCGGGTCGATCAGCTCGATGTGCACCGTCGCGAATCGATGGTAGGCGCGCAGCGCCTCGTTGATCCGCTCCGTTGCCGAAGCCAGCGATACGCCACCGATCGACACCTCACCGACGAGCGGGAGCGCGCCGCGCCCGCGTCCGTCGAGCACCAGTCGGTCCACAGCAAACCCCTCGCCGACCACCGCGCGGACACGCAGCACGTCGCCAGGAGCGAGCGCATAGTCCTCGGATTCCTCTTCGCGCATGCCAGGCGGATCGCGACGAGACGCCTCCTCGAAGCCAACCTCCGAGTGTCCTGGTGTAGGCAGTGTCGGCAAACGCGGCGCGCACGCGACGACGCTGGCCAAGTCGAGAGCACATACAATCAATCCTACGCGTCGATTCATTCATGAACGCGGCGGTGCGAGCGACATGCCAGCGCATGGGGCACAGGACAGAGCGCAGGCACGAGCGCTGCAAGGCATCGTTCCTATGAAGACTGCAGATTCAGCGGTTCAGAAGTCGCTCCCCGTCCACGTTCGTCCCCGCGGCACGCGCCTCGATCTACGAGCGCTGCGCGCGCTGGTCGAGCAATGTGACCAGGCCCTCGCCGCAACGTCCAACGCGATCGTCATCGACCTGTCGGCGGTCGAGTCGATCGACTCGATCGCCGTCACAACCCTCGTCGGCATTCAGCGCAAATCGGGCCGCCGCGTCGCGCTCGCCGGGCTCTCTCCTGCGGTTCAGCTCGTCGCTCGCGTCTGCCACTTGCACGAGATCTTCGACATCTACACCAACGCCGACGCCGCGCTTCGCGAGCTGTCGCGCTAACCCGCGGCGATCGCTGCAATGTTCGACGCACCAACGACAGACGCGACCGCGACCGCGCGCGCGCCGGCCGCGAGCCCCGGTCGACCTGGCTTTCCATTGGACCTGCGCCGCATCGCGGCCACGGTCGCCGCGCGCGCGAGAGATATCCTCGGCGCGGCCGTCATCGCGCTGGCAGTGGCCGTGCTGCTCGTTCCGCGCTTCGTCGCGCGCGAGTATCACTCGGAGCTGTCGCTGCTGTGGGAGCCCGAGCCGACCGGGGCTGACGCAGCCGCGCAAGACGAAGGACGCAGCCTGCGGACCATCGCAGACTCCCTGAAGCTCCCGGTCCACCTCTCGATGGTGCGCCAACAGCTGCGCCTCGATCAGACCCTCGAACGCATCGGACGACGCATCGACGTGACGGCCTCGACCGAAACGCGCCTGATCGTCGTGCGCGCGATCGGCGCGACCCCAGAAGAAGCGCGAAGTCTGGCGCAGACATCAACAGAGGTCTTCCTGACTGTTCGCGGTCGAATCGAGGGCGAGCGGCTCCGCGAGCGAGCGCGAGCGCTGTCCATCAACGAGGCCGAGGCGCGGCGCGGGCTCGACGAAGCGCGGCGCCGGTACGACCTGTTTCGCCAGACCCATCGCGTGAGCAACCTGCCCGCAGAACAGCTCGCTGCCATCGAGCACTCGGCCAGGCTCCGCGCAGACGCGGACCTCGCGAGGGCTGAGGCGGAGGGAGAGTCCGCCCGCGAGCGAGCGCTCACGTCCGCGGCGCGCGCTCAGCAGCCGATCTCCGTGCTCAGCGAGACCCAGCAGGTCCTGGGCGCGCAACGGCTCGCGGACACCGAAGGTCAACTGGCCGCCGCGCGGGTCTCGCTCACCGACGCGCACCCAGGGCTGCGCGCGCTCGAAGCCCAAGCAGCGGCGTTGCGCGCGCGCGCGGACTCCGCCGTACAAACAGGGCGAATCATCGGACGCAACCCTCACTGGGACGCGTACACAGCAGGAGCCGCCAACGCCAACGCCGTCACGAGCTCGCTGCGTCGAAGAGAAGCAGTCCTGCGTCTGCAGCTCGGCGACACAACCCGGCGCGCCGACGAGCTCGCGTCCCTCGACGGAGAATCGTCGCTCTTGCTCGCGTCGGTCAGCGTCGCCGAACGTCATCTGGCCGCCGTGCTGACCGAGCGAGCCCGCGCCGAAGACGCCGCGCGCGCGCCGTCGACGGGACTTCGCATCGTCGCTCCCGCGATCGCTCCCGATCGCCCCGCGAAGTCGCTGCGTCGCGCGCTCGTCCTGCTCAGCCCCGTGCTCGGCGCCCTCGGCGCGCTGATCGCGGCGCTGGCGGGCGCGGTCGACCGCGGCCGTGTGTTCAGCCCGGCCGAGGCCGCCTTCTGGCTCAACGCGCCGGCTATCGCAGCGACAGACTGGCCGCTCGACGTCGCGTCCTTCGCGGCGTTCACCGACGAGCTCGCAGAAGCGCTCGCGAAATCCCAAGGAACAATCTTGATCGTCGGCGCCGGCCCCCATGAGCGCGCGTTGGTCGACCGCGTCGCCGCACAACTCCAAGACGAGTTGACCCGAAGTGAAACACCCGCTGGTTCCGCTTCGAGACACGTCGTGCTCGGATGGACTTCGCCCGTCACGCTGCCCGCGTTTCGACGAGCCGCTCGCAACGCTGCGGCCGTCGTAATCCTGGTCGAGAGCGGCGCGCACCGAGCGCTCGCGCTCGCTTCTCTGCGCAGCTCGATCGCGGCCGACTCCGTCGCATGCGCCCTCATCGCCGTCGGCCCCGCGCTTGCTGATCGACACGATCGAGTCGGCGCGCTCCAACTCATTGGCTCCACGACGAACTCGATCAGCGCGCCGGCTCTCTAAAGCGAGGTTGCCCAATGCCGCTCTCATCGATTCGTTCATCCAACGACAAGATCCCCCCCGCGCTCACAGAAGCGCGACCGCGCGTCGCGCTGCGCAGGCTCCGGACCAACACCCGCGCGAGACTCATGGGCGTCGGTCCCATCGTCAGGCGCTCGATCGACATCGCTGTCACAGCGACAGCGCTGCTCCTTCTCGCTCCGCTGTTTCTCGTCGTCGCGGCCTTGATCAAAGCGCAAGACGGAGGCGCCGCGCTGTTCACCCAAGAGCGCGTCGGAAAGCACGGCCGCCGCTTTCGGCTCTTCAAACTGCGCACGATGGTGCGCGACGCCGAAGCGCTCAAAGCTGCGCTGGCGGCGGCGAGGCCCGAGGGCAGCAGCGGCGTTCGCTTCAAGCTCGAGCGAGACCCGAGGATCACGCCGCTCGGCCGCATCCTGCGCAAGTTCTCGATCGACGAGCTTCCGCAGCTCTACAACGTCCTGGTCGGCGACATGACCCTCGTCGGTCCTCGGCCGCCAATCTGGGCTGAAGTCGTCAGGTACACCCCGCGCCAGCTCCGACGCCTTCAGGTGACCCCGGGCCTGACATGCCTCTGGCAAGTCGGTGGCCGAAGCGACCTCTCGTTCGAACAGCAGGTCGAACTCGACATCGAATACATCGACCGCGTCACGGTGAGACAGGAGATCGCCATCGCGCTTCGCACCGTCCCGGCCGTGCTCTCGGGCCGCGGGGCTTACTGAACACGTTTTCAAAACAGTCTTTCAACCACGCGAATCGAAGGGGAATTCTATGGATGCCGTTGTCTATTGCAAACGAGGTCGCTCACCGAGCTCCTGGGATGTCGCTGGCGCGCCGATGCTCGTGCGCCAACTCGAGTGGCTGAGACAGCTCGGCTGCGCTCGCATCGCGGTCGAAGTCGACCCGTCGCACGGCGCTTGGCAGGCGCTGTTCACGGCGCTCGACCAACACTCGGTCGGCGCTGGCGTCGAACGAGTGCTCAGCGCAGAGCCGCTCGGCCCGGCGGGCGTCGCCGCGCGCGCGGGGTTCGGCGCGAGCCCGTACATCGCCATCAGCACTTCGGTGCTGGGCGACTGCTCCCTCGACAGGCTCCTCGCGAGCGGCCCCGGACACAAAGCCATGCTACGGCCCGTCGCAGGACTCGAAGGCTGCCTCGGCGCGGACATTCTGCTGCTCGACGACGAGCACCCTGCCGTGTCAGCCGGCGTCGAGATCGACGGCTGGGGCGTGGTGCTACGAGATCGTGGCGACGCCTGCGCGCTCGGATCGATGGCGCTCGATCACCGACTCTCGTCCATCATCGTTCACGCCCACGAAAGAAGCCCTGGAATCTGGGTCGCCCGCGGCGCGGTCGTCAGCGACCGAGCGCTGCTGCGCGGACCGGTGTTCATCGGCGCAGACGCCATCATCAACGACAACGCCCAGGTTGGACCGTGCGCTGTCGTCGGCGCGCGCGCCATCGTCGAGCCTGCGGCGATCGTGGCGCACTCCGTCGTCGAAGCGGCAACGATCGTGGGCGAAGGCGTCCTGCTCGAGCGATGCACGGCGCAAGGATCCACGATCGTCGATTGGGCCAGCAACGCGAAGGCGATGATCGATGACCCGCTCATCGTCGCCGCCCGCGACGACCGCCCACGATCGCTGCTCTCTTCGATCGTCGCGCTCTGTCTTCTCGCGGTGATCGCTCCCGTGTCGCTGCTGATCGCTCCGCTGCGTTCGCTGCGCAATTCGCTGATCGGGCTCGCGCGAGGCGAGCGCTGCTGGGTCGGCGTTCGAGCGTCAGAAGCGAGAGGGCACGGACGATCAGCGCTCGCGCGGATGGCCGACGATGCGCCGGTCGGCGTGATCTCGATCGAGTCTGCGCTGGTTTCGGGTGAGGCCACGGAGGAAGACCGCCAACGCGCCCACGCGTGGTACGCGCTCGCCAAGAGCGCCGCCGTCGACCTGGCGCTGGTCGCCGACGTCGTCCGCGCGGCCCTCGCGCAGCGCCCCCGAACCACGAAGCTCCAGCCGATGTGAGCTCGATGCTCCGCTGAAGGAGCGTCGACCGCCGTGACGCGACAGAGAGAAGAATCGGCCTGCGCCTGTCGTCAACCGAAGGGGGCCCTCGGTCGATCATCGCGAACCTTCCTACGCGTTGTCGATGACCTGGCGAACGGTCGCTTCGAGTTCATCGATCGATCGGTCGAAGCTCCATCGCGCGTCGGACCAATCCTTCGCTCGCCGACCGAGCTGCGGCTCCGCGAGGGCGCGCTGCGCGGCGGCGGCGAGCGACCGCGGCTGGCCGGGCTCGAAGCCCAGCGCGCCACGCGCTTCAGCGAGCCACTCGACGATGCCTCCGTGCCTCGCGCCGACGACGGGACGAGCGCGGCGCATGGCCTCGATACCCGTCATTCCAAACGGCTCTGGCCAACGTGACGGGACGAGCACCGCCCAGCTCAGATCGATTTCGCGCGCGACCTCGTCGGGGTGCACAACGCCTCGAAACTCGACGCGACCGGGCGCGACCTTGCTTGCCTGCGCTTCGAGCGCCGCTCGCTCAGGACCATCACCGAGGATGCGCAACCGGACGTTGGACGGGAGCCAACGAAGGGCGTCGACCGCGATGTCCACGCCTTTGCCGCGCAACAGCGAACCGATCACCAGCAGCACCGGCTCGCGCTCGCGTTCGACCGCGTCACGGGCGCTCATCGGCGGAACCGGGTGCGACACGATCACTCTGTCCCGAGAGACGCCGGCCTCGAGCAGCGAGTCCCGAACGTACGCGCTGCAAGCAGCCATCATGTACCGCTCGGCGATGGCTCGCGTGTCGCGTCGAAGCGAAAACGGATCCACGATGCGCAGCCCGACGCGCGCCTCGGGGCGACGATCGCGCACGATGACGCATCCCTCGAGAACGCACCCGACTCCCGGCGCGCGGTGGCACGGCTCCCGCCCGATCGGAACGTACCGGTGCGACCGAACGCAGGTCGCATCGTGATCGTGCGCCCAAACCAAAGCCGGCGTAGCGCCGAGCCACGACAGCTCGTGCACGCTCCGCGCGCGTTGGACCAACGCGCAGTCCAGCGCTGTCCCCGCGGCGCGCGTCGCTTCGATCACGGTGTCGAAGACCCTCGCGTACGCTGCTTCGTCGCGCCCGCGTTCGCCGCCATGGACGAGAACGAGCTCGTGTCCGCGCGCCCGCAGGGCTCTCGCACGATCGAACACGAACCGCTCGAGCCCCCCAAAAAACCCTAGCCGCGGGGATACGAGTGCGATGCGCATCGCTCGACCTCCCGCTGCTCGACCACGGTCCCGCCCCACACTACGAGGAGCCCCGAGCCTGCCCCGACCGTCACGACCGCGCACGCTTCGACGAGCGATGCTGCAGAGCGGTGCAACGCGGACGTCACGACCCATGACACGAGCGCGGCGAGCGCGGTGGTGACGTACGCGCGATCGAGCCCGCCTCGACGCACGCGCCCTGCTTTCTCGAGCTGAAGCTGCGTGAGAACGGCGGTGGTCAGGTTGCCGGCGATCGTTCCGCCGGCGATCGCCCACACGCCGAAACGAGCAGCCCCACCGAAGCTCACCATCGCGTTGACCGTCGATCCTGCGATGTGGGACCAACCCGAAGACCACACGGACCGCGCGCCCACCATGAGCGCTGCGCTTCCGAGCTCGCACGATGCTGCGATCGTCGAAGCCGCCGCAGTGAGCGCAAACGCCGTCGAGAACAGCGGCTCGTCGACGATCGCGCCAGCCCACGCACGGACGATGGGCCTTCCGGCCACAGACAGCGCGACGAGCACGCTCGCCAGCGGGGCCGCGATCAACACGGTTCCGCGAGACAGCGACTCGGCGCAGCCTTCGGCGCTCGCCAATCGGTGCAGCAACGCGGCGCTGACCTGTTTGGCCAACGTAAACAACTGATCGGTCACCCGCAGGCTCAGCTGATATGCGCCGACCGCAGCGAGCGGCGCCACCCGAGCCAGGAGCACGACGTCGATACGCACCGCCACCACCACCGCAGCGTTGACCGCGAGAGACGCGCTGGCATCGCGAATCGACGCACGCCATCGGGCAAACGTCGGCGGGTATGCTTCGCTTCGCAGCGACTCGAGCTCCTCGCGTAGCGCCTGCGAACACACCATCGCTTCGACCACTGCCGCCACGAGCGCTCCCAGCGCCGGAGCGACGATCCCCCCTCCCGCCGCGAGCGCCGCCGCCGTCGTACCAACCTGCGCCGCCGAGGCCATCGCCCGCGCGCGCGCCAGCGCCGAGGTGTCACCGACGCCCGTCAACCAGCTCCGGTGCCCGGCAAAATACGCGCCGATCGCAGCGCTCGCGACGGTCGCAACACAAGCGAGCCACACCTCTCGCAACGCGACAGCGTCTGCCCCTTTGCGGAGGTCCGCCGTGTAGAGCAGCGACGAGGCGACAGAGAGGATCGGCGAAACGAACAGCACCGTTCGCTGTGCGAGCAGGAGCGCGGAGATCGCCTCACGCTTTTCGCCGCGCGTCGACGATCGCAGCACCAGCGACGCGAGGCCGAGGTCGCTCAGCGCGACGAGCGCCGATGACGATCCGATCAACGCCCACACGCCCAACGATGCTCGACCGAGGCAGCGGCCGAGCAGCGCCACGGTCACGATGCCCGACACGATCGCCAACCCGTGACGAGCCAGCGAGAGCGCGATGTGCCGCGCGATGCTCACGACCAACGCTCCGTCTGTCCGCGCACCCACCCCGCCACGCTCGAGAGCGCGACGACGCTCTCGTCGATCGCGGCGTCACTCGCGAAGCACGCCGCCGAGCTCGCGGCGTCGGGACCATACCCGTGCATTCCCGCGACCCGACCTCCGACGTGGCTCGGAGCAAAGATCGCTCCTTCGTTGATCTGTAGCCACGCATCTCCCCACGGAGAGCCCTCGACGCCGACGCCCCACGCGCCGAGCTTCTCGCGCGAGAGCCACCGCGCGGGCCAGCGCGCGCGATCAGCGGCGAGCCTGGCGGCCGCGAGCGCGCGCTCACTGCCCCAGAGCCGGACGATCGTGCTGTCGACAAACGCTCGGAGATCTCCCCTTTCACTGATCAAACTCGGGTCGATCACGCGACGGACCGCGCCCATGCCGTGATCTCCGACGAGCACCGTGCGCACCTGTGCGCCATCGCTCGCGAGGATGTCTCTCGCGCGGGCCACGCGCTCGGCGAGTCGGTCGAGCACTGCTTCTGCGGCTCTGCTCGAAGGCCCCTCCTGGTGCAGCACGGCGTCGAGCTCGGACGCGTACAGCATCGACAACCGCGGCCTCTTCGACGCCAGTACGGAAAACGCCTGCTCCCATCGCGTATCTTCCGCGAGCGCCCAGCGCGCCGCGAACACGCTCAGGCTGCGAGCGCGCGCATCGCCAAGAAAGGTCGGCCAGCCTCCGATGGAATCGCTCTCGAAGACATCGTCGCGCTCGGGGATGTCGAGCCAACGAAAGTCCTCAGGGCGAACACGATGCAGCGCGACGTAGCCCGTCAGCCCCTCGCGCTCGGCGAGCCAACGCGCGAGCCGACGACGAACGACGCCGCGCTCGCCGATCACCGGAGGGACCCAACGCAGCCACGCGAGCGCGTCGAGCGGAGAGCGCGGCGCCCCCTGGGATCGCGCGCTGAACAAACACAATCGCCCGTGCCTCGCGCAGGGCTGCCCGGTCAGGAGCGTCGCGATCGCGCCCGACGAAAACCCTGGCACGCCGCTGAGCGCCCGAGAATTCTCAGCCACAGCGCGAAGCGCACGTGAGCTCGCCCATTGCTGGGGACCGAGCGCATCGACGAAGACGATGAGGAGTCTGTCCATCACCCCCCGCGTTGCACGAGGCGCTCCAACGCCGGTAGCGCGTCGCGAAGACCCACGCCGAGCGTCCGCAAGCAGGCTCGATCGAGCGAAGGACGGTCGGTGTACGCAATGGCGACCGCTGCACGTGCGAGCAATTCTCGCGGATGAGCCGAGCTCGCTCGCCGCTCGCGCAGCCCCCACAAAACAGCGCTCAACGCCGCGCGGGGACCGCGGAGCTCTTCGCTGTCGCGATAGATGCCAGACGTTCGCGCGCCATACTCGAGCGGAGAGTCGATCGGCCCCAGCCGCCAACGCTCGAACCGCAGGTGCCATTCGGAGACACGCGCGACGACGCGATCGTTCCACTCTGAAACATCGGGACCGTGGGACTCGAGCCAGCGCTCGGGGCCACGACGAAACGCCAGGGCGTCGTCGTACATGTCTGGCAGGTCGCCGTACGCCTCGGTGCCGAAGCACAACGTCCGCACGAGCGCCGATCGTTCGGCGAGCCCGATTCGGTACTTGCGTGAGCCGAGAAGCAACGCGTCGCCCACGGCGAGCACCGCCTTGTGCGCGTGGCGCGCTCGAATCGCTGACGCCCCCCAGCGCCCGCCGAGCCGGCTGAGCGCGATGCCCGCCGCACGATTCGCGAGCAGCCTCGCTGCCTCTTCGATCGGCGGACACTCGCCGTGTCGCGTCCCCACTGCGGCGAGCACATCGCTCGGCCCGAAGAGCACCTTCGCCCCCCCCTGCGCGACGTCGAACCAGAACAGCGTTCGAGGAAGGCGCGCGAGGGTCTCGAGAGCGACCGGCCAGAGGTCGACGCTCACTCCGCAGCGCGCTTCGCAGACCGATGACAGCGCTTCGAGCGATCCCCGCACCGACGCGAGCGAGCCCGCGCGAACGAGCACAACGAGATCGTAGTCGTTGAACGCGCGCACCTCGCCGCACATCGAGGCTCCTCCCTCGCCGCGCGCGTAGCTGCCGACGAGCACGAGCGCCACCATTCGAGGCCCCAACGCGGACCGCACGACGTCGCACACAAATTCGAGATCGCTCTGCACCCGAGCCTCGGCGGCGGCCGCGCGGTCCTCTGTCCATGGCCCGGTGAAGGTCATGGCGCGAACCCCTTCGCGCGCCCCCACACATAGCCTGCGGCCTGCATCGCGCGCTTCGCCGCGAGGTCGACCGAGAGCCGTCCCGCGCGCGCGTCGCGCAGCAGCGAGCTCGCGAGCGGAACGAGCCCCTCGCGCGCCACGCGCGCCGCGCCGAGATCGAAGATCACGCTGTCGGCCGCGCCCTCTCCGCGCCTCCGGCGAAAATGCGCGCGCCAGTCGTAGTTGTGCGAGTGCTCGAAGCGCGCCCGAGGAACGTACTCGATCGATGCGCCGAGGAGGGTCATTCGCCGCGTCCACTCGACGTCTTCCGAGTAGCGAATCCGCTCGTCGAACCGACCCTTCGACCACCAGTCACGACGGACCATCGACGCGGCCATCGAGAAGAACACCCCCGATCGGACGCGCCCTGGACGCGTGGCTCCAAACGCGCGCTCGGTGTCGGCCTTCGCGCACGCGTCGGCGTCCGCCCGCGGAAGCTGTCTCCCGAAGCTCGCCGCCACGCGCGCATCGCGAAGCGGTTCGGCGAGTCGGACGAGCGAGTCCTCGTCGAGCGCGACAACATCCGCGTTGATAAACGCAACCAACGGCGCGCTCGTCGCGTCCATCCCGCGGTTGAGCACGACGCCGGGCATGTACGTCGAGGGCTCGACGTCGATCAGCTCGACCCCTGACCGCCGCGCGACCTCGCGCGAGCCGTCCGTCGACTCGCAGTCGTAGAAGAGCACTCGCCCTCGGATCCCGCGTTGCTTGGACAGCGCGTCGAGCGCGCGTTGGCAGTGCGGCATCTCGTTGCGGCAGCGAACGACGACGTCGATGTTCATTCAGCTCCGTCCCTTCGCGCCTCGAGCTGCGTCGCAGGCGCGCTCGTATACCGAGGACAACGTCGAGGCGACGCGCTCCCACGAGTATCGGCGCTCGACGAGGTCGCGGCCCCGTGCGCCGAGCGAAGCGCGCGCGTCGTGATCGAGCGCGTCGAGGGCCGTCGCCCACGCGGCCGCGGTGAGGTCGGCGACCTTGCATCGCCCGTCGCCGTGCGCATCGGCGAGCTCGTCCATCCCGACGCCTGCCGCGAGCAGCGTAGGCTTTCGCGCGGCCCAGGCCTCTAGCACCACCAACCCAAACGCCTCGTGCGTCGAGGGAACAAGCACCGTCTCCGCGCGCGCCAGCAGCGATCGCGCGTCTGTTCGCTGCACATTTCCCAGGAGAATCACGCGATCTGCGACGCCTAGCGCGCGCGCTCGATCCATGACTTCGCGCCCGTAGCCTTCGTCCGTCTCTGCGCCGGCACACACGAGCACAGCGTCTTTCGATCGCGACGCCGCGAGCGCTTCCACCGCGAGCCGTTGGTTCTTCTGCCGCGACAGTCGCCCCAGCACGAGCCAGACGCGCCGCCCCCGAAGGGCAGGCCAGCGCTCGTCGACGGCTCGCGGATCGCCTTCTGAGAACCACTGCACATCGACCCCGTGCTCCATTCGCACGGCGCGATCGCCGACACGCGCTTGCATGGCGCGGTGCTCGCGCTCGTTGAAGCAGCAGACAGCCGCAGCGTCATCGATCACGCGACGCGCGCCCACGAGCGCGCCGATCGGACGTCCGAGGTCGATCGTCCGCGCGGCGCGGCGCGACGCCTCTCGCGCGACGAGCTCGGGATCCCCGAGCATCGGACCGTGCACCGAGAGCACGTAGGGCCGACGCGAGCGCCGCATGGCGACCCGCACTGCACCGCCGATGCGCCCCGCAGTATGCAGGTGTACGAGGGCGATGCGACGATCGCGAAACAGCCGAAATCCCTCATCGATTGTGATGAGGTTGCCCCCGACGGCCCACAGCGCCTCGCGCTGCACGCGCGAGCCCACGTAGGGACACCAGGCGTCGAAGCGCGTGAGTCCGACGCTGTCTCGAAGCCCTGTGTCCCGATCGCCGCTCCGTAGGCCCGGCGCGTGCACCTCGCTCTGCCAACCGAACCGCTCGAGCTCCGCGGTGGTGGCGGCGACATAGGTCTCGGTGCCGCCCCATTCGCGCGTGTTCCATTTTCGAACAACGTGCACCACTTTGCGACTTTCGACCGCCATCGTCGTTGGCTCCTCTGCGGCTCGCCGCGCAATGCGACGACGCCACCAACGTCCATGCAGCGCATGGGCCAACGCTGTCGTCTCGGCGTCGCTACACGTGCGGCATCTCGGCCGCCGCACGAAGCAGCTTGAGCGTCTGATCGATCTCCATCTCGAACGCGTCGGCGACGTCTCGAACCCGCACCCAATCGTCGAGCGGATCGATCCCATCGAGCCACCGAGCGAGCCGTTCGAGGCGTCGCGCTCCGACGTTGCCGCACGCCCCCCGCAGCGCGTGAGCGGCGGTTTTCAGTCCCGCTCGATCGTTGGCGCTGACCGCGCTTCGCAGCTCGGTCGACCTTCGACGAACGTCGGTCTCGAAGAGACCGAGGACCTCGGCGATGAGGCTCGGCTCGTTGGGTCGCTCGAAGCTACGCAACGACTGCAACACCGTCGGGTCCACGGACGCCGTAGACTGCATCGTCGATGGTTGCCCGCTCGCTTGATCGCCCACCGCTGCGGGCTCGTGGCTGGTCGGCGCCCACCCGGCGAGCGCCGCGCGCACGCTGTCACGGCTGACGGGCTTGGTCAGGTAGTCGTCCATTCCCGCAGCCATGCATCGCTCGCGGTCGCCTTCGAGCGCGTACGCGGTCACCGCAATGATCGGGGTGTTCGCCATCGGTCCGGGAAGCGAGCGCACGCGACGCGTCGCTTCGAAGCCGTCGATCACGGGCATGTTGCAGTCCATCAGCACCGCCGAGAGGCCTCCGCGACTGATCGCTGCCACGGCCTGGTGGCCATCGCTGCACACCTCCACGTTGTATCCGAGCGACTCGACGATCGCGCCGAGCAACCGACGATTGATCGGCTCGTCTTCGACGACGAGGATCGTCGGGCGCTCTTCCCGCGGGAGCGGCTTCGGAACGGTCGCGCGAAGAAGCGACCGGTACTGCCCCGTACGACGCAGGCTGCGCTGGCTCGTGTCCACTTCGAACACGCCCTCGAACCAAAACGTGCTCCCTCCCCCAGCGTTGCTGCTCGCCCCAACGGCGCCGCTCATCAACTGCGCGATCTCGCGGCAGATGCTCAAGCCGAGGCCCGTCCCAGCGACGGGGACGTCCCGTGCGTTGGCGCCCTGAGAAAACGGCTGAAACAGCTTCGCGCGCGTCGCCTCGTCGATGCCGATGCCCGTATCCGTAACGCGAATCACAAGCCGACACAGGCCGTCACCGTCCGCTGGCCGCGAAGAGAGTCGAACGAGCACCCCTCCGCGCGACGTAAATTTCAGCGCGTTGCCGACGAGGTTCGTGAGGACTTGCTTGAAGCGAACGGGATCGCTCCGCACCGCGTCTGCGACGCCCGCCGACGCGATCCACTCGAGCACGAGGCCCCTCGCGTGAGCTCCGTCGCGCATGGGGCCGAGGACGTCTTCGAGCGCGACGCGGGGCTCGAAGCGCTCGGGCACCAGGTCGAATTTTCCCTCGCGCAGCTTCGCGAGATCGAGCACCGAGTTGATCAGCGCGAGCAGCGAGCGTCCCGCCTTCTGCTGCGCGAGCGCGTACTCTCTCTGCGAGTCAGGCAGCTCGCCGAGCAGCATGAGCTGATTCGTCGTGAGAATGGTCGTCAGCGGCGTGCGAAGCTCGTGGCTCATCATCGCGAGAAATCGCTCGCGCATTCGAACCGCGTCCTCGGCGCGCTCCCTCTCGATCCGGGCTTCGTCTCGCAGGCGCTCTGCCCGTCGAATCTGCTCCGAGAGCCTCTCGGCCAACGTCTTGCTCTCCGCGAGCTGCGCGCGCAGCTGGCCGAGCACAACGATGTAATCGGCAGCGGTATCCGCCGCGGCAAAGTCATCGAGCGAGAGATCGGCCTCGAGCACCTCCCGCAGATCCGAGAACCACGGAGTGCCGACGAACACCACCGCAGACTCGAGCGGGATCGCCTGCCCGCGCAGCGGCAATCGACCCCCGACTCGCAACACGACGAGCGAACCAGGATCCGACAACGTCGAGAAAGAAGACGCGCCGACAGGGCGAACCAACTCGAACACCGACTCGAACGCCTCACCAGCGATCGATCGCCCCAGCGCTTTGCGCAACGACCGCCCGACGGCCAGGACTTCGCCAGCGCGCGAGCAGGCCACGAAGAATGGAAACAGCAGGACAAACCACGACTCCTCCCAGAGAGGCACCGCGCGCCCTCCGCTCGCCGACGCGGTCACTACGCCGCTCCGTGCTCGACCAGGAACACGTCGTGCTCTGCCCCGTCGCCGCGGGACGCGATCTGCGTCACCGAGACCTTCGTCGAAAACCGCTCTCCGAGCCCTTCGAGAAGCCCGATCACGAACGGCGCGAGCCCCACCCGCCGCGATCGATAGTGCAGCTTCAGCGCGGTGTCCGAGAGGATCTCCACCGAGAAAGAAGGCTGCTCCAGGTTCTGAAAGATCGTAGCGACGCGATCGTGCATGCGATCGAGGTTCGAGAGAAACACCGGCAGCGTTCGTCCCGTAAACGCCAGGAGATCGCCGTACTGCTTCGGCGCCACGACGCGGATCCAGTACACGCCGAAGTCGCGTAGCAACGTGCTCGCGTCGATCGTCGTCTCCTCCGAGAGCGCGCCGACGAGCGAGTACGTGAGCGAGTCGTCATACGGACTCATGTTCTGAAAGATGATGTCAGCCACCCCCGCCCGGGCCGCGACCAGCTCCCATCGATCGGCGCCCCACCGCGCGATGGTCATGTCACGCAGGGAGTTGTTGATCAGTCCGTACAAAGCGCACCTCGCGGCGGGTCGATCGAACACAGGCCCGGCGCTCCGCCCTGACACCCCGATGATCGACTAGGGCTTGTCCGGCGGAAGTCCGAGTTCGTTCAGCCTACGGTACAACGTCGTTCGACCGATCCCAAGCAGCTTCGCCGCACGCGCGACGCTGCCTTGCGCGGCGGCCATCGCGCGGATGATCGCGCGACGCTCGACTTCTGCGAGCGCGATCACCGCGTCGTCCGAAGCCAGCTCCGCGCTCGCCACGCCTGTCGCTGCCGTCACCACCGGCGGCTCTTGGATCACAGGCAACGCGATCTTTCGCAGCGACGCCGGGAGGTGCTCGAGCGCGATCGTCTCTGCGTCGCACGAGAGCATCGCGCGGTGCACGACGTTTTGCAGCTCGCGCACGTTTCCCGGCCACTCGTAGCGGACCAGAACGTCGAGCGCCTCGGGCGCGACACGGGTCACGCTCCGGCCCACATCGGCGCTCAGTCGTTTCATGAAGTGACCCATCAAGAGCGGGATGTCCTCGCGCCGCTCGCGCAGCGGAGGGATCTCGATCGGGTACACGACCAGTCGATAGTAGAGGTCCTTTCGAAATCGCCCCGCGTCGACCTCCGCTTCGAGGTCGCGATGCGTCGCGCACACGATCCGCGCGTTGACCGCGATCTCCGCGGTGCCTCCCACGCGACGAACGGTCTTCTCTTGCAAGGTCCGCAAGAGCGCCGCCTGCGTCGCCGCGGACATCTCGCCGAGCTCATCGAGAAACAACGTCCCGTTCTGCGCCTGCTCGAAGCGTCCCTTGTGTGTCGCGTTGGCCCCCGTAAACGAGCCGCGCTCGTGCCCGAACAGCTCGGACTCCTGCAACGCGTGCGGGATCGCCGCGCAGTTCACCGCGACAAACGCCCCCTTGTGTCGCCGTCCGTTCTCGTGAATCGCGCGGGCGACGACCTCTTTTCCGACGCCGCTCTCGCCGAGAAGACAGACCGTCACCTCGCTCTCGAGCACGCGCCGGACCTGCTCGGACACCGCGCGCATCGCGGCGCTGCCCCCGATCACCCCTGCGAGCCCGCCGCCTTGTTGAACGCGAGACGACCGAACGGCGTCGAGCGCCCGCTGCCGATCGAACGCGCGCTTCGCGGCGTCCCGAACCCGCTGGGCATCGAGGGGCTTCGCAAGATAGTCGAGCGCCCCGAGCCGCATCGCGGACACCACGACGTCGACGTCACGCGCCGCGCTCGCGACGATCACAGAGAGCTCTGGGTCCTGCTCGCGAAGGTGCGCGAACAAATCGAGCCCGGTCATGTCGCCGAGCCCGAGGTCGAGAATCACCAACTGTGCCCCGCCCGCCCGTGAGGCGAGCGCGCTTCGACCATCGCTGAACTCGACGACTTCCAGTCCGTCCGCCGCGAGCCAAGCTCGCACCATTCGGCGCAACACCGGGTCGTCATCGACCACTGCGACCGTTCGAACCTCAGGCAAGTCCGCTCCGATAGACATCGCTCGATCCCTTTATGCCAGTGCTTCGAGAGCGTCGCTACGGCTCGCCGACGCCGCTCAGCGAGGCTCGAAGACGACGGTTGGGCTCCGATCCCATCGCGTCGATCAGCGGTCGCTCGTCCAACGCTCACGCTGCGCGTCGCTGAGCGCTTCGAGCCCGACGTTCGCGGCGAGCGCTGACCCGTCGACCCGCAAGATCCCGCTGCGGGCGCCGTCGCGCACGCGGGCATACACGCCCGGGCCCTGCCCGATGCGCAGCCTCCAGCCCCAGGACTCGACCCACAAGAGCCGGTCGAGCGCCTGCGAGCAGTCGAACGGAGCGAGCGGATACTCCCGCACCACTTGAATCAATGTGTCCTCGTGCGAGAGGACGCTCTTGCAAAACCAGTCCATCGCCGGGACGAAATGCTCGGCGCCCGCCTTGGGATCGTCCGCCGTGCTCGGCTCGGGCACCGTCCCCAGCGCGAGAGAGAGCATCGCGTCGTCCATGAGCAGAACGCTCTCTGCGATCCAATACGCCAGCACCTTGCTCACCGCCGCGACGCCGTGGCCCTCGATGCAGAGCGCTCGGACGCACTCGGTCACCGCGGATCGATCGTCGCTCGATCGCGAGAGCCACGCCTCGGGACCTCCCGAGAGCAGCTCGTAGAGCGCCGCCCAGGCCTCGACCCTCGGCGGCGAGAGCCACGCGCGAAACACCGGCGAGGGCGCGCGGTTGTTGACCATCCAGCTCCCCGGCATCGCGCAGGCGAGCAGCGCCATCGGCGCGACGCCCTTGGCGCGGGCCATTCGCAGCGCGTGCGCGCCGAGATCGAAGCCGTACGCCCCCGGCAGCGCCCCGCGCGCCAACAGCTTCTCGACCGGATCGAAGATCCGATGCGTCCCGTGCGCCACCGCGAGATCGATCGTGCCAGGTCCCATCGCTCAGTATCTCCTCGGATCGATCACGACGAACGATCGGTAGTGATCGTCGGTGTACCAGGTCGTGGGAGGCGCTCCGGTGACGATGCGCCGCGGTCCGCGGTGCGTGAGCCCGGGCGTCACGACGGTGTACTCGTGATAGGTCCCGAAGGGCGCGTTCGGCAGGCGCCCCTCGCGGTTGTGAAAGACCACGCCGTCTTGCCGAAAGGGAAACGGGCCGCCCGACTCGATCAAGTCCAGCGTGCGATTGACCTCGGTCACTCGCTCGGAATCCGAGAAGGGCAGCCTCCGAACACCCACGGCACGCTGGCTCGGGACCGTCGGTTGCACCGGCGCAACGCCGGGCCCCTGGGAGGGCACGGGTTGCGGCAGCGCGACGGGCTGCGTCGGCTGCGGTTGAACCCAAGGCTGCGCCGGTTGCATCGGCTGTACTGGCTGCACGCCAGGGCCGTACTGCGACTCGCGGTCACGACGACGGCGGCGTCCTCGCCCCGATGGGGCCTCTTGTTCTTCGCCCGACGAGAGCCCTTCGGGCAGAGAGCAGTCGCGAAGCCCCATGAGCTCGCTCGCGATCAGGCACAACGAGGCGAGAAGCACCCGCGTCACGAGATCCCGTACTCCTTGATCTTGTAGAGCAGCGCGCGGTGCGAGATCTCGAGCAGCTCGGCGGCGCGCGTTCGGTTGCCCTTGGTCTTCTCGAGCGCGCGTCGAATCAAGATCTCTTCGATGACGCGCGTCGTTCGCTTGACGCTGAGGTCTCCCCTCGCGAGCTCCGCGGCGACCGGGTCCTGCGGCTCGCGCAGCCGCTCGGGAAGGTCCGTGGGACGCAGGACCGGCGCGTCCGCCAGCACCATCGCGCGCTCGATCGTGTTCTCGAGCTCGCGCACGTTGCCGGGCCAGTTGTAGTCGTACACGAGCTTGCTCGCCTGCGGATCGAGCCCCGTCACGCGCGTTCCGAGGCGGCTGTTGTACCGCTGGATGAACTGATCGACGAGCAGCGGAATGTCCTCGCGCCGCTCTCGCAGCGGCGGAACGTTCACCGTCAGAACGTTGAGCCGATAGAACAGGTCCTCTCGAAAGCGCCCGGTCTTCACGTCGGCGTTGAGGTCGCGAAGCGTCGCCGCGACCACGCGCACGTCGCACTTTCGGTCCTGCGTCTCGCCGAGGCGACGAAAGGTCCCCTCTTGCAACACTCGCAAGAGCTTCACCTGCAGAGACACCGGCAGCTCGCCGACCTCGTCGAGCAGCAGCGTGGCGCCGTCGGCCTCTTCGAAGAGCCCTTTTTTGTCCTGATTGGCGTCCGTGAAGGCGCCGCGCTTGTGCCCGAACAGCTCGCTCTCGAGCAGCGCTTCGGGGATCGCGCCGCAGTTGATCGTGACGAAGCCCTTGGTCGCCCTCGGAGAGCGGCGATGGATCGCGCGAGCGACGAGCTCCTTGCCCGTGCCGCTCTCACCCGTAATCAAGACCGTGGTCTTGAACGGGGCCACCTTCGCGACGGTGTTGAAGACGATCTTCATCGGATCGCTTCGCCCGAGCAGCTCTTCGAACTGGTGGTTGTCGAGCAGCGCCGCGCGCAGCTCGCGGTTCTCTCGGCGCAGCGCCTCGCGCTCTTCGGCCTTGCGCAGGACGAACCCGAGCTCCTCGGGCTTGAACGGCTTGGCCACGTAGTCGTACGCGCCAGCGCGAATGGCCTCGAGCGCTTGATCGACGGACCCATAAGCGCTCATGACGACAACCGTCGTCGCCGAGTGTTTGGCGCGAAGCTCCGCGAGCAGCTCGAGCCCAGAACGGCCCGGCATGCGCACGTCGGTCACGACGAAGTCGAACGCCTCCTTCGCGCACTCGGCGAGCGCCGAGTCGACGTCCCCCGCGGCGACGACTTCGAAGCCCTGCTTTCGTAGGTAGGTCCTCAACGCAAGGCGGAGGTTCTCTTCGTCGTCGACAAGCAGGACACGAGCCATTCGTGTCCCATTGGTACCACCGATGGCGCGATTTTGGACCTCTGCGCATGATCGCCGCGATCGCGACGAGGCGGTCAGCGGTCAGTTCGCTCGCCGCCAGAGCGATCCCTCGAGCTCGGCGATCATCGCGGACACCGCGCGCGCAGAGGGCATTCCGGCCTCGCGCGAGAGCTCGACGTTGGGCTCGAAGGTCGCCATCGTGTGACGAAGCTCGCAGAGCACCTCGTCGCGCGCCGCGTCCATCGCCGCCAACGTCTGCGGACCAACAGCCGAGCGCGCCCACGCGTCGAGAGCCCAGGACCACGCAGAGTGCGCTTGCTCTTCGCGAGCGATTTTGGCGAGCGCCTCGCGCACCGCGGGGTCCGCCGCGTGCTGCGCTTGAAAGGCCATCACGACCGCGCCGAGCGTCTCGCGGACGCAGCCCTCGCCCGCGTTCTCGACGACGATCTCTTCGAGCGTGCGCGATGGCAACGCAGCGACGGAGCGCGCGCGCGAAGGCTCTTTGCCCCATCGCCGCGCGAGCTCGGTCATCGCCGAGCAGTGCTCGCGCTCGTGCGTCGCGCTCATCCTCGCGCCATCGACCAACGACGCAGGAGCGCCGAAGCCCGCGAGCTCATCGGCGAGCCGATCGAACGCCATCGCGGCGATCCCCTCGACGTGCGCTCCTCGTGCGAGCCACCCGGCGAACGTGTCGACGTCGTCGCGCTCGCACGACGTCGCGTCGAGCCCGTCGGTGAAGCGCCCCACGCCGCACACGCCGCACGTGACGGTGTTGGGCCCCGGCCCGCCCGTGCAGTAGCCCGGGGTAATGCCAGGATTTCCCGCGCCGGTGCAGAGCATCGCGCACCGAGGATCGCCCGAACGAACGGGGCCGCCAGGGATTCCGCACGGGTAGGTGACCTGCGTCTCGCAGGTGCGAACGGTGACCCGAATCATCGGCCTGCAGCTCGTCGCGTCGGGAACATCCGCGTCCGGCGGACCGCCATCGGGGCACGCGATCTCGGTGCACGCCAGGCTGCCATCCGGCTGGCACACACACGAGTTGCAGCCGTCCGGTGCGGTCACCGTCTGACCGACCGCGATCATGCGCCCGTCCGGCGTCGAGCACCCGGAAGGAGGACAGCTCGCGCACACGAGCCCCGTGTCCGAGCAGAAACACGGGCAACGCTCGCCGTTGGACTCGCCGAGCCGCAAGTTGCGGCCCGTGCTCGGATCGAAGCACATCGTGCCGCCGTCGCCGTCCGGTCTGCCTCCATCGCTCGGAGATACGACCGCACCACACGCGACCGGACCGACCGCGAGCGCCAACCACAACGCGCGACGAAGCGCGGCATACACAGGATTCGAGTTCATCGAACACCATACGGTTGCACTCAGTGTGCCGAGCAGTCGCGTCGCGGCACACCCCCAGTGCCAGCGCGCGGAAGCACTGGGAGTTCAGCGATGTTCTCGAAGGCACGCCCCACCGCGAATCTGTGTCACCTGTGCCAGATCACCACGCCACGGCACGCCACTCGGGACGGTCTTGATTTGCCGAACGCCGAGGCTCTGCGAGGCGTGAGGGAGGACGAAATCAGGACCGTCCCCGCCACTCGGGACGGTCCTGATTTGCCGAACGCCGAGGCTCTGCGAGGCGTGAGGGAGGACGAAATCAGGACCGTCCCCGCCATTCGAACACGGCGTCCGTCAGGATGCCGCCGTGCGACGAGCCGCCCGCGCCATGGGCGATGTCGATCGCGTTGCCCGCGCAGCGAGCCAACGCCCCGCCCTCGCTCGCGGGCGACAACATCGGAGGCGCGTTGGATCGAAACAAGAGCACGAGCGACACACGCGCGGGTCCCGTCCCTCCGTGACAGCCTTCGATCCTGGTCATCGCGCGACGAAACAGATCCATCACCGAGCTCATGTCGACCGCGCCCACGGGCCGACCCGAGACGAATCGAAGCCTCCCCGACGACGATCGCAAGAGCGCAACGTCCTCGCTGTCCGAGCGCTGTCGTCGGGGCCTGTCGTCGGATGACGGAGGGTCCTCGTCGGTCGCCTCGCTTCGTTCGTTCGTGCGTTGAGCGAGGGCTCCGGCCCCGCGATCGGCGGTCGATGCGGGCGCAGCTCCCGCGGCGCGTGGCCGCTCTGCAACGCTCGGTGCGCTCGGTGCGCTCGGCGCTCGCTGCGCGTTCTGCGCCTCCTGCGGGACTGTCGGAGCGACGGTGGGGGTGACCGTGGGAGCGACGGTGGTTTGCGGCAGCGAGCCGGACGGTGATGGACCCACGAATTCAACATCTTGACCATCGTCCGCGCGCGGGTCTCTCTCCCACGGTCGAACGACGCCGAGCACCGCCCCGGCGGTCACCATCGCCGTGAGCGCCACGAGGCCCACGACCGCCAACGGGCTCTTGGCCCCTCCCCCTCGATCGACGCGAACGCTCGGCGCGACGGCCGCGCCACGGGCGCTCGGAACGTACGACGTCGGCGCATAGCCGATCGACGGGCTCGAGGAGTACCCGCCCATCGAAACAGCAGCGGCCGGCGGTAGCTTCTGCGTCGTCACGCGCGGCGCCGCGGCCGCAGGGGCGGCCGACGGATGGGGCGCCCACGCTGCCTGCGGGCTGTGCTGCCCGCTCGGCGCGTGGTTTGCGGACTGAACCACAGTGCGGTCGGTCGCGATCGAGCTGCCATGCAAGCCCGCGAGCAGCGCCTCGGCCATCGCCCGCGCAGACGGCGGCCGAGCGTCCCGATCCCGCGCGAGCGAGCGATCGATCACCGCGGCGAGGGCGGGACTCACCCATGGAGCTACCGACGCCAGCGCCGGCGCAGGCGCGTTCGTACACAGATAGAGCCACTCGCCCAGCGTGCGCGCCTCGTACGGCGGTCGACCGGAGATCGCGCAGAACAAGAGCGCGCCCACGCCGTACACGTCTGCGCGCACGTCGACCGAGCGCGCGTCGAGCTGCTCGGGGGCCATGAAGCCGGGCGTTCCGAGCACCATGCCCGCGACCGTCGACGCCTGTGGGGTCTGCGAGCGCAAAGCGCCCTCGGAGCTCTGGACCTTCGAGATCCCGAAGTCGATCACATACGCGCGCTCGCGCCCGTCTGCCTCGCGACGAACGAGCACGTTTCCCGGCTTGATATCGCGGTGAATCACAGCGCGGGCGTGCACTGCGTCCAGCGCCGAGAGCACCTGAACCGCGATGTGCACCGCGCGCTCGGGCGCGATCCGCCCGCCCTCGGAGTCGAGCAGCGCCTCGAGTGACCGCCCCTCGACGCGCTCCATCGCGACGAAGATCCTGCCGTCCGGAAGGGAGCCGCAGTCGAACACCTCGACGAGCGACGGATGGCGCGTCGTGGCCATCACCCGCGCCTCGTTGAGCGCGCGCGCGACCAGCTCTGGATCGCCGCACGGATCGCAGACCTTCAACGCGACCTCGCGGCCCGTCATTCGATGACGCGCCAGAAAGACCGAGCCGAACCCTCCTTTTCCGAGGGTCGACAGGACCTCGTAGCGGTCGAGCTCGTAGATCGCTTCTGCCGCAGCCACGCCCGGTCACTATCGGTCGTCCGGCCGAAGGTACGCAAAGTTCTGACGCCGATCGTTCGATCCAACCGGTCGAGCGCCCACCCACGGACCGCGCAATCGTGCACAATCGCCGCGCTCATGGACCCCGAAGTCGACGCGCTCGTCCGCGCCGGTGACATCGAAGGCGCCGCGCGCCGCGCGAGTGAAAAGGGACTGCACCGTCGCGCAGCCGAGCTGCTCGCGCTGCTCGGAAGGCACGCAGAGGCCGCGGTCGTCGCCCTCAACGCGGGAGAGTGGCGCTCGGCCATCGACGCCGCGCTCTCGTCCGGCGACGAACGGGTGATCGCCGCCCTGTGCGACGAGGTCGGAAAGCGCGGCGACATCGCCGAGGCCGCCGCGGCCCACGCGAGGATCACGCAGCGCCACGACGTGGCCGCGAGGATCCTCGAGCCGCTGTTTCCCGCAGAAGCAGGGCAAGGCTGGTACGAGCGCGGCGAGTACCTCTACGCGGCGCGCTGCTTCGATCGAGCCAAGGACGTCGGGCGCACGATCGTCGCGTACGAGCAACACCTGGCGCAGTTTCCCGAGGACAACGAAGCGGCCGAGCGGCTCGCCGTGCTGCGCGCTGGACGAGGCGACGACGAGGGAGCGGTGCGCGCCCTGCAGCTCGCCGCGCGGCATCAGCCAGGCCCCGGCGCGCTCGAAAAGCTGATCGAATCGCTGCGACGCATCGGCCTCGAGGGCGCCGCCCGCGTCGTGATCCGCCGGCTCCGGCTGCTGAAGCCCGACGCCTCGCTCGACGTCGAGGCATACGGATCGACGCTCCCGCGCGGGCAGAGCGAAGAGCGCTACGCCGGGCGCTATCGGGTCGTGAAGCAGGTGGGCTCTGGCGCCTCGGGCCGCGTGCTCGAAGCGGTCGACGAGCTCACGGGCGAGACCGTCGCGCTCAAGGTCCTCGCCGTTGGAGACGACAAGGGCGCGGCGTTCGCGAGGTTCATGCGAGAGGCAGAGCTCGCGCGCTCGCTGGATGACCCGACGATCGTCGGCATGCGCGCGCTCGACCCCGAGGGCCCGACCATCGTCTACGACTGGATGCCCGGCGGAACGCTCACCGAACGCATCGCCACGCTCTCGCTCGCCGAGGCGCGCGCCATCTCGCAGCGCGTGCTGCGAGCGCTCTCGGTGCTGCACCGACACGGCGTCGTCCACCGTGACATCAAGCCGTCCAACGTCCTGTTCGACCCTGCGGGACAAGCGCGACTCGGCGACCTCGGCGCCGCGCACTTGAGCGACCTCGGCGCCACGGTGACCGGAGGACTCGTCGGATCGCTGCCGTACATGTCGCCCGAGCAGATCACGGGAGGCGCGGTGTCGGCCGCGACCGACCTGTACTCGTTTGGCTGTCTGCTCTTTCAGTTGCTCACGGGGCAGACGCCCTTCGCCGGGCCTGATTTCGTCGATCAGCACCTGCACAACGCGCCGCCCAAGGTCTCGGCGGTGCGCCCCGCGCTGGGAACAGAGTACGACGCGCTCATCGAGGCCCTGCTCTCGAAGGACGCCGAGGCCCGACCTCGCGACTCGTTCGAGTGCGAGCGCTTGTTGTCGACGTTGAGCTTTCGCGAGGTCGACGACGATCGACAGCCGCTCAGTCGGCGAAGCAGCATCCCTCCTGCGCCGACGGGGCGAGGAGCGGGCGCTTCGTACCTGTCTCCGACGCCGCGCTCGGATCGTTGGATCGACCAACGACTGGGACGCGAGGTCGAGCGCGTCGAGGTCGACCCAACGCGACGCGAGACGCTCTACCGTTGGGCAGCTTTGGGATCGAGCGACCTGCAGACCATCGTGGACATCGACGACCCGCAAAACGACTTCGCGCCGTTGCTGGCATACGCGCTCGTCACGGCGGATGGCCCCACGGCGCTCGCGGACGAGCTGGACGGAGCCGAGCGCGGCCGCGTCCTGGCGGCGCTGAGCGAAGTGGGATTCGACGGAGTGACCGCCGCCCGTGCGCCGTGCGTCCGATCGAACTTGTTCGGCGCTGTCGCGCTCGTGCGGGCCCTCGCTCGGGCGTAGCGATCAGCGACCGTTGAGGCCGTCGAGAAACTCGTTCTCGAAGAGCGCGGTGTTCGCTGAGGTTCCCACGCGCGCGAATGATCGCCCGCTCGAGAGCTCGACGGTGCGTCCTTGCTGGACGCCGGTCTGGGTGACGCCGATGCGAAGCCACTCGTAGTTGACGACCCCCTCGCTGGAGATCGAGCTCGCGGCGATCGCGGCGACCGGATCCCACCAGTACAGCGGCGCGCCCGTCGCGACGCCAAACTGAATGAACGGGTGGTTCATCAAGCGCGAGACGTACTGCGCTTCGATCGTGCTCTGATCGCCGTTGATTCGCGCCAGGTACGCGGCGGTGACCGGCGCGTGGTTGGTGGCGTCGAGGGGGATGAGCGTGAGGCGCGCGGGCGTGAGCCGACTGACGACGGCCTGCGCCGCGGGGGGATCCGCCCAGATGTTGATTTCTTGTGTTCCGTCAGAGGTGGGTCCGACGTCCGCGTTGCCCGCGACGCGGACCGCGCCGCCCATGACGACGGTGCGACGAACCTTCGCGAGCGGAAAAGGCCGACCGCTGGACGACATGATCGCGAAGGCGCTCGCGACGTTGGTGAGCGGGCCGGTGGCGAGGATCGTGACCGGTCGCGACGAGGACGAGATCGTGTTGGCGATGGTCTGCGCGGCGGACACCGAGCTCGACGCCGTCGACGCGGTGCAGCTCGCGAACGTGTCGCCGAGGATCTGGCTGATCGCGAACCGGAGCACCGGCGAAAACGAGTTGACCGCCGTCGGCGATCCGTCGGCGACGGGGATGTGCGAGAGGCCGAACTCCGCCAGCAAACAGCGAGCGTGGCGGATCGCCTGTCCGGGAAATCCCGCGCCGTTGTTGGTGACAGTCACCGCCCGAAGCTCGATCTGTCCGGCCTTGTGCCGACGCGCGAGGTAGGCGAGAGCCGCGGTGTCATCGAAGTCCATGTCGGAGTCGAAAATGATCGGCGTACGAGGCTCGCAACCGACCCTGATTTCGCTTACCTCGGCAGCGATCTCATTGGGAACTTGATCGCTATTGGCACAGCTGGTCGCGAGCGCGACGAGCGCTACCGAACACCCCAGCCCCATCCGACGACTTGCCATGTGACCCTCCTCTCGAGAACTGAACACAGAGAAAATACGGCCCATCATCACTCAGTAAGCTGAGCACAAACGAGGCTGCGCGCAACGATAAAATCCAACAAAATCAATCACATATGTAACCTTACTCGCCCGCAGCACCGCAGCCTCCACCCCGTGTCGTTACACAGGCTCACACCGGCGCACGAGCGAGATGACGACAGCCGTCGACCGCGCGGCTCGCTGCCGCACGACGATCGCTACCGACGATGTCGGATAAGCGCAGATGCCGCCGACGAAGAGCTTACACGCTACATCCACGCAGAGTCCGGCAGATCACCGTACTGGAGAACGCAGGTGCTTGAGCGCCTCGTCGCGAGTGGCGAACAACTTGATGTCCAGTCCACTGGCGAACGCGACCGCCGAACCGAGCATGCGCAGCGGCGAGGAGCCAACGACCGCCGCGATGCGGCGACCGCCCGCGCGACGAAAAGCCTCGAAAAACGCCGCGCTCGCCGCGGACGGCGCCGCTTTCAGGCCGTCCGCCCTCGAGGTGTCGAGCAACCAGTCTCCCCCGCCGATTCTCGTGAACTCGCGCTCGAGGGCGACGCGCACCTCCTCGAGGTGTTCGGGAACAATCTTCCCATAATAGATGGTCTCGACGATTTTGCCGTCGAGGTATCGAGTCTCGGTCGAACCTCGGTTGTCGGTGTTGTTCATGGGGCGATCATTGCGATTCGAGGGGAGCGCAGTACGAAAGCGCTCAGTAGCGTGCCACTTTTTCCGGTTCGCGACAAGTCCGATGAGTCCACGCGGTCGACCCACAGTGTCGCACGCCAGCGCACCCGCGCGCTCGATGCAACGGCGCCACCATGAAGCATCGCAGATGCGCCGCCGAGACATCGGACAGGCTCCCGTCGCCAGAAATCCGACTCTGCGCCCGCCGCGGACGTCGCCGCATGGTCGAATCGCCGCGATCACCCTGAGACAAGCGACGCCTCTCGGAGGCGCGCCTGCATCGAGGCGCGGGGATCGACGTCGCGGAGGCGGTCGATGTAGGACCAGGCGACCAGACCTACAGAGTCGCGTAGATATGGCGGGGTAAGCCCGTCGAGGAGCGCGGCGTGTCGTAGCACCTCGTCGACCGTCGCGCGCACCGCGTGCTGCGAGAGCCAATCGAGCAGCTGCTTCTGTTCGGCGCGCGTGTCATCGAAGCAGCGCTCGAGGTCATCGAGATAGCGCTCCATGGCCTCGGTCCGAAGTCGGCGACACGGCTCCCACACGCGTTCGAGCGCGACGGCGACCTGAGGCTCCGCGCGCAGCGCAGCCACGAGCGGAAAGGTGACGATTCCCATCTTCAGGTCGTCGTTCTCGCCGATGTTCTCACGAGCCTCGACGATTCCGACGAGGTCATCGACGCCCTGAGACAGCGCCGCAAAGTGCTTGCACGCGTCGCGCTGCAGCTCTTCGAGCCCGTGGAGGCGAAGCGCGCTGTTGAACGAGTGGACGTACACGTCGGTGGCCATCTCGTAGCGGTTGTCGAGCCAGCGTTCGAGCACATCGTCGTCGATGTTGGGATAGCGCGAATGGAGCTCCCAGACCTCGAGCGAGCAGAGCGTTTCGAAGAAGCGGACCACCATCGGCAGCACCTCGGGCGCGGTCCGCGCCGTTTGCTCGAGGGTGATGTTCATCAAATAGCCCGCCATCGCGGCGGCAGAGCACTCACCGAACCGCCGAGTGTACGTCATTCGATGAGAGCGATACGGGGTGTGGTCGACGGTGTCATCGAGCAGCGCCACCACCTCCATCGCGAGGACGTACCAAGGTAGATAGTCTCTGTGCCGCTGGGTGATCCCTCCATGTTGCTCGGCGATCGCCAGAAACTTGAGCGGCAGCAGCATGTACCCGGGCTGAGGACGATCGAGCACCGCGTACTCGAAGTACGCGCGGATCGGCTTCGGCACAGGAAACGCTTGGAGCGTAGCCCTGGCTTCATTCATCATCGGTCCGTACTTGGACCACGTACTGGAGAATACCCCACCGAACTTCTCCGGTCGTTCGATGCCGTCCATGGGGTTCAAGTCATCGCACTGCATGGCCAAACTCCTTGTGCCCTCACCGAGGGCGGCTTTGCAGAAAGCAACGTGTCTAGCCCACTACGAGGCCAGCGCGAACCAATGCGAGGGAGGCCTTGTTCACGACACTCCCTCCAGCGCAGCGCAGTATTCGTCGAGGCTCGAGAGCGAGGACGGCGCGACTCCGCGGCGATCGAGCAGCCACGCGCGCATCCCGACAGCCTGGGCGCCGCGGACACAGTCGAGCTCGTCGTCGATCATCGCGCAGCGCTCGGGCGCGACGCCGAACGCCTCGGCGACATGTAAGTACGCGCGGGGATCGGGTTTCGAGTACCCAATCACAGGAGCGGCGAAAGCCGCGTCCACGAGGTCCGCGAGCCCTGCGGCCGCGAGCGAATCCCCCAGCCGAACGAGAGGAAAGTTCGACAACACCGCGGTTCGAAGCCCCTGTGATCGAGCCCGGGCCAGCGCTGGACGCGCGTCGGCAAACGGCCTCACCAGCGAGGCGTAGTCAAAGGACACCAGCGTATCTCTCGCAGCGCTCGGCAAGCTGTTCGTCTTGCAAAAGTCCGTAAAGAACGCGGCGATGAAGGCCCGCTCTTCCGTGATGTTCTTGGGCAGCGTGCGCGCGCGATACCAGGGTTCCCATGCGCTCATCAGCCCCTCGAGCGACAAGCCAACCTCCGCGAGAAAGCCACGAAGTGATGACAACTCGAAGCTTGTCAGCACACCGTCCCGGTCAAAGATCGCGACCGAAGTCGAAGTCATGCGTCACCCCCTCGGACCCCTCGCGCCGAGCCCGAGCGCGCTCGCATCGTCGCGCACTCGACCCGCAACGAACGGTGTTGGCGCACCCTGAGCGCTAGTATGTCTACAAAACCGATCGTGGAGGTTCCATCTCTGTGTTCCCCGAGCTTCTTCAACACAAGGAACAGTTGCACGCGGACCGATGTCGGTTCGAGACGCGGATACAAACCCCAAACATCGTAGCAGAACTCCGAAACATGCGCCAACGCCAATCGACGAATCGACTCGAGCACACATCTGGTGACCCATAAGACTCCGACGCACCTGCGAAGCCCAGCCCTCATCGTCTGCACCCTGCCACCATGAACCCTGGCGACAACCGGCGCACTGTCGGCCTGAACGACGACAGAGCAACGCACGCCGCCACCAAACAATCGAGAGCCGTACGACGATGGGTGCATCTACTCCCATACGACAGCCGGGGCGCCGCCGCTGTCGTCCCTCGCTGCCGCGCCGAGGCTGTCGTCGTATGGGAGTAGATGCACCCTACGACGATCGAGCGACGGGGCGCTCGGCGACCCTCGAGCGACCGCTGGATCGAGGTCGTCCCCCCAGCGAGAAATCACTGGCCCCGCCCCGAGTCCACCGACCGCGCTCGCCGCGCTTCACGACGCGTCATGGTCTGCAGCCGCGGCGTTTCGTTTGCTACAAACCACGCGTGTTCGACGGTCACCGAATCGCCACCGTGGTGCCAGCGCTCGACGTCGCATCGCGAATCGGTCGAGTGATCTCGACGCTGCCTTCTTGGGTCGATCGCGTGATCATCGTCGATGATGGATCCCGCGACGCGACGAGCGCCGTCGCGCGCGCGACCGGACGCGACGGGCTCGAGGTGTGCACCCATGAATTCAACCGCGGCGTCGGGGCCGCGATCGTCACCGGGTACAAGCGAGCGCTCGCAGGGGACGCAGACGTCGTCGTCGTGATGGCGGGCGACGGGCAGATGGACCCAGCAGACCTCCCTGCGCTACTCGCTCCCGTGACGCTCGGCGACGCGCACTACGCCAAGGGCAACAGGCTCCGCCACCGCTCGGTGCTCCGCGTGATGCCCGCTGTTCGCCTCGTCGGCAACGTCGCGCTCTCGGCGCTCACCCGCGGCGCCACCGGTCTCTGGCACGTCGGAGACTCGCAGTGCGGCTACACCGCCGTTCGCCGCCCAGCCCTCGAGGCGCTCGACCTCGACGCGCTGTGGCCCCGCTACGGCTATCCCAACGACCTCTTGAGCGCCCTCGCCGTGCGCGGCTTGACCGTAGTCGATGTGACCGTCCGCCCCGTCTACGAGGGCGCGCCAAGCGGAGTGCGCTGGCGCGACGCGCTCTTCACCATTCCCCGCATCCTCGCGCGTGCCGCGCTCAGAAGACACGGTGTACAACCGTCGCGATGACCGCGCACCGCATCGACGCACGCTCGCTCCGCGCGCACTACCAGGACTTTCTCGCCCCGCGCCCCGGCCGCAGGATCTTGCTCACGGGACACTCGCACCAGGCCTGGCCCTCGGTCGCCCGCGACGGCCTGATCGAGAGCTACGACGTCGCCGCGCGCGACGTCGACGACAAGTGGGCGGCGGTCTTCGCCGCGCAAGACGAGCTCCGCGCGCACCTCGCAGCGCGCCTCGGCGGAGCCGCCAGAGACTACGCGTTCGGACAGAACACCCACGAGCTCCTCGTGCGCTGGCTCTCGGCGCTGGATCTGTCCAAGCGGCCGAGGATCGTCACGACCGACGGCGAGTTTCACGCCGCGTTCAGGCAGCTGCGCCGCGCCGCCGAGCTCCCGGCGCTCGACGTCGTCTTCGTCGAGAGCGAGCCCGCAGAGACGCTCTGCGAGCGCATGGCCGAGGTCGTCGACGAACAGACCGCAGGCGTTTTGATTTCGTGTGTGATGTTCGCGACCTCCGCGATCGTCCCGTCCCTCGAGGTCCTCATCGAGCGCGCCGCGCGCGTCGGGGCGAGCGTCCTGATCGACGGGTATCACGCGTTCGACGCGGTCGCCTTCACTGTTCCTGACGCGGCGTTCTTCGTGGGGGGCGGGTACAAGTACGCGCAGTGGGGAGAGGGCGCGTGCTTTCTCAAGGTGCCGGCCGGCTGCCAGTTGAGGCCCGTGCTCACCGGCTGGTTCGCAGGGTTTTCGTCGCTCTCCGATCGGCGCACGCGCGGCGAAGTCGCGTACGAGTCCGACGGGGCGTCGCGATTCGCGGGCTCGACCTTCGACCCGGCGAGCTTCTTTCGAGCCAGGGCCGTCGCGCGCTTCTTCGACGACCAAGGGCTCACCGTCGACGCGCTGCGCGCGACCTCCCTCGCCCAGACCGAGCGGATCATCGATCGCGCGCGGTCGATCGACGGCCTCGCCCTCGCGACGCCCGCAGCCCCCGAGCGGCGCGGGGGGTTCGTCTCGCTCTCGACGCCCCACGCCTCCGCGCTGGTCGCAAAGCTCCGCGACGAAGGCGTCTACGCAGACTCTCGCGGAGCGCTGCTGCGCCTGGGGCCCGCGCCGTACCTCGAAGACGACGAGATCGACGCGGCGATGGACGTGCTTCGGCGCGCCGTGACCGCGCTCGCAAAAGCGTAGCCGTCGCCGTGTTTTTCTAGGGCGACGCCCCGTTCGTCGCGCGTATAGTCATGGCCCACGGAGGAACGCATGGGGTTTTTGCGCACCATGTTCGGAAGCGGGCTCACAGAAGATGACCCGCGCAAGTATCTCGTCGAAGCGATGGTCGCCGCGGTCGAGGCAGATGGTCACGTCACCGACGCCGAGCTCGCGACGCTGCACGAAAAGCTCGAGAAAAACGAGGCGTTCGCGTCGCTCTCGACCGACGCGCGCGAGCGGCTGATCGATCAGGCCGCGGACGCCGTCGAGGCGGCCGGAGGCGGGCGCGGGCGCGTCGAGGCGATCGCCAAAGGACTGCCGTCTCGGTCCGAGAAGCTCCTCGCGTACACGCTCGCGTGCGACATCTGCGTGGCCGACGACGACCTCGCAGAGAAGGAGATCGCCTTTCTCGAGACGCTGCAAAACGCGCTCGGGATCCCCGACGAAGAGGCGCAAGGCATCTTCGAAGCCGCGCGACGCGGCAGCGCCGTCCTCACGATCGAAGAGCGGGCCAGCAAGACCCGCGCGTTGATTCCGCGGTTTCTCGAGGCCATGGCGCTCATGACCGTGGCGGACGGCAAGATCGAAGACTCCGAGACCGAGCGCATCGAGATGGTCATCGCGCACATCGCCGACATGCGCGCGCTCAGCGAGGCAGAGCTGCACGACGAGACCGTCGCTGCGTTCGATCGCGTCGGAAGCCGCGACGCAGGAGAGGTCCTCGCCGAGATCGCCGCGGCGATCACCAATCCCACAGACCGCTTCTGGACCACGACGTACATGATGATCATCTCCGTCGCGGACAAGGACGAGGACTGGCAAGAGCTCGGCCTGCTCGGTCGCGCGCAGAAGGCGTTCGGGCTCACGTCGGCGCAGATGGACGCCGCGATGAAGATCGCGCTGCAGTTTCCCAAGGCGAAGATCACCGGCCGCGCCCCGGTGTGAAGGTCTAACGCGGCGCCAACGGCGGGCCGAGCCTGCGACGAGCAGCTCCAACGCGGCGCTTCGATCAGCGCCAAACGCGATCGCCTCGAGGGGCTCTAGGTCTATGCCGGCGAGTGGAGCCAATCCCTTGCAGCGGCGCTACGCTCGACCCTTCGATGACAACACCCTCGTGGTCGCCAGAGTTGTACCGGCGGGCGCTCATTTTCGCGGCAGAGGCGCACGGAGCGCAGAAGGTTCCGGGGAGCGAGCGCCCGTACGTGACACACCCCGTCGAGGTCGCAGCAGAGCTGTGCGCGGCGTTGTGGCTGAGCCCCGTCGAGCAGCCGGACCTCGCTGTGCAGTGTGCGCTCTTGCACGACACGGTCGAAGACACCGCGGTGCGAATCGAAGAGATCGAAGCGCGCTTCGGCGGCGCGGTCGCGCGCGGCGTCGCGGCGCTCAGCAAGGACGCGAGCCTGCCCAAAGAGGCGCGCATGGTTGACAGCTTGCGGCGCATCCAGGGCGAGCCTCGAGAGGTGTCGATGGTCAAGCTGGCAGACCGAATCGTGAACCTCGCCGAGCCCCCTGCGTATTGGTCGCTCGAGAAGATCGAGGCGTACCGACGCGAGGCGATCGAGATCGCCGAGGCGCTCGGGGCCGCGAGCGCGATCCTCGACGCGCGACTTCGCGAGAAGATCACCGAGTACGCCAGGCGTTGATCACTCGAGCTCGTCGAGGATCGCGCGGGCGAGCGAGCTGTGCGCGCCGTCGGCGAGCGCAGGCAAGGTCTCGAGCGCGTACGCGCGGTGCGAGGCAAACCACGCCCTCGCGAGCTTCTTCGCTTTGGAGTCGCTAGCCATCGCGAGCATGCACTCGGTGACGATCGGCGAGCGGACCTCGCCGAGCACTCGAACGATTCGAGTGTGGGCGTTGTGGGCGGTGAACTTCTTCCACTGGTCGCGGTACCAACGCAGGACGACGTCGCCGCCGAGCCAGAGCGTCCGACCGTGCAGATACGCCCACTTTCCCAGGTAGAATCCAGGGCATGCGTCGATGACGAGCTGCGGGCTCTGCACGAAATCGAGCGCGGATTGCTGCAGTCGACCCTCGATCCGATCGCCGCGCTGCAACGCGGCGCGGTCTCCGCCCACGAGCAGCTCGAGCGTCGCGACGAGCCAGCCCAACTCGCGCACCGAGTCGAGCTCGTGCGGAGCGTGTGGCCACAGTTCAACAGCGCGCCGGGCGAGCGCGCCGAGCCGCTCCATCGCGGTCGAGTGGTCATCGGGCCGCAGCCGCAAGAGAACGAAGCCGAGCTCGCGAACGAGCCGGCACGCATCGACGCACCACGCGGCGATGTCGTCGTCGCTCCACGCTTCGAGCGCGGACAGCACGGCCTCGGCCGTCGCGCTCGCGCCGATCAGCGGCTCGACCGTCGACAACCGAAGGGCGCCGGTGCTGCTCGACGCGCGCTGCGGGTGCGTTCGCGCTCGAACGAACACGGCGAGCTCGCCCGGCGGCCACTCTTCGCCCTGCGAAAAGAGGGCTTCGGTGCGATCGTCGAGCTGGCCTTGCGCCGAGAACCCGCCGTCGCGCTGCACGCGCAAGAGCGCGGTCAACGCGCCCTTCGCGACGGGCATCGCTCCTTGCTCCCATTGGCCAGAATAGAGCGCGCGCGCTTGATCGACGGCGTCTGCGCGCGGCGCTGGGTCGAGCACGTGGAGGTCTGGCCACCCGGCGGCCCAGAGCAGGTCCATGGCGGGAGAAAACGACCAGCCCTCTTTCACGCGCGTCGCGGCGACGGAGCCCGCGAGCTCGGCGGCGCGGCGCTCGACGAGCTCGGTCAACCGCGCGCTGGACTCTTCGGGCTCACTTGATTTTGTGGTCTTCTTCTTGGCCATCGAGAGCTCTCAGAGCGCGGGCAGCTTGTCCTTCCAGGGGCGGGCGGCTTCGAGCTGCGCTGCGAGGCGAAAGAGCGTGGCTTCGTCGCCGTAGCGGGCGGCGAACTGCGTTCCGATCGGGAGGTTCTTGCCGTTGATGTACAGCGGGACGCTCATCGCCGGCTGACCGGTCATGTTGAAGAGCATGGTGTTGGGCGTGGCGGCGAAGTTGGTCTCGGCGAGCCCGAACAAGAGCTTCTCGAGCACGGGACCGATCACCGCAGGCGGCGCGTTGCGCACCGCCGTGAGCCCTGCGACCTCGATGGGCTTGGGCAAGAGCTCTCCGATGCGCACCGGGGGCACGGCGCACGTGGGCGTCGCGAACACGTCGATGTCGCGAAAGAACTTCGCCATGCTGCGCGTCGTCCGGGCGATCACCATGCGCGCGGCCTCGACCTTGGCGCCCGAGAGGTACCGTCCGACCTGCGACAGAAACCACGTGACTGGCTCGTAGTGCGCGGGGTTGGGGTGGCGGCCGGTCATGGCGGCGATCTGGTCGACCACGCCCGCGGTGCACGCGGCGACGACGGTGAGGTACGCGATCTGCAGCTCGTGCACGTCGAGCGGCGGGTGCGCCTCTTTGACCTCGTGCCCGAGGGACGCACACAATTTCATCGCGTCCTCGAGCGCCGCGGCGTTGTCGCGATCGGTGCGCGAGGCCATCAGGGGCTTGGACGAAAACGCGATCCGCAGCTTCGTCGGCTGACGAGAGAGCTCTTCGAGCATCGGTCGCTCGACGGGCGGAGCCGTGTAGGGGGCGCCTTCGTCCATGCCGTGCGTCGCGTCGAACATCGCCGCTGAATCCCGGACCGAACGCGACACGACGAGGCGCGAGACGAAGCCGTGCCACGACTCGCCCTCATCAGGGCCCATCGGCATGCGGCCGCGCGAGGGCTTGAGTCCGAAAAGGTGCGTGTGGCTCGCGGGGATGCGAATCGATCCGCCGCCGTCGCCCGCGTGCGCCATCGGAGCGATGCCTGCTGCCACGGCGGCCGAAGAGCCACCGGAAGAGCCGCCGGGCGTGTGCCCGAGGTTCCACGGGTTGCGCGTCGGGCCGTGGAGCTGCGGCTCGGTGAAGGCGACGAGGCCGAGCTCGGGGGTGTTGGTCTTTCCGACGATGACCACGCCAGCGCGCTTGAAGCGCGCGAAGAGCTCGGAGTCGTGCGAGGCGATGTACCCAGAGAGAGCGCGCGTCCCAGCGTTGTAGGGCTCGCCCGCGAGCGTCCCGTCGAGGTCTTTGACGAGAAACGGAACGCCGCGAAACGGCCCTTCGGGCAGAGCCGCGCTCTCGGCCTCTTCGAGCGCTCGCGAGAACCGACGGTGAATCACGCTGTTGATCTTCGCGTCGACCGCCTCGATCCGCTCGATGGCGCACTGTACGACCTCCTTCGAGGACACCTCGCCCTCGCGAACGAGGGCCGCCAGCGAGAGCGCGTCGTGCTTCACGTATTCGTCGAACTTCATGGACGTTTCCTCGTCGCGTCGGGTTCGGGTCGTCGCCGCGACTCGCGAGGAGACTAGTCGCTTTCGTCTGTCAGCGGGGAGTCCGTCCGTAGGGGTGGCGCGTAGGCACCTCGTCGCGGTAGAGCATCGGCGAACGTTATGACCGACGACCGACGACACAGTGACGCGCCGCCCATGATTGGCGTACGAGATCGCCAGCGAGAAGAGACCCATCGCAGGCTCTACGAGTGCTCGCTCGCGGTGTTTCGTCGCGACGGATTCACGGACGCCAAGATCGACGACATCGCGAAGATGGCGGGCGTCTCGCGCGGGACGTTCTACTTTCACTTTCCCACGAAGGACGACGTGCTCCTCGAGCTGCTCTACCAGGTCGAGAGCAGCAACGTCGCGGCCATCAACGCGCTCGCCGAAGACGCGCCGCTCGAGCAAGTGCTCGAGGTGTTTCTCGATTCGATGGCGGGCGCATGGCAGAGCGAGCCAAAGCTCCTGGCAGACACCGCCATCGTCGGCCTTCGCTCGCGCGCCACGGGCGGGCTCGATCGCGACGCAGACATCGTTCGCAGCGTGCTCGGGCAGCGCTTCGTGCGCGCCGCCGAGCGCGGTGAGTTCGACTTCGCGCTGCCGCCCGGCGTGCTCAGCGACTTCTTCTTGATGAACTCGCTCGCGGCGTCCGTCGGTTGGACGGGCGCGCCGGACCTGCCGCTGCGAACCGTGCTCGAAGGCACGCTGCAGATCTTTTTGCACGGTGTGAAGAACCCCAGCACCAGGCGCTGAGCCCGAACCCCTGGCGAAGTTCTTGCGTGTGCGCACCGTCGAGTAGAAGCTTCCTGCTCGAGCGACACTACCGTGCCGTTGCTGCTGCAACGGAGGAGGACCCGATGATCCCCGGATTTCGTCCCGCAATTCTCGTGCAATTCGCCGTCGCAGCGTTGCTGCTCACAGGCTGTCCGCCGCCTGCCTCGACCCCGGATGCGAGTGACACCGGCGTCGTGACCGATAGCGGAGTAACGGCGGACGTACCGACCCCCGGCCCGTTGTTCACGCAATGCACGACCAACGCGCAGTGCGGGTCGGGGCGGACGTGCAACCTCGAGTACCCCGGTGGGCTTTGTTCGCGGGCCTGCCGACGCGACACCGAGTGCGGCGAAACGGGGTGGTGCTACCGAAACAACTGCATTCCGCAGTGCAATCCGGGAGCAAACGACTGCGCGCCGTACTCGGGGCTGTGCTTCTTCTGGGACTCGAACATGCAGGACAAGCGCGGGTGCTTCCCTGGCTGCGCAGAGGTGCCGGCGATGGGACAGCCTGCGTGCGCCGGCGGACGGACGTGCGATCCGTACTCGGGTGTCTGCCGGACTTCGGTGAGCATGATGGGCGCGGCCAACGGCGATCCGTGCATGGCTGCTGCGGATTGCGCGGGCGGACGTTGCCGTCAGGAGTTCTCCGACACGCCCAACCCGATGACGCCGACGGGATACCTCGACGGGTATTGCTTCTCGGTCTCGCGACGTCCTGCGGACGCGGCGTTCGCGAGAAACATGCCCATGCCGCGCGGCGGGTGTCCCATGGGCAGCGTGATCATTCCGTTTCGTGGCGAAGCGGAGGGTGACTCCGTCTCGTGTTGGAAGGAGTGCCGTCAGAACAGCGATTGTCGTGCGGGCTACGTCTGCAACCGCGTGAACGGAACGGACGGAATGCCCGTGTATTCGACGGGCGGCTGCTTTCCGATCAACTGCCGCACGATGGGCATGACGTGCCCCGCAGGCACGGTGTGCAACGTGCGCATGAGCGGTACGAGCACGATCGCGGTGTGCGCGCGCGACGGCGACGCGGGCGCCGGTGATGCGGGCAGCGACGCGAGCGCCACGGACAGCGGTGTGGACACCGGCGTGGATACGGGCGTGGATACGGGCGTGGATACGGGCGTGGACACCGGCGTCGACAGCGGAAGCGCGGCGGACTCGGACGTCGACGCGAGCGTCGGCTGAGAACGAGCGCTCAGGGGAGGGCTCGAAACTACTGGCCGCTACCCGGCGGGGGCTGCATCCCGCCGAAGCCTGTCGGAGGCTGCGGATACCCCTGCTGTGGCTGCTGCGGATAGCCCGGCTGCTGCGGGTATCCCTGTTGTGGGTATCCCTGCTGCGGGTAGCCCTGCTGCGGGTAGCCCGGCGCAAACCCCTGCGGGTTCGCGTCGACGCCGAGCTTGCTTCGCTTCGCGAGATACGCAGGAAACGCGATGACCCACAGAAAGAGCGTCGCGACCGCCCAACCACCAGGATTCAAGTCGAAGAAGCCTGGGTTCTGTCCCTTTTGCACGCCGCGCTTCTTTGCGTCGAAGTACACCCAGACGCTCGACGCGAGCACGAGGAGCGACAGCAAACCCGCGAGAGGATTGCTCTTCACCTTCACGTTGGACATCTCGACCGTGGGTGAACAACGGCCGTGCTGCGTACAAAACGTCAGCGCGTCGGGGCCGATGAACGTCACTGGAATCGCGGGTCGCGTCCCGTTGGGCTCCAGGTTTCCCGAGCACACCGGGCCCGATCGAAGCTGCATTCCGTCGGCAGCGGTGAGCACCAGCGTCGCGCAGGCGCTGCCGGTCGCGCTGCCGGTGTTGGTGAAGGTGCACCCTCCGAGCGCAGAGCACTGCGCCTGAATGTACACGCCGTCTTGTTGCGCCGACGCGACTGCGCTCGACGACAGAACTCCGATCGCGAACACCGCCGCGATCCAGGGACTCCCTCTTCTCTTCATGTGCGCAACGATACGCTCTCCCGCGTGACGCGTATGACTGCGCGCTGGCGGATTCAGCGATCGGGTCAGGGCGCGCGCCATGTGAAGTACGCGCTGCGCACTTCGTCGCCCGTGCGAGGGCGAAACATCGAACCCCGAAACACCAATGAATTCGCCACCCCATCGTAGTCGAATCCGTCTGCCCGCGACCGCGGAACGATCCGGTCGACCAGACGGACTCGGATGGACGAAGAGATCGGCGGCTGCGAGAGAGAGAACTCCGATCCCGCTCCGGCCGTGCTCGCGACCACGCGCGACATCGCCGCGCGAAACGCCATGTCGCGCTCGGCGACGTTGGTCTCGTTGATCGGGACGTAGGCGCCGCCCGCGGCCGTGATCACGCAGGACAAGAGGTTGGTGGCGTCGCGATCGCAGCCCCACCCCGCGCGGATCGGCACGAGGCCGAAGGGCAAGACGCCGCGCGAGCGAAAGAAGTCCGCGATGCGCTGCGTGCGAAGCGTGATCGTGTTTCCCCAGCGGGTCTGGTCGCGGCCGAAGAAGCGGCCGTCGTCGTTTGTTCCGGGCTCGTCGGTGACCCAGAACACGACGCGGACCGCGTCGTCGCGAAACACGAAGTTGGGGTTCGTCTCGCCGGCCGCCGCGCGGCGCTCGAACTCTTGAATTGTGAGCACAGAACACGCCGCCGGCTCTTCGCTGCCTCCCATGTTGGGAAACGGCCGCTGCATATCCGCCGTCATCATCGCGAACGGCTGAGACGTCACGCGGTACGCCACCTGCAGCGCGCCCATCGGGTTGGTGCCGAGCACGAAATCAAACGGCGGAGGTCCGGCGAGGACGGGCGTCGCGCTTCCTGCTTGAAAGACACCCACTCGAAAGTCGACGCCGGCCACCTCGAGGTCCCTGAAGAACTGCTGCGCGCTCTGCCCGACCAGCTGTTGGTCGTTGTTCATCGAGCCCGAGGTGTCGACGAACCAGAGAAAGTCAGCCTTCGCTGTGCGCGTCGCGCGGTCGAGGTCGCAGACGATCTGGTTGATCCGCCCCGCGGTCGTGAGCGCCGAACCATTGACGAAGTCCTCGACGCGAGACGCCGTTGCGCGAGCGGTGTTCTCCGTCGCGCTCACGGGCGCGACCGTGATCAAGAAGTACACCGAGCCGACGTCCGCGCGCAGCGCAGCAGTGAGCTCGACGAAGAACGCCGTGTCCGACCCGTGCCGCAGGCCGAGCACGCGAGGCACCATCGAGTTGCTCACGATCGAGGCGATCTGGTCGCGGACGCGGTCCGCCGTGGTGGGCGATGGCGCGTTGAAGCGAAACGTCGAGCGACGAACGGGCGTTCCGTCGGGGGTGCGGAGCATGCGACCGATGAGGGACGCGATCGCGCCGAGCGGCGAGCGCAGCTGCGCTTCGACGACGAGCGAGTGATTCTCGAGCGAGTCAGTCGCGGGTCGCTCGAGGGCGACCGCAGATACACCCGCGAGGTCGTCGTCCGCGGTGATGAAGGCCGCGTCCGAGCCGGTGGCGCGACGCACGGCGATCCACGCGGGATCGAGCCCGAGCTGCGAGCGCATCGACGGAAACTGCACGATCTGCGGCTCGACCAGCGCCTCCCCAGGACAGCGCGGATCCGCCAGGTTCGCCGTGACGAGGATCGGGCATCGCAGCTCACCGACGCCGAACTGCCGTCGAACGTGCGCGACGACGCGGTACTGCCCCGGCCGATCCGGCGTCAGCGTGGCGCTCGGCGCGTCGTCCATCGTGATGGTCGTTCGCGATCCGGGGGGAATCGCCTCGAGCTCCCAGCGATACCCGCGCTCGACGACGCGATCGAGTCCAGGAATGACCGTGGTCATCTGTCCGAGCGTCGTCACCACGCGACGCTCGACGCAGCGCTCTTCGAGCGGCTCGACCACGTCTGGGGCATCCACAACCACGTCTGGCGGCGACGGAGCGTCGGCGTCCGAAGCATCCACGACGTCCCGAACATCCGCGATGTCTTGCGCCGGAGCGTCGTCGACCGGCGCGTCCTGCGACGCGTCGCTGGGACGCACTCGAAGCCCGGTCTTCGCGCCGCACGCGGCGAGGGCGCTCGCGAGAACGAGCGTGACCGCGGTCAGCGAAAGTCGCGGGGACGAAGCCATCGAGCGCTGGCGGCCCTCCCGTGTCGTCGGTCGTCGCATCCCGCGATGGTAGCGCGCGCGCGGGTTTCGCGCGAAATCTGGCGGCGACGATCGCTCGCTCCCCCTCAGCAGGGAACCGGATTTGGGCGCGACAGCCCTGGTATTCGTGAGGGAACAACGCGGACGCTCGCTCGCCTCACAGCCAGAGGTCGCGCCCTCA
>LNEO01000331.1 GCA_001465015.1 Deltaproteobacteria bacterium Ga0077539 | reverse complement strand
ACTGAGGCATCTGACCGGCCGAGCTGCGTCGAGCAATTGGTGTTCTCGCAAGCGGACACGTCTTGGTCACAAACGGCTCTTCTCTTCAGTTCGAGCGCGAGCGAGAACGCCTGCCGAGATAGACCGAGTGACCGCGTCAACCAGCGTCTTCGAGGCACGATGCGCGGCAGCTCGCTGCCGCGCCGAGGCCGTCGTCGCTCGCTGCCGCGCCCCGGCTGTCCTCGATCGCTGCCGCGCCGAGGCTGTCGTCGTATGGGAGTAGATGCACTCATCCTCGATCACCTCGGGATCCCGAGCGAACGAGTGATCGCGGCACCGGCACGCAGCGGGTTCGATACGAGCTGAGCGAGCCGAGCGGCGAACCACGGGCTGGGTCGGGCTGCGCCATCGGGCGTGGCGGATGGGGACGCGTGCGGAACGTGGACGGAGCCGACGTGGGGGCGTTGGAGTCGGCCAACACAGGTATCGCCTGTGAAAACGGCGGAGATCGCGTCGAGCGGCGCGGTGGGACCATCGCTGGGAGACAGCCACGGGCGGAGGACGGCGGCGAGGCTGCGGGCGATCGGGTCGCCAACAGCGGTCGCCTGGGCGACGGACAGCGGTTGGAGGGCCTATCCTCCGCAGAACGACTCTAGCGACGAGGTGCGTGGTGAAGCGATGACGTCGCTGCCGGCGATGGTCCCGATCGAGCAGGCGCTGGCGTTTTACAACCAGCGGCTGCAGCAGAACCCGCCAGAGTCCACGCTCTGGGGCATCATGAGCTTGCTCTACGATCACAAGCGTCACCCGCAGGCGCGGCAGATTCTGCAGTCCATTGCCAACTCGCCGAACGAGGGCCTGCGCAACCAGGCCCGCGAGTACCTCCAGTAGCCGTCACCACGGGTTCTGCGCGCTCGAAGCCGCGAGCGCGCGAAGGTCTACCGCTCGCACCCCGCGCGCGGTGTTGAGCACGATCTCTCCGTCGCCTCGCCACGCAACACCGAGGAAATTGCCTACGAATCGCAGCGCTTGCGTGTGCGCGTTCGTCCGTCGTCGCGGGTCGAGCAGCACGACCCCGAGGCCCACGTCGCCGACGGCGAAGCCCGTGTCGCTCACGCCGCCCATCACGAACACGCCAGAGCGTCGGTGCCGATAGAGAACGACGCCGTCAGCGAGCCGCACCCAGTAAAGATCGACGACGCCGGGCTCTTGTCCCGGAGCGCTGCTCCAAACTCCGACGAGCGCGAGCGCGCGAGACGGAGAGTACGCGACGCGCACGCCTGCGCTGCGATCGGAGCCGCAGAGTAGACTTTGCACTCGCTGAGTTCCCGCGTGCGCGACGCGAAAGCAGTACTGCGAGCGACGCGTGTCCCAGCCGCCGAAGAAAACCCGCGCGCCGTCGGCGCTGAAGCCCACGGTCTCGGAAGAGACGTCGCGCGCTTCGGTGATGCGGGTGAGCGGTCGGCCCTCGGGCAGCGGAGCCGTGTGCAACGTGTAGTCGCCGTGACCGTGGATGTGGCCGACGTGCTGAGCGAAGGCGACGGTCGATCCGTCAGGAGAAATCCTGGGCTCGTACGCGGCGCTCGAGGACAGCGCGCGCAGGTGTCCGCAATCGGCGTCGCTCAGAAAGAGCGCGTGCGATGCGTCGAAGACGATCGCTCGTCCGCTCGCGGCGAAGCGCGAATGCGTCGCTTCGCGAAGGAGCGTCCAGTCGGCTCTCAAGCGCGCGAGCGCAGGGCCGAGCGTCGCCCTCGGACGCCACGCGGCGCGCTCTCTCGCGCTGATCATTCCAGTGTCGGGCCCAGCGCTGTCGAGGCTCGTGAGGTCCGACGCGCTCCACGCTTGCAGCTCGGCGCCGCTCGCGATGGAGACCCAGCGGTAGCCGCTGCTGATGTAGTTCGCGCGGCGACCACGTTGCAGAAGCGCCGAGGCTCCGTCGCGAGAGACGCCGAGGACGCTCCAGTCGGCAGAGGGCTCGATCGGAAGCGACGCATAGGCCGCGGCGGACTGCTTCGCGCCCTTCGCCATCGGAGCGAGCGACGCGCAGGCAGAGAGCAGAGCGACAGAGAGCAGCGACGCGTTTCCCATGGCGATCTGCGATCGACACCGAGAGAGCGTCGCTTCTTGGATCAATGCCCCTCGCAGCGCGTGTAGCCACTTCTAAGCCAGAGCTAAGCGCTCGCGCGACGGCCTCGCTCCTACCGTTGTCCCATGAGCGAAGCCGCGATGCGCGCTCGCTCGGAGGGAGCGACGAAGACATGGGAGTGAAGGTTCCGTTCGATCATTTGCCGGCGGCGACGCGGCAGCGAGTGTCTGCTGCGACGAAGCCTGAGCCCGGAAGCGGTCCGGCGATCTACCGCTTCAGCCCGACGCACGCCGTCGCCGGAGCGCTCGGTACCGTCTCTTTCTTCGTGATCGTCGGCGCCATCGCCGTCTGCTGGGGCATCAGCCTGAAGCTCGGGCTCTATCTTCTCTTTCTCTGGTTCGGACCGATGATCGCCTGGGCGATCGCCAGCGCGATCGACGGCTCGCGCCGCGCCGCGCTCGACGGCTACTACCTCTTCGCCGGGTCGCTCTTGCGCGTAAGCGGCAGCAACGTCGAGATCATCGAGTTCGCTCCGGGCACGCACCTCGTCACGCGGATCGAGGTGCGGCACTCCATCGAGCACCGCAACGGCAAGCGCTATCTCACGAAGCACAACATGACGATGCTCGACGTCAACATCGTCGAGCCCAGCGGCATGCGTCGCGTGATCAAATGCGGCCAGGTGCCGGCGAACTTCGACGTGCAGCGATTCAACGGCCAGGCGTTTCCCAGGTGGTGCGCGGCGCGCGCGAGCAACGACACAGCGACAATGCTCTCGCTCGACCCGCTCGCAGAGGTGCTCGTGACGGGCCAATACGCCGCCGGGCAGAGCGATCGCTCGGCGCCGCTGATGAACCGCGCGCCGCTGCCGCTGCGGCTCGCTCCGTGGGCGGCCTACGCGTTCTTGCTGTTGGCAATGCCCGTGCTCTCCCTCGCGCTGCACGAGGACCATCCGAGCAATGATCCGATCGAGCGCGCGCTTCGAGAGGCCGAAGCGAACGGTTACGCGCCGAGGCAAACGGCGGCGCCCGTCGCTCCGAGGATGCAGTCGGTCCCGCTGTCTGCGGTCACCGCGCGGGTGCCCGATGAGGGGCTGCGAAGGGTGATTCAAGTTTGGTTCGGCAGAGGGACGATGCTCGGCATCTCTGTCGTACCCGACGGCGTCACCGTCGAAGAGCCAGCGTATTTGCGCTCGACCGTGGGACGCACCGCCCTCGCGTACGATGACATCGACGCAGCGACGCACGTCGGCGCGTTCGTGCCCGGCGCGGACTTCGGCCCGGCGCTCGCGCTCGCGCTTCGAGCGCGCGTCGAGGCCGCCGGGTACTACGAGAACGCGATCGCCGACGCGCCGGGCTCTACGGCGCCCACGACGCTTCGAGTGCGCGTCGCGCTCACGCTGCGCGGCAACGGGCAGAGCTACGCCGTCGGCTCGCAGGTGTGCTCGAAGGTCGACGTGATCGCGCGGGTGACCGCGTCGATCGGGGACTACACGTCCACGACGATCGTTCGCTTGCCGGGGCCCACCGACGGCGATCTCGCCGCTGCGCAAGACGATCCGAACGATCACGGGCACCGCTGCGCAGGGAGGCTCAGCCGCTACGCCCTCGAGCGCCTCGCGCCGCGCATCGCCGGGGCGATGCTGCCGTAAAACTGTCCGCGCGCCCGCACAGTGGTCTACGGTCTCCGTCGAGGAGAGCGCGCTCGTCGACGACATGATCGAGTTCGCGCTGCTGCAGGCGGGAGAGCTCGATCGCTCGCGCGGGCTCAACGCCACGCAGCTCGTGTACCTCGCAGACCTCGCCCACGCTCGCGCTCGCGGCGGAGCCACGTATACGCATGCTCCGTGGCGCTTCGCGCACTACGGCCCCTTCGTCGAAGAAGTGCGCGATCGCATCGCTCCGGTCGTTCGTCGCAGCGGAGCGTCGAGCACCTCGCGCACGGAAGGTGGCGCGAACGAGCGCTTCATCGTGAAAGACGAAGACCGGCTCAACGCGGTGACAGCGCGGCTCGCGGCGCCGATCGTGCTCGACGTACGGCGCATGGTGCGAGACTTCCACGACGACATCCCAGGGCTGCTCGACCACGTCTACAAGACCGCGCCGATGCTGCGCGCAGCGCCAGGAGAGCTCCTCGAGTTCAGCGTCGAGAGCGAGAGGGTTGAGAGCGAGCCCGAGGCTGTCGCTCTGTCGGCGAAGCAGCGGAAACGGCAGCGTGAGCGCTTCGCTGAAGCGCGAGGAAAATTCCAACACAGGTATCGCCCGTGAAAACGGCGGAGATCGCGTCGAGCGGCGCGGTGGGACCATCGCTGGGAGGCAGCCACGGGCGGAGGACGGCGGCGAGGCTACGGGCGATCGGGTCGCCAACAGCGGTCGCCTGGGCGACGGACCGCGGTTGAATGTCCTGTCCTCTGCGACGCCTGACGTTCACGAGCACGACAGCGGCGCGATCGACGACGCGAGCGCTATGGACGCGACCGTCGAGCCCACGGACGCCAGCGCATCGCCCGACGCGAGCGCGCTGCCCGACGCGAGCGCCAGCGATGGTGGCCCTTCCAACGAGGCCATCCTCGGGACGCTCTCCGGCCCGCGCGGCGTGCTTCGCTCGCAGATCACCGCGCCCACGCCGTCGATCTTCAACAACAGCCTCGTGTTCGCCCCCTCGGAGAGGTACACGCGCGCCGCGCTCTCGCCGGGCGCGCAGCGGATCTTCGACACGCCCAACGCAGGCGGAAGCTCGATCGAGTCCGAGGTGATGTCCTTCGAGGTCCTGCACGACTGCGAGGGCGCGACGCTCGCCGCGACCGAGACCGAGATCATGTACGCCCCGCCCGACGACGGCGGCGCCAACTCGATCACGAACATCCTCGTGAGCATCAACGGCATGCGTGTGGGCGTCAGCGTCACGCGCATCTATCGCCCCGCGCCGATGGTGCTCAGCGACGCCGACGTGCGCTCGCAGCACGTGACCAAGCTCGTCGGGGTCAACCGCAGCTCGCAGCGCGTCTTGCCTGCGCAGCGCTGGGTCAAACAGATCTTGTCCGTCATGGTCGCCAACCACACTGTGGCCGATCAAGTGCTGCGCGTGTGGCCCACGATCGACGCCGCGACGCGCGCGGACACGATCATCATGATGACCACCACGCGCGGCGGAGGGTTTATCTACTGCAACCCCGACCCCGCGCTCGGCATAGAGTGCCCGAGCCTCTGAGCTCAGGATCGCAGCGCTCGATTCAGATCCCCATCGCGCCTGGCGCGTAGCGCAATCGCACTCGCTCTCCGACTGCGGGGACAGGGATCGCGCGAACAGCGCCCGCGAAGCCCGTAGCGAAGCACACCGGCAGACGCTCGATCGCGCGCTCGAATTGCACGCGAATGCGACTCGGGCGACCGCGGTCCATCGCGACGACGCGCACCATCGCCTGGTCTGTCGCTTCGCCGGGCAGCGGAGCGCCTGGGCGCATGCGCCGCAGCGGATAGTCGCGCCCCATCACCACAGGGAAGCGCGGGTCGAGCACCAGTCGCTCGAGCGGGTGCTCGAGAAACACCGTCGCGATCGGCGAGAGCTCGATCGTGCGCTCGTCCGTGCGAGCGAGCTCGTGATCGGCGGGCGCCGCCGTGAGGACGCGCAACAAGCGCCGGTCGTTCGGGCGCAGAACGGCCCACGTGACGTTGGCGTACAGCCCCGCGATGGGATCGGGCGCGCTCACGAGCAGGACCTCGTCGCCCGCACGACAGTGAGGCGCGAGCTGCGATCGCTCCGCGAGCTGCTCGTGCGAACGCACCACCGCGCGAAGCGCCGCGGGCTGAACGAGCCGCAACAACGGCGCGAGCGCGAAGTGAAAGAGCCCGATCACGAAGAGCGCCGAGCGCGCGCGCCACGAGCGCTCGGTCTTCCAGTGATCGCGAGCGCGGACGCAGAGCATCGCGAGCATCGACGAGCTCGCCATCGCAGCGAGCACGATCACGCGACCGCCCGGCGGGGCGCCGAGACCGGGCGCCATCGCGCCGAAGAAGCCCAGCGCGAGCGCGTCGAGCCGGGTTCGGTCCATCGCATCGACGCGCGACCGAGCCCTCGCGAAGAGCACGACGAACGCGACCGTCACGATCACGCCCAGCGCGACCGAGCCCTTGTACGCGCCCTCGGTGATCGTGTGAAAGTCCGAAGGAGCGCCGGTGAACGCGTCGCCCACGAGCATCGCGACGCGCTCGGGCGCGGTCTTCACGAAGGCGATCGGGTCCGTGATGGGGTTGCGGTATGCGGAAGAGCCGCGCGTTCCGTAGCCGGCCAACACGTAGAACGGGAAGTACGCGAGCGTGATCGCCGCGTACGCGCCGAGCGAGCGCGCGAGCGCGCGCAGCGTGAGGGATTCGCGCCTTTCGCCAGCGAATATCCACTCGAACGCGAAGAGCCACGCGAGCGCGCCGAGCGAGCCTTCGCCCGCGCACAGTGCGCCCACGTAGAGCGCAGCGCCGAGCCACGAGCGCGCCGAGCCTCGATCGCGATCCCTCGCGTGCGCGTTGAGCGCGAGCAACGAGAACACGCCGACGAGCGCGCTCGTCCTGCCCGAGATCCACGTGTACGTCGCCGCGTGGTGCTGACCCATCGCGTAGATGAACGTCGCGATCGTGGCCTCGCGCTCGGGCAAGATTCGCCGCAGAAACACCGCAGCGAGCACCAACAGCGCCGAGAACCAGAGGAGCCCGTGGACGTGGCCCGCGAACGCTCCGAGCTGGTGATCGATCGCGACGGTGATGGACGTCAGCGGACGAAAGAACCGCACCTGCACTTCGGGGCCGGCCCACCACGCTTGAGGGCCCGGGGTCCCGGTGATCTCCGTCGCGCGCGCAAACTCGAACAGCTGCGTCCACGTTGGCGCGTACCGAGCGACGAGCCCTCGCTGCCTCGCCTCGTGAATCCAATCGTCCGCATAAAAGCCCACCGAGAGCGCAGGAAGCGCCATCAACAAGCTGATCGCCAGCGCGATCCACTGTCCTCGCGTGAGCTTCATGTGCGCGCGGCCTCCGGCAGTTCGACGCGCAGCAGCGCGCCTCGACCGCCGTCGACGCGCGCGAGGTCGCGCAGCGAGCCGCCCGCTTGATCGACGAGCGAGGCGCAGATGGCGAGGCCGAGGCCAGTACCTTCGCCGGCGGGCTTGGTCGTGAAGAACGGCTCGAACACCTTCGCTCTCATGGCTGGATCGATCCCTGGCCCGGTGTCTTCGACGTCGATACCGACCAGTGATTTCTCAGTCGAATCGCGAAGCGCGCGGATGCTCAACGTGCCCTTCGCGCTCTCGCCTCCCTCCCTCATCGCGTCCGCCAAATTGAGCGACACCTGCACCAATCGATCGTTGGAGCGCCTCACCGGGGGCAGATATGGGGCGACCTCCACGACGAGCAAGACGTCCCGCATGCTCTTCTGCGGCTCGAGCAGGCGACGCACTTGTTCGACGGTGTCCGCGACGGTACCTGGCTCTTCTTCGCGCGTTTCGCTGGTGCGGCGCGCGCGTAGTCGAGCAGGTCGCGCACGGTGCGGTGAATGCGCTCGGCCTCGCGCCCGATTCGCCGCGAAAAATCCCGCACTTCGTCGTCTTCGAGCCCGCCGTCCAACACAGCTCGACTTTCGCACTTTTGTGGCGAGGTGGAGGCGGGTGCGAAGACCGCCGTCCACTGCGCCCACAAGGACAACCCCTCGGAGGGCGTCGGGCTCCTCCGCGAGCTCGCCGAGGAAGGGGCGGCGCACGTCGCCCCCGGCGGCTCGCTGGTGCTGGTGATGTCGAGCCTGTGCGACGCGGTGGCGCGGCCTTGGTTCGACGCGAAGTGGGCCGTCGAGACGCTCGCGACGCTGGAGGTTCCGCTGAAGGTGTACGCGGTCACCTCGGGGCTGACGGGCAAGAGCCGCCGCTGGCTGCGCTCCCTCGAGGAGGTCGAGGGGCTGGTGGTGCACGACCCGCCGCGGCGCGGCTACGCGACCTGGCAGCGGCTGGAGGTCCTGCGCTGCAGGCCGCGCGGCGCAGGCCCCTGACCCCGGCCGACGCGCCCGCCCCGGCGGACCGGGCGCCTTCCCCGCGGGCTCGCCGCGTGGTCTGATGCCCCCGATGGGTCTCTTCACCGTGCACGTCCCCGGCGTCCTGCCCATTCCCCGCGGGCATCGCGTCGAGGTGCGCATCTTCGCCGTCCCCGAGGGCGTGTTCTCCACCACGTGGGTCCCGCGACCCCACGACCCCTGGGTGCTCGATCACACCACGGGCGTCTCCTACGGCTCGGCCTGGCTCTTCCAGGCACCGCCCGGGTTGACCACCGCCGGCGAGCTGCGGCTCGATCTGCCGATGACGGTGCGAGACGACCTGCGCGAGCACGCCCACATCACGGGCATCGTGACGGCCGCGCGGGTCGCCTGGCTGGGCGCGGGGACTTCCCTCGCGCCGCAGACCACACTGCTGATCGAGTCGCCGTAGCGCCGCCGCGCGGCCCGAAGGCTGACGCTTCGAGGCGACAGCCGTCGACGGCCGTCTACGGTTCGGGGTCGGTCGGGGCGTCGCCGATCTGACCAACTCAGTTTCGCCTGTGAAAGCAGTGGCGAACGCCCGGTTTCGCGCGGAGTGACGCTCGCGTCCAGGGGGCAACGAGCCGGGCCGACGAGCGCAGAGAGGCCGCGGAACAACGGCGCAGGGCCTCCGTCGGCTCACCGGTGATCGAGCGACCGCCGTTGGATGTCCTGACACGTAACTGCAGTCGCTGATCCAGTGACGCTGCAGTTTCATCCGCGAAGGTGGCGTGCTCCGCCGCCATCGATGACGATCCCCCGCATGCACCCGCCCGTTCCGATGATCACGCGAAAGTGCGTCGCGCCCATCGAGCTCGAGGGCTACTCGCTTCCGGCGGGGACGTACGTCGCCGCGGGGGCGTGCAATGTGCACTGCCGCGAAGAGACGTTTCCCGAGCCGTACGCGTTTCGGCCCGAGAGGTTCGTGAACAAGGCGTTTTCGCCGTTCGAGTACCTGCCGTACGGAGGCGGGCACCGACGCTGTCTGGGCCCGTCGTTCGCGGGGTTCGAGCTCTGCATGGTGCTCGCGACGATGCTGCGACGAGCAGAGTTTTCGCTGGCAGAACCGAAGCCCGTCGAACACGTGCTTCGCATCGGAACCTTCGGCCCAGCGACGGGGGGTCAGGCTGCGAAGAGCGTAGCGGGGAAGCTCTCTGCAGCGCGACTGCAGGGTCAACTCCGACCGCGGGTACACGGAGACCGCTGCTGCCAGCGACTGCATTCCAGGAATGCTCGAGCCGTGCGAGCTGTGCGCGACGTTTGCGCTCGTGGCCGGATGCCGATACATGAACGACCGGCGGCAGAAGACGGTGTGGTTCTACATCGCCAATCGTGACAGCGCGCTCACGCGGGACGACGTCTCGGCGCGCTGCGACAGCTCTGGCAGGACCTACATCGAGCTCGAGGGCAACGTCGTCAGCTCGCGCGCGGTCCACACCAGTGACACGGTGCTCGACACGTTGGATCTGCGATTCTCCAGACACTCGCTGCGGCACGCGAGTCGAGACGCAGGTGGCGAACGGTGACGGCGTGCGAGTCGATCGCCTCGAGTCCCTGCGCATAGGGTAGCTGCGGACGCGAGCCCGCTGCGCTCCGCGACGAAGTCGCGCTGTTGGCGCGCCCCTTGGCTCCCGGGAATGCGCCCGGGCGTGTGGCTGTCCGTTTGCTCTGCCGTTCCAACGCCTTCTGCTCGGCCGTTGCGCATCACGTGGGCAGAAGCGCGGCGGGGGCCGCTCCGCGGCTCGATGCAAAGCGTCGGTCCGTCGCTCGATTTGCAGCTCCAAGCAGCCGTCTCAGCGGTGAAGTTTTCGGTGCCGACCGGCGTGGGGCTATGGCCCCACACCCTACGGAACGCACACTCCGACGCCCGGGATCGCCCGCTGTTCGGGCCGCCCTCGCGCGATGACGTACTGCTGACACGACAGACCCGACGGGCACTCGCCGCTCGCGCCGAGCCTGCAGTGCTGCCTGCAAATCGGGCGGCCACCGCCGCTCGGGAGGCACACGCCCAGGCGTCGGTCGCTTCCCTCGCAGGCCCAGTACTGGTTGTCCGCCGGGCACGGCTGGCCGTAGCGAACGCCAGCGTTGTCCCATTCGCGCTGACACATTCCGCCCATGTGGCAGTCGCCGTAGCCGCACAGCCAGGCGGTCTCGACCTCGCTCTGGGTGTGGCCCATCAACCAGCAGCGCCCAGCGCAGCCTGGATTCGCCGCGAAGAAATCGCACTGCGGGTAGCACACGTCCGCGTGCCAGTAGATCGCGTCCGTCGCGCACACGTGCCCGGGCCCGCAGCCGGTGGTGCCGTGTCCAGGAGTGCACATCGCGTAGGGCGCAGGCGGGTTTGGCGCGGGCGAACGGCAGACGCCGCGCTGACCCACATAATCAATCGGAACGCAGTCTCGCCCCCCGCCGCACGCGCCCGAGGTGAACGGGACGCAGCTCTCGTAGCAAGCGCCCACGCCGAACAGCGGGTGTTGGTTGACGCACGCTCGCCCGCTCGCGCACGTCGGGCTCTGCGTCGTGCACTGCGTAGCCACGCACGTGAGCGAGGCGGGGTCGCAAGACTGCAGTTGATTGTTGGGGCAGTCGCTTTGACGGTCGCACGGCGCGCTGGTCGTCGGCCGCGTGTCGAAGCGCACCTCCGCCAGATGCACGCAGTGATTGTCCGGGGCAAACCCGCGAAACGAGTGCAGCGCGACCTCTTGCAGGTGGCGAAAGGTCACGTCCCGCAGGACGCCGCGCGCGACGCCGCGATCCTCGTCGTACTCTTCGAGCACGAGCGTCCCCGACACGGCGATGTCGAGCTGAAAATGGTCGCCGCTGCCCGCGTACGTGACGTACGCGCAGCGCTGGCAATCATCGGTGTTCTGCGGCTCGCGCGAGAGGTCGAAGGTGCCGGTCGAAGTCTGCCTGAGCTTCATGGCCAACGACTGCCAGCCGTCTCCCAGCGTCGGCGCGACGCCGCCGTTGTACGTCGCCGAGAACCACCCGCTGTTCGCGCCGGACTGAAAGCGAATGATGCTGCTCGGCGTCACTTCGATGCAGCCGTTGGCGCTCGCCGGAACGCAGCGCCCCGCGGCGCAAGACTGGCCGGACGGGCACGCGGGCGAGCAGCTTGATTGTGTGGGCGCACCCGCGCCGCAGCCGGCGCCGAAGGCGCCGACGGCGAGCGGGAGCGCGAGCGCAGCGAACCAGAGCCAACGAGCGCTCGATGTGACGAGAGATTTCATCGACGGATCCTGGTGGGTGGGGCGTTGCGGCGGGCAGATCACCGACGCGCGGGTCGAAGGACGATTCTCGTACGAACACGGATCGGAAATCCTCGTGCGTTTCGCGCGACCACGTCGCCCGCGACGCTGCGCCACGCGTTGTCCCAGGGCCACGGCCGAGCGCACACGCTCTGGCAGCACGTCCCGTCCGGCGAGTATTCGATCTCTCGAACGTCGGCCACCTCTTCGTACACGGCTGGGCCCGCGCGGTTGATCTCGACGGCAGCGCGAAGAAATCCCTGGATTCGCCCGTCGACGCCCGGTCCCCACGTGACCGTATAGTAAATCGGAAAGGTCGCTCCGGGCGCGGTCTCGAGCACCTCCACGCGCAACCAGAGCTGCCCGTCCACGAGGTTGGCCGCGCGCCAGTCCGTGGGAAACCCAGGGCGCACGAAGTCCTCGTAGCTGAAGTAGTCGCGAGTGTGCGTAATCGCAGGCGTCTCGACCCACACGAGGTCCCCTGGCTGATCGACGGGACGGTAGATGGCCGCGTCCGGGCCTGCGCCGCTGTTGAACGCAGGGCTGCGGCAAGGATCACCACCGCCGTCCATTCCGTTTGCGCCGCCCGAATCAGCGCTCGTCGAGTCCGGTCCGCAGCCAGCGACGACCGTGACCGCGGCGAAGAGCAGCGATCCGCGAGACAATCGTGCGACGCGACGAGGGGGGCGAGCTCGGCGGTTCATCGCTCACTACATTGGCCGGACAGGGGCGTGATGGCTCAGCGATTCGCGCGCGGCAGTGCGAATTTCGCCGGGGAGACGAGCCCGCATCATGAACGAAAGGTGCTGTCGGACATGAGCGCCAGCGACGCGCCGAGAGCCAACACAGGTATCGCCTGTGAAAACGGCGGAGATCGCGTCGAGCGGCGCGGTGGGACCATCGCTGGGAGGCAGCCACGGGCGGAGGACGACGGCGAGGCTACGGGCGATCGGGTCGCCAACAGCGGTCGCCTGGGCGACGGACCGCGGTTGAATGTCCTGTCCTCTGCGAGCAAACACAGAGGGAAACAGCACCCCGCACCCAGCCGCCATCGCGGTCACGCGCAAACCCGCGCGCCGGGCGAGCAGACAAACCGCGCGCTCACGGGAGCGTGAGACCGACGCGTCCCGGCGAGAGCGAACAAAGCTCAATCTCGCAGCCTTCGGGGAGCCCCGCGAGGTCCGCCTGCGCGAGCCACGTCGTGCCAGGCCCCTCGTCGTCGGTCGTCGAAACGCTGAGTCGGCGGAGGTTCGGCACGTTCTTCAATGTCAGCGAGCGAAGGTGCGCGAGGTTTTGAATTGCGAGCGTCTCGAGCGTCCGATGGCCGAGCGCGCAGGGGATATCGACGCGAAGGGCTTCGAGCGCGGCGAGCTGACCGTAGCCAAACGGATTGTTCCAAAGGTAGAGCTCGCGGAGCGCGGGGAGATGGCTCTGGGGCTCGCCGTCGAAGATCGACTTGCACACACGTTCGCTGAAATCGCCGTACAGCCAAAACGCGTCGGTGTTGAACGGCGCGGTCGCACCCTCGGCCGGGTTTGTCTCACAGTTGTCCAGATCGAGGCGGCGGAGCGCGGGCGCGTCGAACGCCCATGTTTTCAATTGGTGAAAGTGCGTGAAGCGCGCGGACTCGAGCGACTGGCTGCGCAGCGTCAATCGATCCATCGCGGGATTGCTGCCGTTGATCAGCGTGAGGTGCGCGAGCGCGGGCAACGCGCGAAGCAGCGCGTCGAGGCCGTCGCTGGTCAGGGCTTGAGCGTGAAAGACATCCACGCTGCGCGCCGCGGAGAAGTGAGCGAACAGCGCCGGTTGCTCGAGCAAAAACGAGTGAATCTCCCCGCGGAGCGAGACGGTCTCGAGCGTCGCCATCTCCTCGAGCGTCGCGAGCAGATGCGCAGGACGGTCCACGACGGTGAGCCAGCTCGCGGGGTCGAGCTTGAATCCGAGCCCACGAATGGCGCACATCCGCGCGAAGTCTTCGGCGCGCTCGGCTGCGGTGCCGCCGCTGTCGTTCGCGTAGCGGCGCGCCACCGTCAGCGTGGGCAGCGTCGGCAACAACGCGTCGCGACGAGCCGCCAGGCACTCCGCGATCGTCAGCGCGAGCGGCCACGGATCGCCGGTCGACAGCGTCACGGACGTCAGCGTGTTCGCGGCGCCAGCGATCAGCGCCACGAGTGACGGCGTGTCGAAGCTGGTTCGATCGTCGTGCACCTGTTGCAGCGAGAGCGTCTCGAGCGAAGGCAACGTGCCGGACAAGCGCAAGCACACCGGCACCGCGCGACGACGAAGCGCGACGGATAGCGATCGGAGCGACGGGCTGTCGAACGTGGCCACGAGCTTCGCTTTCGGATCGAACTCACACGTAAACGACCGCAGGCTCGGCAAGCGGGTGAGCGCCGCGCTCGGCTCGTCGATGACGCCGACGGTAAGCTCGCTCAGCCGTGCCAACGCGCCCACCGCGCGAAGCACCTCGGCGAGCCCATCCCGTCGAAGGTCGCGAAGCACCAGCGCTTCGAGCGTGTCTGTGAAGCGCGCAGGACGTGCCGGAGGCTCGGTCGCGCCCCACTCGCGCGCAAACGCACAGTCGAACTTCGTGAGCCCCGCGTCCCACCACGGAACAAGCGCGTCCGCGAGCGTGGGTCGCGCGCTCACGCCGTCGCTCTTCCACGCGATCGTCAGCGATTCGACCGACGGAAACAGCCTGGGCAACCGCGCCAACAGCGCTGCGGTCCACGGGAGCTCGGGCAGCACGAGCGTGCGCACCGACGGGATCGCAGCGTCCTGCGCGAGGGCGTGACGCCACGCGTCCGCTGGCCACTCGGCGTCGTCCAACAACGCCTCGACCGCGTTGCTCTCACGGAGCTGATCCAACGCAAGGGAGATCGTGTCCTCTGTGCTCATCGCTCGGAAGAGTACGACCTTTGCGCCGCGGTCTGACTGCAAAGGACTGCACCGCGGGTGTGCTGCTCCCCATGGCATCTCGGCGAAACGTCGCCTCTGCGCAGCGCCCACGCACTGCGCGAAGGATCGAGTGGATCGGCGCCAACGCCTCGAGCAGCATCACAGCCCGCGCGGTCGTCTACGGAGTTGCCGATCCGTGACGGGTCCTCGATCGTGGGCAAGGGGCGCTCTGCCGACACAAACAGATCAACGCTTGTGTTTGCGCTTCGCAGAGGCAGGCGACGGCTCTGTGGGTTTCGTCGACGGGAGATCTTCACGCGAGAGAAGGGCGCTCACTTTGTAGAAGTTGTTGCCCTCGTTCGCCGGCGGCTGTCGCGCGGTGGCCTCCCCATCATGCTCGGCGAACTCGAACGAAGTATAGTTCGGCAGATGACCGGCAGGCGCCTCCAGCGTGTACGTTCGCGCGTTGTGCCAGCTACTCGAATCTCTCCAGCCGACACGCTCTCCGAAGCGCTGGTGCGTCTGCGTGTCGAGGGGCGTCGCCGCGGTTTCACACGCACGAAAAATGTACTTTTGGATGGAGAATCCAAAGCGACCGCCGCTGTACTTTACCCACAGTTGATCGATCGTCCGTAGATCCACGGGAGGAAAGCGCGCGAGCGCGAGCGGCTCGAGATCGCCCTTGGCGACTCTTCGCATCAGCGCCAACGTTTCGCGGTCTGCCTCGCGCCAATTGTGTGACTGGAGCAAGTCCCTCAACGGCGTGTAGTCGACGCCCTCTGTGGAGGCGAGATCATCGTCGCCTGCAGCGCTGCTTGCGATGTTTGTACGGGCTGTGGGTGCCAACGACACTTGCTTGCTCTTCATGGTCGGGGTGCATCGCGGCTGACCGGCGCATGGCGTGCCGGGATTGATCGGTGGAGAACGAGGCCTGCGTTTGTCGTGTGCGACGCGGCCATCGTAGCAGCCGCTGCGACAACGTCGCACGCCGTCGCGTTCCACCATCACCCGCGCGTTCGATGCGAGCGCGCCACGCACGCGCAGGTGGCGTCAGCGGAGCCGTCGCGATCCTCGGCCTCGCGATGAACGCCCTCCAAGCGCTGAATCCCAGCGAAACCACGACCGCGCCGAGGTTCGTAGGTTTCCCAGTGCGGGCCAGCGGTTTGCCTTGATTTCTACCGCGCTGATCCGCTCCGCGCGTCTACGACGCTCGTCGCGGGCGCGGTGTAGCTGCGGTCGCGAGGCCGCTGCGCTTCGCCCGAAGAGCACACTCGTAACGGTGCGGGCGCTGACGCCCGCCCCCTTGGGCTGCGGGCACTCTCGCCGCTGATTCTCCAGGCAGAACTTGGGTAACGATGAGCTCGCATCATCGGACCGTCGTCGAGCTCCCCGCCTCCGAGCAGCGCCCGTCGTCGGTGAGCCCGGTACGTGCGAATCGACACTCTCGATCCGCACCAACCGCAATCACGCCCGTCTCGAACCTGCGCGCGACGGTCGAGCGCCAGGCGCCTCGCTACGACTTGCTGCTGATCTCCGACTCGAACGCGAGCGTGACGCCGTCGTACGTGCGCGACATGGAGTCCACGATGCGCGCGACCGGCGCGGGGCTGGTCCCGAGCGTCGTGTGCGCAGAGGGCGCGCAGACCCTCGGCGCAGCGCTCGACAACGCGGCGATGAACAGCGACGTCGCGCCGGGCATCGCGCTGTTGAACGTCACGCGTATGCACGCCGCCGTCCGTCGCGATCGGGTGGGGACTGTCGCTGATGATCCTTCGCGACGCCGTCTTTCACGAGCTCACGCGAGGCCGCGGCGAGCTGCTCGGCGCGCTGCTCACCGCGCCGCTTCGCGAGGTCGCGGCGGTGATGATCGCCAACACAGTATCGCCTGTGAAAACGGCGGAGATCGCGTCGAGCGGCGCGGTGGGACCATCGCCGGGAGGCAGCCACGGGCGGAGGACGGCGGCGAGGCTACGGGCGATCGGGTCGCCAACAGCGGTCGCCTGGGCGACGGACCGCGGTTGAATGTCCTTGTATCTTGGGGAGCGTCGGGACGCAGCGTGCCAAACCAACGTCGGCACGCACGTCGTGGGAGCGCTCGTCGTGTGATCAGCAGCACCTCGGGTTCGATCGAGCAGCTCCGCCTTCCGTTGGCTGCACGCCGACCGCGCCACTGGTGACTGGCTGCGCGCCACTGGGTGGCTGGTGGGCAGCCACGGGTGGCTGCGTGGGTGTTGCGCGGTGGCGGTGAAGGCAAAGCAGAGCTACCGTGCAAGGGTGAAGTCGAGTTGGGGGAAGCCTCGCTGGCTCGAAAATCGAGGATCCGCACTGCAGGCGCTGCGAGCCGCACAACTGCTATTGGCTCCGACGCTCGCAGGGTGCGGCACGACCGTTCGCGCTGATGACTTCGCGCAACTCGACGCTGCCGACGCGAGTGATTCGAGCGACGCGAGGGCATCACGTGATGGAACGACGGATTCCGCCGACGCCCCGCCCACGATTCGAGACGAAGCCCCCACGTCCATCCGTCATGTATCTGTAGGTCCAGCAACGGCGT
>LNEO01000330.1 GCA_001465015.1 Deltaproteobacteria bacterium Ga0077539 | reverse complement strand
TCGCTTTGGTGTTGGGGCGTGATCGACGGCGCGAGCCACACACCGATCACAGCGTTCGCCACACGCATGCGCGGAGTCGATCGCGTCGCGCTTTCGGCGCCCGCCGATCGCTACTCGTGTGCGCTGCGACAGGACCAAACAGTGTGGTGCTGGGGGGCTCATCGGTTCGTCATCGGTGCGCAAGGCTTCGACGGCTGGCTACCTCCCGAACCGCTTCCAGGGCTCTCGCAGATCCGAACGCTGAGCGACACGTGCGCGATCGACAACGACGGCGCCGTGTTTTGTTGGGGAGGCAACGTGGAGCAACGGCATGCGCCGGGCGCTGGCCAACGGATCCCTCCGACGAGAATCGCGGGACTGCCCCCGAGCATCGCTGTCGGTCACCTCGGAGGTCGAACGTGCGCAATGACCCGCGAAGGTCAGCTCTTCTGCTGGGGTACGAGCAACGAGCACGATCCCAGACTCGCGGGCCTGCCTCTTGGCTCCCACGGAGTGCTCGCGGGACCTCGAGCCTCTGCGCCCGTCGAGAGCATGTCGAGCTCTGGTACACACCTGTGTGCGCTCACGATCCGCGGAGAGGTCGAGTGCGTCGGCCGCACTTCGTCGGCACAGATTCGGCGAACCGAATTCGGCTTCGATGAGCCTGAATTTTTGCGGGTTCCGACACCCACGCGCGCGATGGGCGTGAGCACTGCCGTTCAGCTCACGACCGCGCTGCTCGCCAACGGGCAGGTCGTCGAGTGGGGAGCCACCGCATTTGGGCAACGCGACGAACCGAGCGCCGTGCCTGGAGTCGATCGGGCCTCCTTGGTTGCGACCGGCGACACAGGGTCGGGGACAATGACGTGTGCGGCACGTGAACGTCGCATATGGTGTTGGGGCGAGCGCGGAGCAGCTCACTTCGGGCCAGACAGCCGGCACGGTGGCCAGCAACCGCCAACGCTGATTCGTTGGCGAGAGTGACAGCACCGCTCACTCCCCCCATCGCGCGCGACCGCTGTCGGCGACCCGATCGCCCGTAGCCTCGCTGCTGTCCTCCGCCCGTGGCTGCCGCCCAGCGATCGTCCGACCGCGCCGCACGACGCGTTCTCCGCCGATTTCACAGGAGATACTGTATTGACGGTGGTCAAATTTGACCAGGAGCGTCCCAACATTGGGACTCACTCGGCCATGCCTGACCGACCCATGTTCGCTGTGATTCGCGCGGGGCTCACTTTCCGCAGCAGCGCTTGAACTTCTTTCCGCTACCGCACGTGCAGAGCGCGTTGCGACCAGCGCTGACGGTCGCCCTGCGGACGCCGCTGATGGGCGCGGCGGCATAGGCGAGATCCCACACCCACTGCGCGTCGAAGTACTTTCAGAACGCCAGCTTCTTGTGCTCCGCGGGCAGGTAGAGCTCCTCGGGTTGCGCTGCGGCGACGCGCGCAGCGATGATGAACGCCTCGTTGAGGTCCGCGGATCCCCACAGCGTCGTGAGCGACCGCGCCGCGAGCGCCACGAGGATGTCCGACGGAAGCTCCTCTTGCTGGCCAAAACGCTTCTGCGCTTCAGGAGTGAGCCTGCGCCACGCCACCTCGCGAACGCACTTGTCTGGCAGCGCACGGTCAACACCTCGCACGGCGCCGCTCGCGTGCGATACCGCCCGCGTCCGAGCTGCGGCTGTCGTTGCGTTCGTCGGCTCACCCCGGCTTGGTCGCCATGTCGTTGAGCACGCCGGCGACGATCTCCTTCGCGCTGTCCTTGAGCAGCGGCGTCATCGCCTCCGCGAGCTTCTGCTGCAGCGCAGGAAACGCGCTGAGCAACGCGGGGGCCTTCTCGATGTCAGACACCAGCAACACAGCGGTCGCGACAGCGGTCACCGAGCGGCGTCGGCAGCGGACGCAACAGCGGAAGTGCACGCATCACACGCGCGATGGCGCGGACGCGTTCGTGCAGCGCGCGCCCGCGTTTCCGCCTGCTCACGCAGCGCACGAAGCGCCTCCCTTGGCCACTCGAGCGGCGAGAGCCCGAGCCGTCGCAGCGCCGCGACCGCCCATGGACGCGAGCGCCCCGTCTCGACCGCGAGCTGCACGATCGCCTCTGCCGTCGATTGACGCAACGCGAGCTCGAGACGCAGCCGCTCTCGCACGAGCCGCACCACGTCGCGATCGCTCGTCGAACGAAGCGAGCGCCCGCAACGCGCCAGCGCCGCCACGATCTGCCGGTGCGTCGCCCCGCACTGACGCTCGCGCCACACGCGGCGGTAGCGCCGCGGAAACGAGCGCGTGCTCACGGAGTCGCTCCCGCGCACCAGCACCACGCGACGCGCCCGGGCTCTCGCAGCTCGCGCTGCTCGAAGAGGACACGATGCGGGGAGGCGCTGTGTTTCCTGACGGAGCGCTCGATCAGGATTTGCAGCAGGTCGATCGCCGCGAGCACAACAGCTGGCGCATCCACGAGGTCCCGACGGTCGAGCTGCTCGAGGTGCAGCTCGTCAACGCCGTCGCGCCCTTCGTGCTCAACGCGCGGCTCAAGCCGCTGCTGACCAAGAGCCCCACGCTCAGAGCGATTTGCGCATGTCCGCGGCGGCCTCGCGCGTAGCGGCCTCGTCTGCGTTGTCCTCGATGCGACGCAGGCGCTGGCTGAGCAGCGGCTTGTGCCGCACCGGCTTGCGCAGAAAGCTCTTTCGCAGCCGCTCGATCGCCTCGCGCACGCGGCCCTCGTCGCGGTGCTCGAGCAGCTGCAGCCAGCCCTCTTGATCGTCGTCCTCGAGCGCGTAGCCCGCGTAGAAGAACGCCTCGACCGCGTCGGTGATCGCGTGCGATCCCTGCGCCTTCAAGAGCCTCGCGTGCATCTCTTCGCGTGAGTACTTCTTGGCCACGCGACGAACAGGCTTGGTGCCGTCGGCCCCGTCGCCCGCCTCCGCGGACGGCTCGGCCTCCGCGGGCAGATCTTCGATGACGCGCGGAAGCGGCTCGGGCTCGACGGCTTTCTTCATCGCCTCGAGCGCGCCGGGCTTCGATTCGAGCGCGTCGCCGAGGCGCGCCTTGCCGACCTTCGTCGAGGCAGTTTCGGCGTGGTAGGTCTGTGTCCGCGTGCGATTTCCGCGGCGACGGTCACGCTGCATGAGTGACGCTCCGGAGTTGAGACGATAAAGGTCGTCGAAGTGTCGACGCGCGTCGCGCACAATGCCCCTCGGAGCACAGGCGCATGCGCCGTTCACAAGCGAGTGTAGCCCGAGGCTTCGCCGCGCAACGGCGAAATGTTCCCGACGCGCGTCCTGCGCAGATCCTCAGGGATTCGAGGCCGTTTGCCGCATCGCGTCATACGCGCTATAGGCTGTCCATGACCACGAGAGGATCCGCGATGACCGCTACGCGCAAGCCGCCGAGTCACCCGACGGTGACGCCCGTTGTAAACCTCGAGCGCGACGAGCACTCGTCGAGCAACGAGTTTCGGCTGATCTTCGAGCCACGAGACGGAAGCGCGACGGTGACCATCCGTCCGATCCATCCCGACGATCGCCAGGAGTTGCACGACGGCTTTCGACGGCTCTCGCCGACCTCTCGGTATCAGCGATTCTTCTCGGAGCTCAACGAGCTCAGCGACGAGCAGCTCGACTACCTGACGATCGTCGACGGCATCAACCACGTGGCGCTCGTCGCCGTGTGCCCCGCGCCGGGGCTCGAGCTCGAGCACGGGCTCGGCGTCGCTCGGTTCGTGCGGCTCAAAGAAGAGCCCGACGTGGCCGAAGTGGCGATCACCGTGGCCGACGACGCGCAGCACAAGGGCATCGGGTCTGCCCTGCTCGCGGCGCTCATCGCGGCGGCGCGCGCGCGCGGCGTCCATCGCTTTCGCATGCAAGTGCTCGCCATGAACGCGGGGATGATCGCGTTGCTCCAGCACTCGAGCGCCGTCGAGATCCCCAACGACGGGACGTTCGGCGACGACGTGCGCGTGTTCGAGATTCCGATCAGCAGCGACGGCGTGCAAGCGAGCGCGACGCACGCCGAGCGCGGCTGGGTCGGCGCGGTCGAGGCGCTGAGCAAGGCGCTCACCGCCAAGCTCCCGCACGGAGCCGGCTCGCAGTGAAGATCCACCTCGAGCTCGCGCACAGCCTCGATCGCGGCGAGCTCAAGCGCAGGCTCGAAGCCCGCGCCGCCCACTGGCACGAGAAGAAGCCCGCGCTCGGCGTCGCGTCGGCCTTTCGTTGGACCAGCGAATGGCGCGCCGAGGCGCACGCGCGCGGCGGCACCGGGTGGCTCGAGATCGGCGACAGTCAGGTGCGTTTGGAGGTCGTGCTGCCCTTTGTCGCTCGACCCTTTCGCGCGCGGCTCGAAGCGTTTTTGCGGGCCGAAGCGGAAGCGGTCTTGTCCGGCGAGCTCGACCGTTGAGCGGCTGCCGCCAAGATCACCCGCGTCACCTTCGGGATCGCGAGAGAGTCCAGGGCGTCAGCGGCGACAAACGCTCCCTCGAGCGCATCGGGCGGCTCTGAAAGCGCCGCGATCCGCACGGAGATCTCCATCCTGGCGTGCGTGAGCACGTGCGTCACGGACCCGATCGGGCGCGATGCGCGCAACACGCCCGCGACAGAAGGCGTCTCGGCCTCGCCCTCGCGAAGAAGCAACGGAACGAGCATTCCCTTCCATCGATCGAGGTTCGCCGGCGGAGGCCCGAGCCACACCTTCGCGTCACGATCGTGCAAGACCAGGGCGGTCCAACGCTCGACGCGCGGGGCCTTCTTCGGCGCTTTTTCGGGAAACCGCGACGGCTCCCCGATCGCGTTGGCCCTGCAGTCCGTGCGGGCAGGGCACAACAGGCACTGAGGGCTCGTGGGCGTGCAGAGCGTGGCGCCGAGCTCCATGAGCGCTTGATTAATGGTGCCCGCCCGGGAGTGATCCGAGAACGAGCGCGCGATGGACCAGAGGGTGTTTCGGGTGTCCTTCTCCTGCGGATCGCCGTGGATGGCGTCGAGGCGAGTGAGGACGCGCTCGACGTTTCCGTCGAGGACTGGTTCGCGCAGGTCGAAGGCGATCGACGCGATGGCGCCCGCGGTGTAGCGCCCGACGCCAGGGATCGCGAGCAGCGCGTCGGGGTCCTTCGGCAGCTCGCCGCGGTGCTCTTTGAGCACATGCTGGGCGCCCTGGTGGAGCATTCGAGCGCGGCGGTAGTAACCGAGGCCCGACCACAGCGCGAGGACGTCGGCCTCGTCGGCCTCAGCGAGCGCTCGAACGCTCTCGAATCGGCTGAGGAATCGCAGGTAGTACGGAATAACGGTCTCGACGCGAGTCTGCTGCAGCATGACCTCGCTGACCCAGATCGCGTACGGGTCCCGAGTCTGGCGCCACGGCATTGCCCGCTGATGCACGTCGAAGTGCGCGAGCAGCGCGTCGCGGATGCGATCGAGCCGGTTGGTCTCGGGGGGGCCCTTCGTGGGCTGCGTGGCAGGCGCTCGGGCGACCGCCGGGTCCAATTTATTTCGTCGCTTCGACACGGCGGGAACGGTCTCTCTCGAGCGAGCGTATGATGCCGCGAACGTTTTGATGTTGGCCCGAGATCGACGTCGCTCGATGAGGTTTGGCGCCTTCGCTACGCTGGCGATGGTCAGCGCCGTCACACAGTCGGGCTGCGTGATGAGCGCCATCATGCCTGGCGTGATCGAAGCGCCGCAAATTCAGGCGCGGGCCGTGCAGTTTTCCGGCACGAGCGGCGGCGCGACGATGCGGGTCGAGCTCGTCGGGTACAACCCCAACTCGTTTGCGTTGTACGCCGCGAGCCTCCGGGCGGACCTGGTCGTGAGCGGCCGCTCGGTGGGCACGGTCGACGCGTCGTTTTCCCAGGTTTTGCCGGCGCGAAGGCCGCTGGTTGTGCTGGTCGAGGTCAACGTCACGCGCTCGACCGCGGTGCGCGTGGGCCCCGTGGCGACGCCGATGAACGCGGGCCCGTCGGCCCCGAGCATCGCGGGCGCGCCGATCTTGATGGGCGACGCGATGACTGTGGAAGCTGCGCCGTTTCGCGTGGACGGGACGCTCGTGTTTCGCAGCCGTTTCGGCGACGTCAACGTTCCCTGGGGGTTTCAGGGCGCGGTGCAGTCCAACGTGTTCGCGGGGTGGTAGGGCACGGGAGCAGAGACTCCCGCAGTGGGCGCAGCGGCGCGGGAGCAGAGACTCCCGCAGTGAGCGCAGTGGCGCGGGAGCAGAGACTCCCGCGCATGGGGTCGCGCAGGA
>LNEO01000329.1 GCA_001465015.1 Deltaproteobacteria bacterium Ga0077539 | reverse complement strand
GGCGCGCGGCAGCGCGGGTGGGGGCTTCAGCACTGCGCCTACCGGCGTTCTGCTCACTTGGCGCGCGGCAGCGCGGGTGGGGGCTTCAGCACTGCGCCTACCGGCGTTCTGCTCACTGGGCGCGGCAGCGCGGGTGGGGGCCGCGCTCCGCGGCTCGATGTAGAACGTCGTTTCGTCGCTCGATTTGCTGCTCTATCTCTCTGTTTCAGCCGTGAAGTTTTCGGCGCCTATGGCGATGCCGCCTGATGTACTGCAACGTCCACTGCATGACGTACGTGCGCTGAGCTCCCGACGTTCTCAGCAGCCATCGTTGGAAAGGCGGTGGGATCGTGGGCCATCTTGCCGCCTCTCGGTCGCTGATCCCCGCGCCGTCCGCCGACGGAACGGCAAGTTTGCCGACGGAACGGCAAGTTTGCCGACGGAACGGCAAGTTTGCCGGTCACCCGTTCGACGACACGACCATCGTCTCGAGCCCATCTTCGCCCCGAATCGCCGCTATGATCACAGGCATGCGCTCGCTTCGCGGATCTCTCTCGACGCTCGTCGCCGTGCTCGCCGCGTCCCTCGCTGGCTCGGCGTGCTCGGAGCCTTCGGGCCCGACCGACTCTGGCACCAGCCGCGACGGCGGGACTGGAATGGACACCAGCGCCGGCGGCGACGCGATGGCGACGGACATCGCCAACGCGGATGGCGCCACGGACGCGGGAGGCTGCTCGAGCTGCGCACCGCCGCGCCGATGCGCGTACGGCACGTGCGTACCCAACCTCGGGCCGTGCTCGAACAACGGCGATTGCCCCGGAGATAGCTACTGCGACGTCGATGGAATGTGTGTTCCGTACGGCGTTCCTGTGGGGCGGATCAACGACACGATGTGTCGACGCGAGCGCAGCGCGAGCCTCTTGCCGTCGGTGCAATGCGAGTGGGCGTCGCCGCCGACGGGCGATCCCACGCAGGCGAGCACGCTCGTCTACAACTCGCCCATGGTCGCCGACCTCAACCTCGACGGAACGTCGCGACGCATCGAGCCGAGCATCCTGCTCACCACGTTTTCATCCCAGGCTGGCCCAGGAATCCTCCGCATTTTCTCTGGTCGAACGTGTCAGGAGCAGATGCGCGTCGGCGACGCGACCCCCTCGCGCGGCGACGAGCCCTCGTACGGATCGCAGCTCGCCATCGGCGACCTCGACGGTGATCTTCGCGTGATCGACGAGGTCGTCACCGGACACCCCGAGATCGTCACGTACCACCGGATCTCGCCGGTAGTGGGCGGGCAGACCAACATCCAGCTCATCGCGTATCGCATCGTCGATCAGCCCGGGATGACCCCGCCCTATCGCATCGAGCGCGCGTGGATGGGCCGTCGCTGCGACATGCCCGGAGAGCCCGCGTTTACCCTGGGCGGATCGACGCCGTGGTCCTCGACGTTCAACGCTGGACCTTCGCTGGTGGACCTCGACGACGATGGAAGGCCCGAGGTCGTCGCAGAGCGGCACGTCTTCGACTCGCGAGGATGCTTGCGCAACCCCAGCTCTTCGACGGAGCAGTACATCCAGCTCGGGACGTTCTCGTCGGTCGCGGACGTCGACGGCGACGGCGAGATGGAGCTCGCCGACGCGACGGGCGTCTTTCGCTGGGACATGGGGACAGAGAACTGGGTGCAAGAGAGCTACTTCCGCCCCGCGATGGGCGTGACGCTGCGCCGAGGGCTGACGGCGCTCGCGGACTTCGGCGCGCTCACCGCGATGGACAGCGACCCCATGATGCGCACGCCCGAGATCGTCGTCGTCTCGGCAGAGACCGACGCGTACGACGCCAACGGCGCCGCGACGGTGCGCATCCAGACCATTCGCGGCGAGGTCGTCTTCGGACCGTATCCCTTGTACGGCCGAGGCAACGGCGGAGCGCCCACCGCTGCGGATTTCGACGGCGACGGATGGCCGGAGTTCGCCGCGGCGGGGCGCGCGTTCTACACGGTGTACGACCCGGACTGCGTGAGCACGACGCGCGCGGGCGCGCGGCCAGGAGGTCGCTGCGACCGCGCTCCAGGGTCGATGTTGCCCGAAGGCGTGCTGTGGGCGCGCGCGTCGCAAGACGCGAGCTCGGCGTGCACAGGATCGAGCGTGTTCGATTTCGACGGCGACGGCCGCGCCGAAGCGGTGTACCGCGACGAGTGCTTCTTGCGCGTGTACCGCGGCGCGACAGGCGAGGTCGTGTACTCCGCCGCGGCGCGCAGCGGGACGGGCTACGAGCTCCCGGTGATCGCGGACGTGGACGGAGACTTCGCGACGGAGATCGTTGTTCCCAGGGCGGGCGCGGGGATCAGCTGCCCCGGGCGCGACCCGTTGTTGCCGCCGGGCGCGGATATGCCCGTAGGCGCGACGACGGGCTTCGTCGTGCTGCGCGACTCGATGGACTCGTGGGCTGCCTCGCGCCCGATCTGGAACCAGCACGCCTACTCGGTCACCCACATCACCGACGACGCGCGCGTCCCGCGCACGAGCATGATGGAGCGCAACTGGCTCGTTCGCGGGCTGAACAATTTTCGCCAGAACGTTCAGGGCAGACTCGGCACCGTCGCGCTCGCAGACCTCACCGTCGCCGTCGCGCAGGCGAGCGATTTGTGTGCGGCGTCCGGCCCGGTGATGCTTCGAGCGCGCGTGTGCAACCGAGGGACCAACCCCGTCGCCGACGGCGCGCTGGTGCGATTCGAGCTCGAAACCACGAGCGGAGACGCTGGCGCCGGGCTCACGCTCTGCGAAGCGCGGACCGATCGTGTGCTCGACGTCGGTCGGTGCGCGGAGGTGAGCTGCAACGGGACGCTCCCCGCGAACATGGGCCGCTCTGTGCGCGTGCGCGTCGACCCCAACAACACCATCGCCGACTGCCACCGCAGCAACAACGTGGGCAGCGTCCCGATCGGAACGTGCCCCGGTTGATCGCGCTCAGTCCCACCAGAAGCCCCATCCGCCGCACTGATACAGCGCCCACGCGAGCGAGAGCACTCCTTCGCTCGCGGCGTCCGGCGCGTACGCGAGCTGCTCGCTGACGAGCGTCGCGAGCGCCCGAAGCGTCCTCGGCGGACTCGACACGACCGCGTCGATCGTCGCTTGTCCGATGAGCAGCGGGCGCGCTCCGTACACGCGGTGCCATCGCTCGAACGCCGCGCTGTGCAGCGCGGGCGCGGGACAGTCGTTGAACGCGCCGAAGCCCAACAGCGAGAGCGACTCCCATGGATCGCGCGCGAACACGACGACGTGAACCTTTCCTCGACCTGCAAACGCGCTGAGCACCGAACGCTCGTCGACGCCCGCCGAGTACGGGCTCGGCGCCATGCGCAACAGCATCGTGCCGTTCGATGGAGAAGAGCTCGCTGACTCGTCCGCGTCTTCGTCTTCATCGCTCGCGGGCGCGTAGAGGTCTGCGCGAACGATCTCGTCGCCCGCCTCCCAGGCCGCGAGCTGCTCTGCAGAAAGCCTCGCGAAGTCATCGTCGAGCGTGTCTCCAACCACCGTGCGCAGCCTCTCGAAGAGCGCCAGCACCCGGGCCTCGACGCTCGGGTTGTCGTCGCGCGTCGTGCGCTCGGCGAGCCACGCAGAAAAGTCTCTCGATTGTGTGGTCAGCTCGTCGCGCCACCACGCGTACTCGCCGGGGCGCTCGGCGCAGCGAAGCACCTGCCAGGCGTCGGGCTCGACGAGCACTGCGCTCACGCGCGATCCCTTGGCGCGAAGCTGCTCGACCCGCTGCCACTCGACGATCGCTTGCGCCGTCGCGATCGGCTCGCTCGCCACGGCGCTCGCGAAGAAGGCCTCGCCCGCGGCGCTTTCGTCGAGCGACGAGATCAGCGCGCCGAGCTCCGTGAAGCGAACGCGTGACTGTGCGGATTCGAGCAGCGCGATCAGCGCGTCCGGGGAGTCTTCGACAGGGGACGAGGTCATCGCGCGCGAGTGTGCCACGACGGCGCGATACTTCTGGCATCGAGCGCGCGTCGCGTTGGTGTATCAATCAAGACGAGGGCGTCGATGAGTGACCAGAAATACTTGTTCGAACGTGGACCGTGGCCGCAGCCTGCGCCGCAAGCGCCGGACGCGGCTCCTCCGGCGGTGTTGCACCTGCCGTGCAAAGAGCGCAGCGATTGGAGCTTGCACGTCGGGTTTCGCTACATTCGACAGAGCCTGACCGAGCTGCCCGAGGCCATGCTCTGGGCTGCGATGCACGCGGGCCTCGAAGAAGTGGATGACGGTGAGTTCGCCGTGATCCTCACCGACGGGATCATCGGCAAGTTCTTGTGTCCGACGCTCAACGAGTACGACGAGACGGTGTTCGCGAAGTACCTGCGAGACCCGGAGGCGAAGGCGCCGGACGAGCGTTGGTTCAAGAGCGACTTCACGCCGATGGAGTTCATCAAGTCCGAGCCGCAGGGGGACTCGGCGACGGCGGCGACGGTGATCCTGTGGCGTCGCACGCCGGGGGATCGCGGTCGCTACTCGGTCGTCGCGATCGCGGTCGACGACGTGGTGTTCGACCCTCGCTCGCCGCGCGAGAGCTGGGAGCTGGCGAAGTACTTCGCGCTGCAAGGCGCCGGGGTGTGCACGACGCTGTTGATGCATCCGCTCTTGCACTTTCCGTCGGACGCGATCAACGCGATCACCAAGACGCTCTTGCCGGTGGGGCATCCGCTGCAAAAGCTGCTTCTGCCGCATTTCTACCTGCAGCTCGGCGTCGACGACGCCGTGCTCCACAACGGAGGAACGGTGCTCAAGCAAGCGCCGTTTCGCTTCTACGCGCCGTACCCGGGAGCATTCTCGGAGCACACGAAGATCGTCGACTCGCTCTGGACCGGGTCGAACACCCGTTCGGGGCAGCCGAACAGCGCGTTTCCTCGGTACGTGTTTCCGCTCGACGGATGGAAGTACCACTGCCCATACAGCGAGTTCTTGCGCGAGTACTTCGAGACGCTGCTGCGCTTCACGACCGAGTTCGCGCGCGTCGTGCTCGGTGGTCCGAAGGAGCAGCTCGCGGTCGTCCGCCAGTGGGCCAGGCACATCGCCCTGTGGATCCCTGGGTTTCCTGGGGAGGACGCGATCGCAGAGGGAGACAACCTTGCGCGCGCGCTCGCCTCGGTGATCCACGACGTCGCCGTCGGACACTCGGCGGATCACTACCTCTACAGCCGCGTGAACCAGCGAAAGGTGCCGTTTATCCTGCACTCGTCGCTGCCCACCGGTGATGGCGACGCGCTCGATCGTCGTACGCTGGTCACGTGGTGGGACAACGTGCGCTATCGGATGTGCATGAAGATGTTCTTCAACCCGTCGCCTGTGACGCGGCTGATGGACGTGGACTACGGCTTCGATGACTCGGCGCTGCAGCAGGCCGCGAGGAGCTTTCGAACGGACCTCTTGGACGCTCCCAATCGCATCGCAAAGAAGGGCCTGCTGGAGTACATTCCGCTGCGCGAGATGGCAGCGGGTGTGCAGTTCTAGAGCGAGCGGCTGCAGGCGAAGCGACGGGAGACTGTCGCGGCGCAGGCGACGGTGAGGAGTCAGGCGTGCGCGAAGGAATGGCCAAGGGGCTATTGTTCAACTACCTCCGCGACTATGTGCTCGCGAACGAAGGCGAGGCGCGATGGAGCGCGCTTTTGTCCGAGCTCGAGCCGAAGGATCGAGAGGTCGCCAGCGGCATCCTGCTCGCGAGCGGCTGGTACCCCATCGGCGTGTGGAACCGCATCGTCGACAAGCAGATGAGCCGCGCGTCCGATCCTGGCGTAGCCATGGCGCAGTTCTGCACCTACCTCGGCGATCGCGAGCTCAACACGTTGCTCAAGATGATGCTCAAGCTCGGCTGGCCCGAGTTCTTGCTGAAGCGAACGGGCTTTCTGTGGTCTCGCTATTTCGACGTCGGGACGTTCACGGCCGAGGAGATCGAGCCGCGACGATGGAAGCTTCGCTTGGACAACGCCCCCGCCGACGAGAACGTGTCCGTGGCGCGCTTCTCGTGCGCGTACGGGCCGGCGCCCTGGCTCGAGCGCGGGCTGCACCTGAGCGGAACAAAGACCGCCCGCGTCGAGCACGTCGTTTGTCGCTGGGACGGCGCCCCTGCGTGCGAGTTTATCGCTTCATGGTGAGCGCGCACGCGCGACTGCGTTGTGCGCTACGCTAGCGATCATTGTGCTTCGACTTGTGACTATCGCGCGGCAGCGTTGGCTGATCGCGTTGGCTGCGGCAGGGTGCAGCACGCCAGCGCCTTCGCAGATGGACGTGACGCGCGGGGACGCTGTCGACGTCGCGCCCAACGAAGCGGCGACCGTCACCGACGTGGCCACGGACGCGGACCTCGGGCCTGCGTCAGTGCGGATGGACCTGTCGCTCTCCAGTGGATTCTATGCGGCGCCCTTTCCGGGAGAGCATCGCCGTCGCGAAGACGGGACCGTGGATGTCGCGCAGTTTCCCAACCCGAGGCGCAACGACTACGCGTCGTCGTTGATCGCCCTCGCGGCGCAGCGCGATGGGTTTGGACTGACGTCCGCGGTGTACTTTCAGCTCACCGCGAGCCCCAATGTGATGCGGCTTCCGTCGGTCGCCGAGAGCGTGACCCGTGACGCACGAGTGTTTCTCGTCGCGGCGCAGTCGATGCCAGGCGAGGTGCAGCCGTCGAGGGTTCCGATCGAGGTGACGTTTCAGAGCAACGGCGGACCGTTCGGCGCGCCGAACATGCTCGTCGTCAGGCCCGTGCAGGGCTTCGTCTTGCAGCCGTCGACCTTGTACGCCGCGGTCATCATGCGGAGCGTCCGCGACACGATGGACAGGCCGCTCGATCCGGCGCCGGCGCTGCGCGCGTTGGTCGAGGGACAACGCGTGGACGCCCTCTCGGCAGGCGCGCTCGACAGCTATCGTCGCGCGCTCGACTCGCTGCGAACGCAGGGCGTGACGCTCTCGGACATCGCGGGCCTCACGGTCTTTCGCACGGGCGATCCCACCGCAGAATTTCAGCGCTTTCGGACGCACGCGATCGCGCAGACACCCGTCGCGCCGGCCGATCGCTTTCGACGCACAGAGCTCTTCGACACGTTTTGTGTGTACGAGAGCGTCGTCGAGATGCCCGTGTATCAGCGCGGCGAGCCGCCCTACGCTGCGGCGGGCGGCGAGTGGACCACGGACATGCGCGGGACGCCGATCGTGCAGCGGCGCGAGCGCGCTCGGGTGTTGCTGACCGTTCCACGCAGGCCGATGCCGGCGGCTGGCTATCCCGTCGTCGTGTTCTCTCGGACGGGAGCGGGCGGCGATCGCGCGCTGGTCGAGCGAGGCGTCCGCGGCGTCAACGGCGGCCCCGCGCTCGCGCCGGGAACGGGGCCAGCCCTCGAGTTTGCCCGCGCCGGCTGGGCAGGGATCAGCCCCGACGGACCGCACGGCGGCGTGCGCAACATCACGCGCTCGGACGAGCAATTGCTCGTGTTCAACTTCGGAAACCTCGGCGCGCTGCGGGACAACGTCCGCCAGAGCGCGCTCGAGCTCGTCTTGCTCGCGCACGCGCTGCCGTCCATCCGCGTCGACGCGAGCGATTGCCCCGGCGCCGCGACGGATGCTCGCTTCGACACGAGCACGCTCGCGATCATGGGGCACTCGATGGGGGCCAGCATCGCGCCGCTCGCAGCGGCGTTCGAGCCAAGATTTCGCGCGATGCTCTTGTCCGGCGCGGGCGCGAGCTGGACCGAGAACGTCGTTCACAAGCTGCGGCCGCTCGCGGTGCGCCCCCTCGCCGAGGCGCTCGTCGGCTACACCGGGACCGGTCGCATGCTGCGGGGCGACGACCCGATCCTCAACGTCCTTCAGTGGGCCGGCGAGACCGCGGACGCACAGGTATTCAACCGGTATGTGATCGACCAGGCGCCCGAGGGGCAGCCGCGGCACGTGCTCATGATGCAGGGCATCGTCGATCGCTACATCATGCCGCCCATCGCCAACGCCGGGTCGCTCTCGCTGGGGCTGGACCTCGGCGGGCAATCGCTCGACGGGACCACCATGGAGCTCGCGCGCTTCACGCCCATCACGGCGCTGCTGCCGCTCGCGTCTCGCAGCGCGATCCCTTTGCCCGCGCGGGCAAACCGGATGATCCAGGGCATGGGCGTCACCGCGCTGCTCACGCAGACGCGCGAGGACGGCGTCGAGGACGGGCACGAGGTGGTCTTTCAGACCGAGCCGCCGCGGAGGCAGTACCGCTGTTTTCTCGAGTCGCTCGCGCGGGGAGCGCCCATGGTGCCGGCGCAAGGCGCGCTCGACGGCCCTTGCGACTAGAGCGCGTCGGGAGCCCGTTTGTGACGGCTTACGTCCTCGCTCGCTCCCCAGCCTTGACGTCACCGTACTACAGTACGGCTTGGTCGTTCGCTGCGGGCGCGCTCGTCACAAACAGGCTCCGGACGCGCTCTAGCGGCGATCAGCCCGAGAGCAGCTCGCGCCACTCGCGCAGCTCGCCGGCGATCATGCGCGGGGCGTGGCGGAGGTCGCTCAGCGTGCGCGAGCCCGTGAGCAACATGATCGCGCGCAGCTCTCGTTCGACGTCGTCGAAGAAGCGGTCGACCCCCTCGCGGCCCCCTGATTTGAGCGCTTGAAGGGCAGGGCGCGCGATGCCTGCGGCGCTGGCGCCGAGCGCCACTGCGCGCGCGACGTCGCCGCCGGTCTTCACGCCGCCCGTCGCGATGATGCTGTCGAAGCCCACGTGCGCGCAGGCCATCACGCTCGCCGCCGTCGGAACGCCCCAGTCCCACAAGGTCTCGCCGAGGCGCCGCGCTTCGTCCTTGGCGCGCAGCGTCTCGACGCCGACCCACGATGTCCCTCCGGCGCCGGAGGTGTCGACGTGACGAACGCCCGCGGCGCGGAGCTTGTTGGCGGCGCGATGCGAGAGTCCGTTGCCGGTCTCTTTGGCGATCACCGGAACGCCGAGCTCGCTGACGAGCTTCACGAACAGCGCGATCCCGCCGCGAAAATCCTTGTCACCTTCGGGTTGAACGATCTCCATCGCGGGGTTCAAGTGCACGCACAGCGCGTCCGCTCCGATCGCGTCGACGAGCGCGCGCAGCTGCGCGACGGTCATCTCTCGCGCTTGCACCAGGCCCACGTTGCCGAACACGAGCGCGGAGGGCGCGGCTTCTCGAACTCGGTAGGTGTACGCGAGGCCGTCGTTCTTGTGCATCGCGCGCTGCGAGCCGAGCCCGAAGGCGTAGCCGCGCGCCTCGGCGACGGCGGCGAGCGTGCGGTTGAGCTCGGCGGCCTCGTCGGTGCCGCCGGTCATCGCGGCGATGACGATGGGAGCGCGGAGCTTCTTTCCGAGGAGTTGAATCGATGTGTCGAGGTCGTCCGTCGAGAGCTCTGGCAGCGCGTCGTGCACGAGCCTCACGCACTCGAACAGCGTGGTGACCGAGCGAAAACCCACGTCTCCTGTCGCGCAGAGTTCGATGTGGTCACGCTTGCGTTGGGAGATGTCGGCCATGGCGCGGGACCTATAGCAGCGTCGGTTCGCGTTTGCGACTCGCACGAGCGCTCGACAGCCACGCGGATCGCATCGCCCCTCCGATGACTCACTGCGCCTGGCGTCGCGACGATTTTCGTTCGTCAGTGACAGACGTTCGATCTGGTCCGAAAAAAGGGTACATAGGCAGCACGATTCGAGCTAATCGGGCATCACACGGGACATGCAAGGCATGACGAGCGAGAGTATGACGCTGGGCACAGCGACGCAGTTGGACGTGTTCGAGGACCTTCGTCGCCGCGTCGATACGCGGCTCGAAGGCGTGCTCGACGAGGCTGAAGCCGAGGCCGCGCGCAGGGCCAAGGACGCCGTCGAGACCGTCGTTCAAGTGCGGGATCTGACGCTTCGCGGGGGCAAGCGGATGCGTCCGGCGATGCTCCTGGCCGCGGTCGAGTGCGTGGTCGAATGGAAGACGCTCGCGGCCGCGGTGGTCGACACCTCGTGCGGCATCGAGCTCCTTCAAACGTACCTTCTCATCCACGATGATTGGATGGACGGCGACACCGTGCGCCGCGGCGGAGCGACGGTGCACGTGTCGCTCGCGAAGCGCTACGGAGACGAGCATCTCGGCGCGAGCGCTGCGATTCTGGCGGGAGATTTCGCGAGCGCGATGGCGCAAGACCTGGCGCTCTCGCACAACGTTCCCAAGGGACGAGTCTTCGACGTGGCGCGGGCTTTCATCGCGATGCAGCGCGAGGTGGTGCTCGGGCAGACGCTGGACGTCCTCAACTCGTCGGACATCGAGGCGATTCACGACTTGAAGACTGGCAGCTATACGGTGCGCGGCCCGATCGCGCTCGGCCACGCGCTCGCAGGCGGTAGCGCTGAGCAGTGGGCGGCGCTCGTGGCGTTTGCGAATCCTCTCGGCGTCGCATTTCAGCTTCGTGACGACCTGATCGGCGCGTTCGGCGACGAAAAAGAGACGGGAAAGAGCGCCGCCAGCGACCTCCGTCAAGCCAAGATGAGCGCCCCAGTTCGTTGGGCGCTCGAGCGTCTGCCCGAGGACAGAAAGAGCGAGCTTCGCGCGGTGCTCGGGACCGATCAGTACGTTCGCGCGCAAGAGCTGTTGATCGAGTCTGGCGCGGTCGAAGGCATCGAGCGTCGCATCGACGAGCTCGAGGCCAAGGCGCTCGCGGCGCTCGAGTCTCCGGCGCTGCGTCGCGAGGGGGCCCGACTGCTCGCGAGGCTCGCGGCGATGATGTGCAAGCGCAAGAAGTGACCGACCGCGCATGCCAGCGGCGCCGACGCCGTTTCTGCGGGGCCGCGGGTTGGTGTATCAACGCGCGCGATGTCGATCGAAGCGCACGGCTCGCGCGCTGAACACGCGTGCGGAAAGGTGATTCTCTTAGGAGAACACTCGGTGGTGTACGGGCAGCCCGCGCTGGCCGCGGGGCTCGCGCGCGGGGCCGAGGCGACGCTGACAAACGACGACCGAGAGCTCGTGCTCGACGTCGAGGGCCTCGTCACGGGTGTCACCGTGAGCGCGGACAACGACCTCGGGCGGGCGCTCGGGTCGATGCTCGGCGCGCTCGCTGCGATGGGTGGCGCGACTCCGCGTGGAATATTGCAGGCGAAACTACACTTGCCTGCCGGAGGTGGCGTCGGCTCGAGCGCGGCCCTGGGCGTCGCTTGCGCCCGCGCGCTCGCGCGCTCGTCGCTCGGTCGCGCGTTGACCATCGACGAGTCGATCGAGCTCGGCACCGCCTGGGAGCGCGTCTTTCACGGAAACCCCTCGGGCCTCGACCACACCGCTGCGGCCTACGGAGGCGTCGGCCTCTTCGTCCGAGGTCAGGGCTGGACGCGCGTCGCGATGAAGCGCCCCTTGCGCGTGCTCTTCGCGGACACTGGCGAGCGCACTCCGACCAAAGAGACCGTGGGCAACGTCGCCAGGCTCCGCGAGCGAAGGCCCGAGATGGTCGAGAAGACCTGCGACGCGATCGGCATTCTCGTGCGCAACGCGGCGCTCGCCGTGCAGGACGGGGACTTTCGCGCGCTCGGCCAGCTCATGGACCTCAATCAAAACCTGCTCTCGGGCTTGATGGTCTCGACCGAGCGAACGGAGCTCCTGTGTCGCGGCGCGCGAGAGCGCGGGGCGTACGGCGCCAAGCTCACCGGCGGCGGCGGGGGAGGGTGCGTGATCGCGATCGCTCCCGACGAAGCGCAGGCGGCGGTGCTCGATGGATGGCGCGCGGACGGAGCGCGCGTGTTCGACGCGATGATCGAGTGACGCGCGAGTTCACCGAAATCGTGTTTTCGGTGAACCGCATTCTTTCTGCGGCGAATCGTTGCCTCCACCGTCGAAGGGGCGCGACGATGACATCGATGAATCGCAACGAAGGCGGACGCGTCGAGGTCGTCTGTGGCTCGATGTTCAGCGGCAAGACCGAGGAGCTCATCCGGCGTCTGCGCCGAGCGCTGCTCGGCCGTCAGCGCGTTCAGGCCTTCAAGCCCGCGATCGACACGCGCTATCACGACAGCAAGATCGTGAGCCACAGCTCGCTGGCGCTCGAGGCCGAGCCAGTCCGCGACCCGTCAGAGATCTTCGCGCGGGTGAGGCCGGACACCGAGGTCGTGGGCATCGACGAGGCGCAGTTCTTCAGCCACGACCTCGTCGAAGTGGTGCAGCGCTTGGCGGATCGCGGCGTGCGCGTGATCCTGGCGGGGCTGGATCAGGACTATCTCGGGCGGCCGTTCGAGCCCGTTCCGCAGTTGATGGCGATCGCCGAGGACGTGACCAAGTGCCACGCGGTCTGCACGGTGTGTGGTGGCGCGGCGAGCCGATCGCAGCGCGTGATCGACACGAGCAGCGCGGCGCGCGTTCAAGTGGGCGCCGCAGAGTCGTACGAAGCGCGGTGCCGACAGTGCTTCGAGGACCCCGAGTCCGCGACGAAAGTGGTCACGCGGGCGGCGGGTTGATCGAGGGCTTCGCTATCGTGCGTCGTCGGGCCAGCGCTTGGACTTCGTGATCCCGTCGTAGATCCGCTCGAGTTCGCGCAGGTCCGCGGCCGCGATGTGGCGGCGACGCTCTTCGTTGAGCGCGACGTCGAACAGCCCGCAGAGGTCCTCGATCGTCGAGCGAAGGTTCATCGCTTTGCCGCGCTCGATACCCTGCTCGATACCCCGCTCGATACCCCGCTCGATGCCTTGCTCGATGCCTTGCTCGATGCCTCGCTCGATACCTTGCTCGATACCTCGCTCGATGCCCTCCTTTCGGACCGCGTCGAGGTCTCGATAGCCCGCGCGTCGCAAGAGGTTTCGCAACGAGATGTCGAGGGCGACGGAGCGGTCGTAGAGCGCCGCTGCGGGCAGCGGGAGCGCGAGCACGCCTGGCGCTTCGAGGAGATCTTGTCCCGACCGCTCGAGAAACACGCCAGGGGCCGAGTACACCTCGACGCGACGAGCGCCGACCAATCGTACGACCCACACCCACTTTGCTCCTGCGCCGAAGTACTCCTCGATCTTGTCGCGCAGATCCGACTCGCTCGTACCTTCGTCGGCGTACTCGATCGGCAACGGCGGCGCGCCCACAGCCCACGACGACTGGTCCGACGGAACTCCCCCCACGCTCACGTCCGGCGCTCGCACCGTGTCCGTCGCCAGCTTGTGACCCACGTCGACGCCGACCTCCATCACGGCTGGATCCGTCGCCAACAGCATCGCGCCCGTCACGCTCGCGCTGCCGTGCCGCGGCCCTGCGGGCGAGAGCTGCACGGGGTATCCGTGGGAGATTTCCCAGTATCCGCCGGGCTCGAGCCCCTCCGCTCGAAACGGTCCCTGAACGCCCTTTTGCGACGATGTCTTGCCGCTCATGACGCCGTGAACGTAGCACGGCGCTCTCCCGCTCTGCTGCTCTCCAGGTTTCGCGCTTACTTCGCGGGCCGAACGCTCGCCCCGAAGAGCCGCTCTCTCGCTTCGCCAGCGAGCGAGCGGATAGGAGGCCCCGGTGAGACCGTCGAGAACCACGCGCACGCGTCGTCGACCGACGTGAACACTTTGAGCAAGAAGGGCACCTTCACGACGAGCGTGAGTCCAGTGACCACGCCGCGCACCGCCGTCTGGTGAAACACTCCCCCCTCGCCGACGACGGCAACGGCCCGAACGCCGCGAACACCCTCGCGCATGAGCTGCGCGAGCGCCTGGCGCACGGGATCGTCGGGGACGGGGCAGAGGTCGTCGACCACCACCAGGACGACCGCGTTTTGCGGGTGCCTGGCGACCAGGTCTCGCAGCATGTGGCAGCCCGCCAGCACCTGCGTCACGGTGACCAACCCGCGCCACCAGAGCACCGCCACGCGGTCCGAGGTCGCGATCAAGTGCGTCGAGTCATTAGAGACGACTCTGAGCGCGGTGGACGGAAGCATTCCAGCGCGCAACTGTGGCACGACTCGTGGGAGAGCGCGATTTCTCGGGGCGACACTGCGTTTGGCTCAGCGCCCAAACCGATAGTTGACGGCGATGATCGGGAAAAAAGCCGGCCGGGTCGATGTCGCCTGGTCGGTGAAGCCGAAGATCATCGTGAGAAAGGCTCCCACGCTGAACGCAGGCGTCGCGTACACGTTGAGACCGACCTCGGTGGTCGAGTATCCGACGCCGCGCCAGCCGAGCGACGCGTGATAGAGACCGGTCAGCGAAAAGCTCTGCGCCACGAGGGGCTCGACGCGGTCACCTGCGACGCGACCGCCAACCCGAACCCCCACGTCACCGACGAGGTGCCCGCTCTCTCTCGCGTAGCCGCCGCCGAAGCCCGCGGTGATCGCTACATAATCCGCGATGGGATGAATTCGTGTGCCGAGTCGGGCTGCGCCGAACCAGTACCCTTCCCGGTCGGGGCCCCCGCTGCCAGCGGGGCGCGAGCTCGGCGCGACGATCACGCCCTGAAGCGCGTCGACGACGATGGCGACCGGCGCGCTGACTTGCGCGCTGTAGCGAAGATCCGCCCCCACGCCAGGGGTCGCGACGCCGGTGGCTCCGTTGCTCGAGGGCGGCGTCGAGTCGCCTGTGTAGACGAGAGCGCCGCCGACCGAGTGCGTTCCGACCGCAGAGCGACGGACGCCTTCAAACGGCGTGGTGATCCCGGGCATCGCGCAGCCCGCGGCGGTCGTGAGCGAGGCGAGCGCCGCAGCGAGCAGCGTTCGAAGACCGAGTCCCCAAAGCATGACAATCATCGTAGCACTCGCGCGCTTGCTTCTTCAACTGCGTCGCCTTCCGTTGGCGAAACGCAACCCGACGATCTCAGGATATTTCCCAGGAGATTGCTCGTGGCGTTTCTTTCTTCCAACGGGGCGTCGCTCGAGAGGGGGCGCACCGCGGACGAGAATCGTTGTACACTCCGCGGCCTCCGTCGCGATGGCTCGTTCGCTCAGCGCTTGTGTGTTCGGCAGGGTCTTCACCTTCGACTCGGTGAAGGACGTGCTCAACAAGGCCAGCGACCTTCGCTCGGGCGACGTTCAAGCGGGGCTCGCGGCGCGCAGCGACCGAGAGCGCGTCGCGGCCAAGCGCGTGCTCGCGGAGCTCACGCTGAAAGACATCTTCGAGAACCCGTCGGTGCCGTACGAAGAGGACGAGCTCACGAGGCTCTTTCAAGACGGCGCGGATCGATCGGCCCGACGGCGCGTCGAGGGCCTCTCGATCGGCGAAATTCGCGAGTGGGTGCTCGACGATCACACCACGGGCGAAGACCTCTCGCGCGTATCACCAGGGCTCACGCCAGAGATGATCTCGGCGGTGACGAAGCTCATGTCCAACATGGACCTCGTCTGCGCGGCCAAGAAGATCCGGGTCGTCACGCGCTGCAACAACACCTTGGGGCTCGCCGGGCGCATCTCGTCGCGACTGCAGCCCAATCACCCGCGAGACTCGGTCGAGGGAATCCTGTCAGTGATCCTCGAGGGGCTCTCCTACGGCAACGGCGACGCGGTCATCGGAATCAACCCGTCGACCGAGACCGTCGAGAGCACCGTCGAGATCCTCTCGCGCACGCGACAGCTCATCGATTATCTGCAAATTCCCGCGCAAAACTGCGTCTTGTCGCACGTCACGATCCAGATGCAGGCCATGCAGCGCGGCGCTCCGCTGGACCTCTGCTTTCAGTCCATCGCAGGCAGCGAAGGGGCCAACAAGAACTTCGGCGTGTCCGTCTCGCTGCTCGACGAAGCGCTCGCGATGACGCGCGAGCTGGGGACCGCCAAAGGGCCCAACGTCATGTACTTCGAGACAGGGCAGGGCACGGCGCTCTCGGCCAACGCGCACTACGGCACCGATCAGATGACCATGGAGGCGCGAGCGTATGGTTTCGCGCGGAGGTATCAGCCCTTCATCGTCAACTCGGTCGTCGGCTTCATCGGACCCGAGTACCTGCACGACGCCAAGCAGATCACGCGCGCAGGGCTCGAAGATCACTTCATGGGCAAATGGACGGGCCTGCCGATGGGCTGCGACGCTTGCTACACCAACCACGCCGAGTGTGATCAAAACGACCTCGAGAACCTCGAGATCCTCCTGGCCACCGCCGGCGTGACGTACCTCATGGGAATCCCCGCGGGCGACGACGTGATGCTCAACTACGAGACGACGTCGTTTCACAACAACGCGACGCTCAAGCGCGTGCTGGGGCTGCGTCCTGCGCCCGAGTTCGAAGATTGGCTCGAGCGCATGGGTCTCTGGCGCGAAGGAAGGCTCACCGATCGCGCTGGGGATCCGTCGGTGTTCTTGCGGCGCGAAGCGGTGCGCCACGCGGTGTTCGGAGGCTAGCGTCCGATGGCCACTTCACGACCGACCGAGCTCGACGAAGACGCGATCGCGGCCATCGTTCGCGCCGTTCGAAAGCGCCTCGAGCAAGAGTCCCCCGTTGCTGCAGCACAGCCCATGGTGGATCGCTACGCGCCCCCCAAGGACTGCGGCGGCGAGACAGGGCACGCGTGCACGAGCGATCCGCGGCCCGTGCACAGCGTGAAGGACCCTGTGTTCGAAGCGATGCTCCCGAGGCTGGTGGCAGCGACGTCGTCGCAGATCGCCGTCGGCCACGCGGGCGGGCGATTTCGCACGGATCTCTATCTTCGCGTGCGCGAAGGACACGCCGACGCGCGCGACGCTGTGCACAGCGACGTCGCGGCAGATTGGCCGGTGAGACAGGGGTTGATCGCGCTCGAGACGCGCTGCGTGGACCGCAACGAGTACCTGCTCTATCCCAACCATGGACGCAGGCTCAGCGACACGTCCCGCGCGACGGTGCAGGCCTACGCCAACACGCGCCCCGACGTGCAGGTGATCGTCGGCGACGGGCTCTCGCCCAACGCGATCGTGCAAAACGGCGCCTCTTCATTGAGCGCGCTCACGAGCGCGCTGCAGCGGGGCGGCCTGCGGACCGGCGTGGGGTTCTTCGTGAAATTCGCGCGCATCGGCGTGGCCGACGAGATCGGCGTGCTCGTCGGCGCGCGCGCTACGGTCATGCTCGTCGGCGAGCGACCGGGCTTGGGGACAGGAGACTCGCTGAGCGTCTACATCGCGATCAACCCCAAGCTCGACCAGGACAACGCCGAGAAGAACTGCATCTCCAACGTCCGGCCCATCGGCATCGCGCCGGACGAGGCCGCCGAGCAGACAGTGACCATCTTGCAGCGAGGCTTCGAGGCGGGCGTCGGCGGCGTCGCGCTCGGGCTCGGCTGGGGACGACGGTGAGCGCGATGACCACGAAGACCAAGGCGACCTTGAGCAAATTGCAGGGGCGGGTGCTGTCGTGTCGCGCGCTGCCCAACGCCGATGCGCGCTTGTGCGCGGCGCTCGGGCTGCCCGTATCGTCCGAGCGACGCTCGCTCGGGTTGATTACGTGTGACCAGGACGACACCCTCTACGCCGCGCTCGATCACGGCACGAAGATGGCCGACGTCGAGGTGCTCTACGCCAAGAGCTTCTATGCGGGCTCAGCCCACGCGTCGGGGCCCTTGTCGGGCGAGATCCTCGGGGTGATCTCGGCGAGCGAGCCCGAGTCGGTCGACCAGGGGCTGCGCGCGATCGTGGACGCAGTCGAAAGAGTGTTCTCTTTTCAAGCGATCGGGCAGACGGGGGTGGCGCTGTTTCCCACGGTGATCGCGAGCGTGGGGCGGTACCTGTCGGCGCAGTCGGGTGTGGCCGTCGGGCAGCCGCTGGGGTACTTCATCGCGCCGCCCATCGAGGCGGTGCTCGGCGTGGACGCGGCCCTCAAGGCGGCGGACGTGACGATGGCGAAGTTCTTCGGGCCGCCGACGGAGACCAACTTCGCCGGGGCGTACATCACTGGGTCGCTCGACGCGGTCGAAGCTGCGGCGCGAGCGTTCACTGCGGCCGTAGCGGACGTCGCGCTCGACCCGCGTCGCTCGCGATGAGCGCGCACACAGAATCAAACGGCCATGGTCTGAAGCGCACCCTCGGCGTGCTGCACCTCTGGGGACTCGCCGTCGGCATGGTGATCTCGGGCGATTATTTCGGGTGGAACCTCGGCCTCGCCCGCGGCGGCCCCGTCGGGATGATCATCGCGACGCTCGCCGTCACCGTGCTCTACGTGTGCTTCATCTTCAGCTACACGGAGCTCGCCGCGGCGATCCCGCACTCGGGCGGGCCGAGCGCCTTCGCGAAGCGCGCGTTCGGCACGTGGGGCGCCTACGTCGCCGGCGCCGCGACGCTGATCGAGTTTCTCTTCGCGCCGCCCGCGATCGCCAGGGCCGTTGGGGCGTACGTGAACTTTCGAGCGCCGTCGCTCAGCGTCAACCTGGTGAGCGTGGGCGCGTTCGTCGTCTTCGGCGCGATCAACGCGATGGGCATGTCCCTCGCGGCCACGCTCGAGCTGGTGATCACGCTGCTGGCGACCTTCGAGCTGGGGCTCTTCTTCGTGCTCACCGCGCCGCACGTGCAGAGCGCCACGCTCTTGTCGCAGCCGCTGTTGCCGGGCGGGATCGGCGGCGTGTTCGCGGCGGTCCCGTTTGCGATCTGGTTCTACCTCGGGCTCGAGGGAGCGGCGATGAGCGCCGAGGAGGTGATCGAGCCGAAGAAGACCATTCCGCGCGGGTTCATGGCGGCGATCGCGACGTTGGTGACCCTCGCGCTCTCGGTGCTCATTTGTACGAGCGGCGTGATGCCCTGGCGCGAGCTCGTCGCCGACGACTCTCCCCTGCCCAAGGTGCTCTCGCGCGTGCTCTCGCGCTCGCACCCGATGACGCACTTGATGGTGTACCTGGGGCTCTTGGGGCTGCTCGCGTCGTTTCACGGGATCGTGCTGGGCTGCTCGCGGCAGGTGTTCGCGCTCGCGCGAGACGGCGTGCTCCCCGCGGCGCTCGCGCAGGTGCACGCGACGCGGCGCACGCCTGTCCCCGCGATCATGCTCTCGTGCTCGCTCGGCATCGTCGCCACGCTCTCGGGAAAGACCGACGCCCTGATCACCATGAGCGTCCTCGGCGCGCTGGTGCTCTACGGAACCAGCATGTTTTCTGCATTGAAACTGCGGCGAACCGAGCCCGACCTCGAGCGCCCCTTCGTCGCGCCGCTGCACCCCGTGCTGCCCGTGGTGGCGATCGTTCTCTCGTGCGTCGCGTTCGCGAGCGTCGCGTGGAGCGCTCCGTGGGTGTGCGCTGCGTTCGTCGGCGTGATGGCGATGGTCATCGGCGGCGCGTGGGCTTTCGGCGCGCGTCGATCGCCGAGCGCTCAGCGTTGAGTCACCGATTGTGCCGCGCGTAGCTCGGCGTCGACCATCCGTTTGGCGACGTCGCGCATCCGTGTGTGCGCGGTCCATCCGAGCGCTTCGCTCGCGCGCCTGGGGTCGCCGACGGTGCAGCGGATCTCTGTCGGTCGCAGCAACGTGCGATCGAAATCAACGTGGTCCTTCATCGATAGCCCCGCGTGCTCGAACGCTGCGCCCACAAACGCCTCCAGCGTGTTCGCCTCGCCGGTCGCGATGACGAAGTCCTCGGGCGTGTCCTTCTGGAGCATTCGCCACATCGCGTCGACGTACTCGGGCGCCCAGCCCCAGTCGCGTCGGATCGAAGTGTCGCCGAGCGTCAATCGCTCGGAGCTCCCTCTTGCGATGCGCGCTGCTGCTGCGGCGATCTTGCGGGTCACGAACCTGGGCGGACGCAGCGGTGACTCGTGGTTGAACAAGATGCCCGAGCACGCGAAGAGCCCGTACGCCTCGCGGTAGTTCGCGACGGTCCAGAAGCTCGCGGCCTTCGCGACGCCGTAGGGGCTGCGCGGTCGAAAGGGAGTGCGCTCGTCGGCGGGCGCGGCGGAGGTCTCGCCGAAGCACTCGCTCGAGCACGCGTTGTAACAACGCACGGTCTTTCCCACGAGGCGCAGCGCTTCGAGGACGTTGAGCGTCCCCATCGCGACGCTCTCGAGCGTCTCGGCGGGCTGCTCGAAGGACAGCCCCACCGAGCTCTGTCCGGCGAGGTTGTAGATCTCGTCGGGCTCTGTCTTCAGGATCGCCGAGATGACGCTGCGAAAGTCGGTCGGCACCATCGACACGAGCTCGACGCGCTCTCGAACGCCGAGCGCGTGGAGGTTTGCGAAGGACGAGAGCTGCGCGTCGCGAGAGCTGCCCGCGACGGCGTAGCCCTTCGAGAGCAATAGCTCTGCGAGAAACGCTCCGTCCTGTCCCGAGACGCCGCAGATGAGGGCCTTCTTCATCGTCGACCGCGCCGCTTCTTCATGAGCGTGACTCCAGCGCGCGTCGGTAGACGGCGAGCGTCTCGTCTGCGCATCGATCCCAGCTGAACTTTCGTGCCTGCTCGCGGCCTCGTCGCACGAGCTCGTCGCGCAGGGCGCTGTCGTAGCAGACGTCTTCGAGCCCCGCGCGCAGGTCGTCTACGGACGTGGGATCGATGAGCCTCGCCGCGTCGCCGACGACCTCGGGCAACGAGCTCGCGTTGCCAGAGACCACCGGGCAGTCGAGCCACATGGCCTCGAGCGGGGGGAGGCCGAATCCCTCGTAGCGAGAGGGGTACACGAACGCCGT
>LNEO01000328.1 GCA_001465015.1 Deltaproteobacteria bacterium Ga0077539 | reverse complement strand
ACGATCGAGAAGTCCTTCGAGAGCTTCGTGGACGCGGCGAACGCGCGCAACAAGAGGTCGAAGTTCTTGTAGCCCGCGCGCTGGCCGACGAAGAGCACGAACGGGCTCGCGGGCGCGGGCCTCGGGGCTCGTTCTTGCGCGGAGATTCCAGGGCGAAAGTAGCCGAGGTGAACCACGGACACCTTTCGTTCGGGCACAGAGAAGAGCCGCACGAGGTCCTTCGCCGTGTTGTGCGAGATGCATAGGACGTGATCTGCGCGAGCGACGGCGCGGCGCTTCTTCAGCGAGGTCGTATCGCCGCGGCCGAACTGCGAGGGAAAAAGCTCGTGAATCATGTCGTACACCGTGACGATCCGAGCCTTGCAGCGCACGGGTGTTGGCAGCGTCTGAAAGTACGTCTCGTGCAGGATGTCCACGGCGGGCGGGCGCAGCGCCGCGAGCGCGAGCCAGTCGATCGCGCAAAGGGGAACCGCCGCGCGTGGGCCGAGGTGCGTCCTTCGTCCGCGCGTGGGCACGCCGCGCGCCGAGGCGTGCTCGTTGCGGTGCAGCGGCGCGAGGATCTCGGTCTGGATTCCGTCTCGCCGGGAGAGGTTCGCGGAGAGCTCGCAGAAGTACCGAGAGATGCCCCCGAACTCTTGCATACAGAAGGTCTGGTAGTCGTAGACGATCCGCATCGCTTGCAGTGCTGTGTGCTCGAGAGGTGGGTGCGCTTCGAAGCGCGCGAATCGCAGCCTCGCGCGCCATGTACCGTCGCGGCGCGGCGGGATAGGACAACCAACGTCGCTTCGAGTCAACGCGTTGCGCGGTCGTCGTCGAGACGCGGGCGAGGGCGAGGGCGACGGACAACAGCGTGATACGATGCTCCATGGTGGAAGCGGTAGAGTTCGATCTGAGAAAAATCGACGAATGCAGCTCGCTGACTTCGTTCGTGCTCGGGTCGCTTGCAGAAGCCGCATCGGTGGTTCTCGAGCAGCTTCACCCAGCAGTGGAACAGCGCGTTGGATGCGCGCTCGAGCTGGATGAACACACGAAGGCGGAGGGTCCGTTGTGCTGGTCTGCTCCGACCTTGCAGGCTCGCGCGACCCACGCGAACGAGAACAACGCGTCAGAAGATGGCGCTGTTGCCGTTGCGATCGTGGCCGTCCATCGATCGCTCGGGTATCGCGTCGTTGCGAGGGCTGAGCATCGTTCGGGCGCTGACTATCTCATGTGGGATCCAACGAAGGGCGAGGACGAGCTAGTGCGCTTGGAGGTGAGCGGGATCATCGGCGTAGCGAGCGCTCGATCGCGACTTCGAGTGAAGGTCGAAGAGCTCGAAAACGGTCGCGACAGACGCCCTGGAGTGGCTTGCGTCGTGCGATTTTCAACAAAGCCGGTCATGATCTACTGCGCAACCGTGAAGGACGCACCGAAATGACCACGCCGAGTCACAGCGTCTTCGATGACCCGCGCTCGCGTCGTGCAGAAGAGCGCGCGTTCGAGGCTGAGCGCTGCGAGCGTCGGGGTGAGTTTGCGCGAGCCCGAGAGCTGTACCTCGAAGCTGCCGAGAACAGCTTGAGCGTCGCGCTCGATGTGCAAGGACTGCCGCGGGTCCGGTCGGTGCTGGCGGTAAGCGCTGTGTGTCTGTTTCGCCGAGCCGGTCGATACGATCGCGCGATCGAAGCTGCAGAGCGGCTGCTCGCGGAGGATCTCTCGTTGACCGAAGAAGCGGCTCACGAGCTGCGCGACATCGTGCGGTCGAGTCGTGCGCTTCTTGCGTCCGAGCCAATCGACGCCGTGGAGTCGCCGACAGCGAAGCGGTTGCGAGCAGAGCGTCCGCTGCTCGATGTGCGAGCGATGATCAGGCAGCGGGCGGCGGCGTAGAGGCAACGATGCGGACGCTCTCTCTCGGCGACCTCGGGTTCGATCTCGTGCTCGGCGGAGGCATCGCGTGGGTCGAGCGAGTGGCTGGTGCTTCGAGCGCGACGGTGCTCGTGCGTGGGCCAGCAGGCGCGGGAAAGACGCTCGTCGCCCTGCATATCGCGAAGGCTCTGGCGACCGAGCTCGAAGGAAACGTCGCGTATGGCTGTGTCGAGCTTCTTCCCGCGGAATTTGCAGCGCAGGCGCTGGGTCTCTTCTCGAACAACGACTCGATCGTCATTGATCCTCGTCACGCTCCCGCGGCAAATGATCGTCGTCCTCACGTCGTCCCCGTAGTGCTCGACGTGACCAGTCGAGAGGCGTCGCTCAGCGATGCGCTCGACAAGTTCTGGAACTCCGATCGATGGTTGTCGCGGCTCGGCGGTCGTCCCAGGGTCGTCGTCATCGATTCGTTGATCGAAGGCTACGGGCTCGGAGCGAACGTGCCGAGGGAGGTCGCCGACGCGTTGGTGAAGTGGGCGGCGGAGCAACAGGTGGCGTTGGTGCTGATCGAAGAGGCCCACGAAGCAAGCGCGTCACCCTGGATGTTTGCTGTCGACACCGTCATCGAGCTCCAGAGCGCGCGGAGCGACGTCGGGACGGGAATGATTCCCCCGACCGAGCGCAGGATGATCGTGAGCAAACATCGGTTTGCGCCGAGTGATGCCGGGCCGCATCGCTTCGCGTTTGTGCGCGACAAGGGGGTGGAGGTGTACCCGCGACCGTCGGCCTGGCTGGAATCCTGGGCGAGACCGTTGATCGAGGCCCGCGTGCCGATCCTTCAGCGCTCGCAGACACGACCGGTCATTTCTGCGCGATTGCCGGACGCTCGGGGCGGCACTCCATCGCTCGGTGAGGGCAACGTGGTGCTCGTGCATGGTCCGAACGCCGAGCAGGTACGTGCGGTCGCCACGAGCGTATCGAGCAACGTCCGCGCGCTTGCGATCGAAGCGACCTTTGCTGCCCCACTGAAAACGAAGATTCTCACGTTCAACAGAGTGCGGTTCGGACTCGCTGACCCGTACGCGAGTCCTCACCGATTGTTGTCAGCGGTGCTCGAAGAGCTTCGCGGCCAGAAGGTGAGCGAGCAACACGTCGGGGTAGTGTGCCTGGGCGATCTGCAGGCGCTCGAGTCCTATGGTTCGAGAGAGCAGGTGCTCGACGCGTTGATCGCGCTCTCGATCCTGCTGCGAGCGAGTGACGTCGTGCTGGTCTTCTTCGAGACGACCCCTGTGCGACACGCGTTGGTAAACGAAGGAGTGCCACAACACGCGCTCCGTGAAGTCCCCGGCGCTCGTACGCCGAAGCTCGCTCCGTTCTGCGATTGCGTAGTCGAGCTCATCGATCTGGCCACTGCGCACCCACAACAACCGACGCACATCCTTCGTCGCCCTTCGTCGTAGCAGCCAAGCCGACACCATCGCAGCGAGGGGAGCTCGTCTCGCGTACGATCACCCCTCGATGCACGACCCCACGCTGCGCGCGCAGCTCGCTTCGGCGCTGAGCTCCAAGGGCGCTGACTATGTTCCGCGCACCCGGCACAAGCTCGCCGACGGCAGCCCGCGGCACACCAATCGGTTGATTCTGACGTCGAGCCCGTATCTCGCGCAGCACGCGCACAACCCGGTGGACTGGTGGCCGTGGTGCGACGAGGCGTTTTCGACGGCGAAATTGCAGGATAAACCAGTGCTTCTCTCCGTCGGCTACTCGACCTGTCACTGGTGTCACGTGATGGAGGAAGAGAGCTTCGAGGACGAAGAGATTGCGCGCTTCGCCAACGAGCATTTCGTGTGCGTCAAGGTCGACCGCGAAGAGCGACCCGACGTCGACGCTGTGTACATGGCGTTCATCCAGGGCATCACCGGCCGAGGAGGGTGGCCGATGACAGTGCTTCTCACGCCCTCGCGGCAGCCCTTCTATGGCGGAACGTACTTTCCTCCCCGCGCCGGGGCGCGCGGCGCGCGGCAAGGGCTGCTCGAGATCCTGCGCGTCATCGTGGGCCGCTACCGAGAGGACCCTGCCGCGATCACCGCGCAAGCCGAGCGGCTCGCGAGCGAGCTCCGCGCGCTGTCCGCGCCGCCCGCAGCGGGCGCGCTGCCCTCGTACTCGGTCGTCGACGTGGCCGTCGAGCAGGCGCGAAGCGCGTTCGATCCCGAGCACGGAGGACGGCGGGGGATACCGAAGTTTCCCTCGGCTTTTCCCTTGCGAGTGTTGTGCAGGCACGGCGCGCGCACGGGGGACTCCTCGACGCTCGCGATGGTCGAGAAGACCCTCGATCGCATGGCCGACGGCGGGATGTTCGACCACCTCTCGGGCGGTTTTCACCGGTACTCGACCGATCACCAGTGGTTGGTCCCGCACTTCGAGAAGATGCTCTACGACAACGCGACGCTCGCGCTCGTGTACCTCGAAGGCTCGCAGGCGCTCGCGCAGCCGCGACACGCGCTGACCACTCGCGCGGTGCTCGACTACTTGCTGCGCGAGATGCGCACGCCCGATGGCGCTTTCTACGCGGCCACCGACGCCGACAGCGCGACCCCCGAAGGCGCCATGGAAGAAGGGGCGTTCTTCACGTGGACGACCCACGAAATCGAGTCTGCGCTGGGCCTCGAGGACGCGCGCGACGCGATCGCCCACTGGGGCGCGAGCGAGCACGGGCACCTCGACGGCCGCAGCGTGTTGCACCGCCCGAAGGGCGCGCGGCCGCTCGACGCTTCGCGGGCAGAATCCCTCCGTGCGCGGCTGCGCGAAGCGCGCGAGAGACGCCCAGCTCCCCTGCGCGACGACAAGGTCATCGTCGCGTGGAACGCCCTGACCATCACCGCCCTCGCTCGCAGCGCGATCGTGTTGAACGACGATCGCTATCGCGTCGCGGCGGTCCGCTGCGCCGAGAGCATCCTGCGCGCGCGCGACGAGCGCGGGTCGCTCCCGCACATGATCGTCGGCGGGCGCGGCGAGGGCCTCGCGTTCGGCGACGATCGAGCGTGTCTCGCGCAGGCGCTCTTGGACGTGTTCGAGCTCGAGGGCGACGTTCGGTGGCTCGACGCCTCGCGGGCGCAGATGGACGAGCTCGAGCGCGAGCACGGAGACGCGCAGGACGGCGGCTATTTTCTCAGCGGAACCGCGCACGAAGACCTGCTCTTTCGAGAGAAGCCCGACTACGACGGGGCGTCTCCGTCGCTCAACTCGGTCGCCGCGCTCACCTGGGCGCGCCTCGCGACGCTCTGCGACGACGACGTGGCTCGGTCGCGCGCCGAGCGGACGATCCGCGCGTTTTCGTCGCTGCTCTCGCGGAGGCCGCTCGCGCTCGACCACATGCTGCTCGCGCTCGACTGGATGACCCGCCCCGCGCGCGAAGTCGTCATCGTCGTGAGGGAGGGCAGCGGCGCGCTCTCCGCCGAAGCGCGCCCGTTTCTCGCCGCTCTCGAGCGGTCGATCGTCCCCAACGTCGCCCTCGTGGTGGCCACCGAGGAGGCGCTCTCGGGCGCGCTCGGAGAGCGAGTCCCATGGGCGAGAGGCAAGACACGGGTCGATGATCGAGCGACCGCGTACGTGTGCGAGCGGGGCGTGTGTCAGCTTCCGACCAACGATCCAGACGCGTTCGCGCGGCAGCTCTCGGAGCGCTGAGGGCGATCCTCGAGCGCTGCGATCACGCTGGGTGATCGGCGCTCGCGCGGTTGGTGCTCACTGCGCGGCGGCGGCCGGCGCGGGGTCGGTGATCGTGAGCTCGACCCGGCGATTGCGCTCGTGGCACGCGTCGGTGTCCTCGTTGCAGACCGGGCGCGAGTGGCCGTAGCCCACGGACTCGACGGTGATCGAAGAGAATCCGTGGTTGCGAAGATAGGCTGCGACCGAGGCGGCGCGGCGCTCCGAGAGGCTCTGGTTGTCCGCCTCGCTTCCGCGCTGGTCGGCGTGGCCCTCGACGCGCAGCCGACGAATCTGCGCGTTTTCGCGGAGCAGCGCGACCAGGTCGTTGAGCACCGACGCCGACTCGTTCTCGCGGATCACGTCGCTGTTGGTCTCGAACTGAATCTGGTGGTTGAGCGTGATGTGCCCGTTGTTGAGGACGACCTCAGCGTGCGTCGTCTGCGCGGTGGTCGTCGGAGCCGGGGTGGTCGCTCCACCAGAGCTCGGCGCGGGGGTTGGGGTCGGCGTTGGTGTGGGGCGGGGGCTCTCTCCACAAGCGATCGCGAAGAGGACGAGCGCGGGGGCCATGGAACGAAGCGTGATCACGAGTGTTGGTCTCCTGTGTGGGTGTCTCAGACAGCGTGCCCGTATATCAGCGCCGACGGACGAGAGTCACCTGGCAGTTATTCGCTGTCCGTTCGTTGGTCACGCCGAAGACAGCATCATCGGGCTCGCTCGTGAAGAGCTCTCGCGCTCGGCTCTCTATTTGGATACAATGGTCCGGTGTCCTGGCTTGACTGTGTTCGATCCTCGCACCGGTTGTGCGGGTTGGCGCTCGCGAGCGCTTTGCACGGCTGCGCGCCCAACGTTGGGCCGTCGGTGCCAGACGCCTCCATGACCGAGAGCGCGGCGTCGAGGGTGCTCGCTCCGTGTCGCGCGCGCATCGCGACCGAGGCAGACCTCGCGACGATCCCCGCAGTGCTCGCGCACATGAATCGCCTGCCGCAGCCCGCGACGGTGGCGTGCTTCATGGCGAGCCTCCCGCGTCCGTTCGAGATCGTCGCCACCACCAGCGTCTCGAGCGCGCAGCCTGCGTTCGGAACTCGCTCTCCCAGGCTCTTCATCTTCTTTCGTCGCGTGACGATCTCCGTGGTGGCCGAGGGCATGGGCGCGCCGCTCGTCGAGTTCGCGGAGTACTCCGATGCGTTCGGCAGGCACAACAGCCTGAAGGGCGAGGTCGAGCTGCCTTCGCGCCAGCCGTTTGCGCCAGACGCCGCCTACACCCGCGTTCGCTACGGAAGCGGAACGTCCTGCGGCTTCTGCCACCGCAACGAGCAGTCGATGCCGCACACGCTGGGCGGCTTCGTCTCGAGCGCGCTTCGTCCGTCGATCGACACCGTCGTGAGCCTGGACTTCGTCCGCACCCTCCCCGCGGCTGCGTGCACGTCCGACGATGACACGAGCGCGCGATGCCAGTTCTGGCACGCGCTGTTCGACTACGGAGACGTGCGTCAGGGCGCGTTCGACCCGACGATCGAGACGCTGTTTCGCTGATCGCGCTCGAGAGCACCAGTGCACCATCCGCGCTGGAAACCCGCAGGCGGCCCCTCGCAAACCGAGTCGGGATCGAGGTAAAGTTTCCATGGTCGTGACGATCGCTTTGCACGAGTGCGAGCGCCGTCACCAACTGTGGAGGCTTTATCTATGCAGAATCGAACTCGACTTGGACTGAGCTGTATCGCGATCGTCGCGGCCGCCTGCAGTCAACCCATGATGCCCGACGACGTCGCGGACGTTCAGTCGGCTGACCTCTTCGCCCCCGACCGAGTCGTGCGCGACGTCCCCACGGGCGCAGAGGCCGGCGGCGAAGACGTCGTCGATCCGGATACGGGCGTGCCCGATCCCGATGCGAGCGTTCCTGATGCAGATCCGATCGATGTGCCTGTCATCGTGGACGACAGCGGAGACGTGATCGTCCCGCCGATGGACGTTACGCCGATGGACGGAGATCCCGCGGACGTGTCCACGCCGGACGCCGCGGACGACGTGCCCGTCACCGTCGATGGCGGCGAGGGCGGCATCACGTGCATGGTCGGAACCAATCCCTGCGGGATGCCGCCTGTGTGCGTAAATTTCCGCACGTCCAACGCGCACTGCGGCGGCTGCGACCGCGCGTGCGCGATGGGCGAGACCTGCACCGACGGCATGTGCGTGCGCCCGTGCGCGATGGGCGAGACCCGCTGTGGCATGGCCTGCGTGAACACCGCTTCGGACCCGGCCAACTGCGGCGCCTGCGGCACCGCGTGCCCCATGGGTCAGTCCTGTCAGATGGGCGCGTGCCGACTGCCGTGCATGATGGGTCAAACCGCGTGCGGAGCGGGCGCGATGATGGCCTGTGTCGACACGCAGAGCGATCGCAACAACTGCGGCGCGTGCGGCACCGTGTGCCCGGGAATGCAGGGCTGCTCGATGGGCCGCTGCACGCTCACGTGCACGGCTCCGAACACCGTCTGCGGAGCGGGCGCCATGATGAGCTGCGTCAACACGCAGAGCGATCGCAACAACTGCGGCATGTGCGGCCGCGCGTGCGCGATGGACGAGTCGTGCTCGACCGGCGCCTGCGTGCCCAACCCGCCTGCCAACGACAACCGCGCGACCGCGACGCCCATCACGATCACCGGGACGAACTTCAATCAAACGATCGCCAGCACGCTGCGCGGCGCCACGAACGCCACCAACAGCACCTGCGGCGCGATGTGCGGCCCGGCTGCGAGCCGTCCTGATGTGTTCTATCGCTTCGTGCTCACGCGCCGCGAGGCCGTGTACGCCGATACGTTCGGCTCGATGGTGAACACGACGTTGTTCATCCAGGACGCGATGGGCAACAACAGCGCTGGCGTCGCGGGCACTGGCTCTGTGACCTGCAGCGACGACGCGTGCATGGGCTCGCAGAGCCAGGTGAGCGCGGTGCTCGACCCCGGCACGTACTTCCTCGTGCTCGCCGGCTGCAACACGCCGACGGCGGGCGCGGTGCCGATTCGCTTCCAGCACATCCCGATCGGTCTCGGCTCGGTCGTTCGAATGAACGGAACGGGCATGCAGACGCTCTCGGGGACGACCACGGGCGCGAGCGGCTTCGTCACGGGCTGCGGCGGAAGCGGCCCAGAACTCTCGGGATACTGGGCCACCTGCCCGAGCTTCACTGCAACGACGTTTCACGGGACGAGCTGCGGACTGACCACGGTCAACACCGCGATCGGACAGTACAGCGCCGCCCGTATGCCTGGCTTCGAAGTGTGCAACGACGACGCGTGCGGCGCGCAGAGCTCGATGCAGGGAACGCTCCCTGCCGGCGCTGGACTGCACACGTTCATCGTCGACGGCCGCGCGGGCGCCTCGGGCCTCACCGCGGGCACGCTCTCGATCGGCGCGTGCGCGACGGGCTTCACCCAGTGCGGCACGGTCTGCCGCGACACACGTAACGACGCTGCCAACTGCGGCGCCTGCGGCCGCGTGTGCACGGCGGGCGCGACGTGCTCGATGGGCGTGTGCTCGCCGCCCGCCAACGACCTGTGCCTCAACGCGGTGCCGGTCACCCTCGGCGCGTCGGGAACAGTGACCACGGTCACCGGATCGACGCTCGGCGCGCTCAACAGCGCCAACTCCTGCGGCGCGGGCGGAGACGTCTTCTACCGCTTCACGATCGCTCAGCGCGAGGCGGTGTACTTCGACACCTTCGGCAGCGCAGTGGACACGACGGTGGGCTTCAACGCGGGCTTCGCCTGCGGCGGCGCCGCGTTTGGATGCAACGACAACAGCGCGTGCACCGGCGCGATGGGCGCCTCGCAAGGCTTCGCGGTGCTCAACGCAGGGACCTACACGATCCACGTCGAGAGCGCTGCGCCGGGCGGCAACTTCACCCTGCGCCTGCAGCACTTCGCCGCGCCTGCTGGCGATCCAGCGGGCACGGTCGCGCAAGGCGCGAGCAGCATCGCCGGAACCACCGTAGGCGCCCCCAACTTCATGGGCATCTGCGGCGGAGCGGCCTCGCCGACGCGCTACTACGCGTGGATGAGCTGCCCGACCACGCCGGGCGGAACGTTCCAAGCGAACACCTGCGGCGGCACGGGCTTCGACTCGGTCGTCGAGCTTCGCAACGGAAACACCGCCGCAGCCAACGTGTGCAACGACGACACGACCGGTTGTGGCACGGGACGCCAGAGCCGCATCACCGTTCCGCTCGCGGGCGGGGCCGGGTTGCACGCGGTGATCGTGCGCAGCCAGGTGCCTCCGCCTGTGTCTCCGGACCGCGTTCCGGGGCCGTTCAACCTCGCCGTCAACAGGCCGTGATTCGAACGGGGGGATAAACGGCGCGGTCTTTCGCTAGCGATCGACCGGCCGACCGATCAGCGCCGCGTCGCTCGGCGCCGTCGGCGCGCGACCAGCGTCGCAGCGGCGCCGAGCAGCACGAGCGCCCTCGCGTCGGCGCGCGATTGAATTCGTGTGCTCGACTCGACGCGGCAGCCGCAGCCGCCATCGACGCTCCCGGGGCCCGACCCCGCGTCGGGCCGCCGCGCGTCCGCAACGCCGCTGTCGCGCGTAGTCGTGCCCGAGTCGAAGGGCTGCGGAGCCTCGCCGTCCGTCACGCTCGCGTCCTGCGCGGGAATCGGCACGCCTGTGTCCGACTCCGTGACGTCCGGCGCCGGTCCGACGCCCGAATCCGTGGGCTGTCCCGCGCGGCACACGTCGTCGCCCGCGCGCATCTCGCAGCCGTTGGTGCACGGATCGCTCTGCACGGCGCCCATGACACAGCGCCTTCGCATCGATCCGTCGGTCGTGCACGTCCACTCAGCAGTCACACCCGCGGGGCACATCGGCGGGGCGTTGCACGTGTCTTCGCCGGCGTTGACCGTGCAGCCGAAGGAGCAAGCTTGCGTCTCGTCGCGGCCTGCGTTGCAGCGGACCCTCGCGGTGCGCGCGCTGTTGCAGGCCCACTCGGCGGTCACGCCTGCTGAGCACATGGACATTGGCGTGTTGCACACGTCGTCGGTGCCCGTGGGGCGGACCATGCAGCCCGCAGGGCAGGGCTCGGTCATCACCATTCCGTTGATGCAGCGGGTGCGCTCGGTGCGCGCGGCGTTGCACGTCCAGATCGCGAAGGTGCCCATCGGACAGGTGGGCGGCACGACGCCTCCGTCGCACGTCGGGCCAGGCAGCGTTCGATACGCGTTCTGCATGGTCCACACGCTCGCGCGCGACGAACACATGCCCGTATACGGGTCGTACGCGGTCGTGCTCGTCCCGCCCACGGCGCGAAACTCTGTGTGCAAGTGCGCGCCCGTCGAGCAGCCCGAGCTCGCGATCTGCCCCAACGTTTGCCCGCACGTCACGCGATCGCCCACGCGGACGCGGACGCTCCCGGTGCGCATGTGCGCGTAGATCACGCTGCGCGTCCCGTGGTCGACGCGGACGTAGTTGCCGTAGCCGAAGCCGACGCTCGTCCCGCACGTTCCGCTCGAGGGACACGAGGTGCAACGATCGAACGCGCCGTCGTTGGTGGTCACGACCGTACCGGCAGCGACGGCCACGATGTTGTTGCCTGCGTCGATGGCGCCGAGCCCGCCGCTGAGCGACCAGTCCGAGCCGCGGTGGCCGTCGTAGCTGCTCGATCCGCAGTTCCAGTCGCGATGCGCGCCGGAGGCGGAGTTTTGATCGAAGTAGTAGTAGTTGCCGATGCAGCCCGAGCACTCGACCGAGCGCCTCGCGAGCTGCGCCCACGCAGCGCTCGGCGCGAAGGCCGCGGCCACCACCGTGAGCCCCGCGAATATGCGCGCGCGGCTCACGAGGCACCTCCCAGCGCGACCGCGATGTGTCGCCCGTCGCGGGTCGTCCACGAGACCTCGCTCGCGCCGCAGCGCAGCGACGCAGCGTTCGCCGGGACCTCGACGAACGCGCCCTGCCAGTCTTCGCCCGTTCGCAGCGTGCAGTTCGTCACGCACCGCAGCGACTCGTCGCTCGTCGATCGCGCGACGTGCACGCCCATCACCCCTCCGTTGCGCGCGCCGACGAAGCACAAGAGCGCTCCGTCCTCGGAGAATCGCAAGGTCCCGACGCTCGAGAATCCGCGGGCTACCGTCGTCGCAAACGAGCTTCCGTCTTCGCGACGCACGACGAGCTCTCCCTCGTTTCCTGTCGAGCGCGCGTACGCGAGCGCCTGGCCGTCGAGCGAGACCGCGAGCTCTCCAATCACGTCGTGATCGACTTCGTCCCGACGCCCATCGGCCCCGAGCCTCGCGAGCGACTCGCCAGGCGTGATCGCGACGACGCTGCCTCGCCAGACGGCGGCCGTGAGCACGGGCGCCCCGACGTCGATCGGGCGTGTCGTTCCGTCAGCGAATCGCCAGGCGATTTCGACGCGCTCGGGAGCGTCGCTCCCCGCGGGGCCTCGGTAGACGACGCGCCCGATGACGAGCTGTCGATCGCCGAGTCGACCGAGCACTCGGCCCGTCGGTTCGTCGGTGTGGGCGAGGGTCGAGGCGCTCGCGAGCAGCGCGGCCTCGGGTCGCTCACAGGAGGCGATCGCGAGCGCGAGCAGAGAGCCCGCGGCGCGTGACCAGGCACGAGTTGGTTGAAGTTCTTGCATGCCATTCGAGATTATCGCGTTGTGAGTGGTGGTACGAAGGCAGACCGCCCCGTATCGTCACCGACCGAGCTTCGCGATGAACATCACTTCGACCCACCCGCGACGAGCAATCCTCACGCTGTCGCTCTATGTCGGTGTCGCGCTGTCGACCGCTGACGCGCCGAGCGCGCACGGGCAGGGAATGCCTCGACTCACGGGTTCGCTCCGCGTGAGCGCGCCGCGCAACGCGCGGGGCGAGGACGTGACCGTGTCCGTGACGCTGCGCAATGCGACGAGAGACCCTGCGATTTTCCCCGCAGAAGTGCTCTCCTCTACCACGCTGATGCTCGAGGTGCGCGACGCGCAGGCGCGAGCGATGCCGACGGTTTCGCCGCCGGTCCCTACGGGAGCCACGATGACGATCGCCCCCGGACAGACCGTGCAGCGCACCTTTCGACTCAACGTCTTCGACCCGCCGCTGCGCCCCGGCCGCTACACCGTGCGCTTTCGCGGCGCGGTGATCGTCGGCGCCCCCGTCGCGTTTACCGTCGCGCGCTGAGCCGTTCGGTCACAGGCACGGAAGGCAGGTCTGTATTGTCGAACGACACACCCCGTTGCAGCAGCGGGTTCCCAAGGCGCAGGAGTTGCCGCAGGTGCCACAGTTGGTGCTGCTCGAGTCCGTGTTGATCTCGTACCCGTTGCCCGGGTTGCGGTCGCAGTCGCCGAGCTTGGGATCGCACGCCACACCGACGTAGCAACGGCCTCCCGCACAGGTAGCGGGACCCGCGAGGGACGTCGGGCAGCGATAGCCGCACGCGCCGCAGTTCGCTGTGTCCGTGCTGGTGTTGGCGCAGAACGTCCCGCACGAGGTCTGCGCGCACGAGACGCACGTCGACATCGGGGTACCGGCGATGCACGCGCCGTTGGTCCCGCAGTTGGTCCCGCAGCGGCCGCAGTTCGTCGTGCTGCGCACGACGTCGGCCTCGCAGCCGTTCGCGTTCATGCTGTCGCAGTTGCTGAAGCCGGGGTTGCACGAAACAATGACGCACGTGCTCGCGGCGCACCCAGCGGTGGCGTTGGCGAGCGAGCATCGCGTCCCGCACATCCCGCAATTGCTTGGGTTGTTCGTGAGGTTGACCTCGCAGCCGTTGCTCGCCATGCCATCGCAGTCCGCGAAGCCTGGGTTGCACCGATCGATCTGACAGGCGCCCGCGGCGCAGCGAGCGGACGCGTTCGGGATCGAGCACGCGCGGCCGCAACCGCCGCAGTGACTGACGCTGGTCATCGTGTCGACGCAGCTCCCGCTGCAGAGGACGGCAGGCGCAGTGCAGCCGCTCACGCACATCCCTGTGCTCGCGTTGCACATGGGCGTTCCGCCAGAGCACCCGTTGCCGCAGCGGCCGCAGTTGGCGGTGCTCGAGAGAGGCGCCTCGCATCCGTTGGAGGCGACGCGATCGCAGTCCGCGAAGCCCGCGATGCAGCTGTTCGTGCACGCGCCGCTGCTGCACGTCGCGGTTTGATTGGCGCCGCTCGAGCACAGGATTCCGCACCGTCCGCAGTGCTCGCGAGAGGTCTGCGTGTCGACGCACAAGGCTCCGCAGCGAGTCTGGCCAGCCGGGCACACGCCCGTGTCCGTGACGACGCCCGTGTCGGTGACGACGCCCGTATCCGTGACGACGCTGGTGTCGGTTACGACGCCTGTGTCGCGGATGCCTGTATCCGCGGGCACGCCCGTGTCGATCGTGCTGCTGTCGCCAGGGTCGACGCCGCTGTCGACGATCGTCGTCCCGGTGTCTTCGCGATCGCCTCGAGGGCCGTCCTCGGGCGGAGCGGCGCGGTCGTCGACAACGCTATCGAGAGACACTCCGGTGTCCGTCGCTCCGTCGCGATCTTTGGTGGGAACTGTCGTACAGCCAGCGGCGAACACGAGCGCGGTGCACAAGAGCGAAGCGATACGCATGGCCAGCATGATACCGCGTCGCGGCGACGATTACCGGCTCGAATCGCTGTCGAACGTCTCGGCCCGAAGAAACGAGAGGGCGAGTCGTTGTGTGTCCGGGTGGTTCATGATGCGAGTGTGGCATTCGTCCACCGTCGCAAACGCGGTCATCGAGGGCAGGACCGTCTCGCGGACGAGGACCGTTCCATCGCTGGGATCGTCGGGATCGAAGAGCCTCGCGCCGCGCGTGAGCCAGCTCGTCGGGTTGGAGAGCGCGAGCGAGCGAGAGCCCGCGATCACGGCGAAGGGCGTCGTCGGCAGCGGCCAGCGCTCTCCCTCGCCGAGCTCGAAGCCCGCGGGGCCATAGATCCAACGAAACGCTGCGCGATCACGGAGCGTCTTGGCCACCAGACTCCCGCGGTTGGGCGGGGCGACCAGCACCGCTCGGCGCCACGGGAGCAGGTGAGCCATGTGTCTCCACACGATTCCTCCGAGCGAGTGGGTGACGGCCATGAGCTCGCCGGAGCACTCCTTTGCGATGCGTTCTGCTAGTAATTTCGCTAGCGATTCGACGTCTGCCGTGCGCGATGGATAGCTCTTGCTCCACGTGCGAAACCCGCCGCGCTCGAGGGCCGTGACCATCGACCGCATCGAGTGGTGCGTGCGCGCGAGGCCGTGCAAGACGACGACAGTGGGCGCGTCGCGATCGTCTCGGCCGCTCACTTCGGCTCGTCCTTCGTCCGTCCCTGGCCGGCGCGTTCGGGAAACAGCGGGGTCATCTCCGCGGGCCGCAGTCGACCGACAGCGTCGATCACCGCTGCTTCGAGTCCGCTCCGTTCTTCGCGGAGGGCCTCGAGCTCTTGTCTGAGAAACAGCAGTCGTCCGAAGGTGACGCCCACGGATTTGAGCGCGCTGGTGCGCGCGAGGACCTGCAGGCTCGCGTAGCCCGAGACGAGCAGAGCGAGCACTGAGAGCGCGCCAGCGCCAGCGCCCCAGCGCCACGTCGCGGCGAACGGAACCGCCGCGAACATCGCGACGAGCGCCAGCAGCCCGAGGACGAACTTGGTCGTTCCGATCACGTCGCGTCGCGGGGCGAAGACCGGAGCGAGCAGGCGAATCGCGAGCCCTGCGGGCAGAAACAGCGTGAGACCTGGAGCCGCGAGCGGGAGCCACACGAACGTGAACACCGAGTGCCGAAAGAACCGCCCGAGCGCCTCTCGCGCAGACACCGCGCGGCGCAGGTCGCGATCGCTCAGCCCCGAGGCAGCGAGTCGATCGAGGTACGCGCGCACGCGCAACAAGAGCGCGCTCACGTCCTCTCGGTGCGAGAGGGTCTTGTACGCTTCGGTGAACCTCCGCGACAGCTCGACGCGCTCTTCGAGGGTGATGTTGGGCGGCTGATAGAGCCGTCGCACGCCGTCGATCACGCGCAGGGTGTCCCAGTCCGACGCGTTGATGGTGAGCGCTCGCATCGCGGTCTCGAGCTCGCTCGTGAGCGCGCGGACCTCTTCGCGATCGTCGCTCTTCCACCGCGCGAGGCGCTCTTGATCGACGACGATGGGCGGACCGAACTGCACGAGCACGCGGCTGCGAAACCGCTTGCGGTTCATGTAGTTGAGCCCGCACGGGACGATCTTGATCGGCTGCTCGGGGTGCTTCTCGAAGGCGCCGAGGGCGATGCGAGCGGCCCCTGTTTTCAAGCGCGCGAGCTGCGCCTCGTCATGCGAGAGCCCCTCGGGAAAGATCCCCATCGCGCGCCCCTGGCCGAGCACGCGAAAGAGCCCGTCGAACGCCTCGCTGTTGTCGATGGACGTCCCGCCGTGGTCCGCGCGGCGCGCGATGGGCACAGCGCCCATGGCGTCGAGCACGACCCTGAGCGGTCGGCTCTTGAAGAGCACGTCCTTCGCGGCGAAGTGCACGATCCTGCCGCACGAGGTCGTGATGAGCGCCGGGTCGAGCAGCGAGTTGGGGTGGTTTCCCGCGAAGATCACCGGTCCTTCGCCCTCGTCGGGGACGTGCTCGAGACCCACGATTTCAACCTGCCGGTAGAACACCGAGAGGACCAAGCGCAGAGAGCTCTGGATTACGCGGTAGACGAGCACCGCGCAACGCTACCGCACCTACCGCACCAACCGTGCGATCGCGCTGCAGAGCCCCCCTCTGATTCGTCACGGGCCTACCTACGCCGAGGCAGGCGCGCTCGCCCCGTCACGGTCGGCTGATCGACACGGTGTACGCGCCCGGCGTGCGGGCGGTAAACGTGTCGACGTAGAACATGTGCAGACCCGGTCCGGCGGGGATCGTTGAGGTCATCGACGACTGGGTAGCGCACGCGTCGTCGTTGCACACCATTGGCCCGGGCGCTGCGCGCCCTGGGCTGTATTGGACGAGCGAGGTGTCCCACATCGCGCGTCCGCACGTCGTCGCAGTGAAGGGGCTGGCCATGGTGGCGCTGGCGCAGCGGTACCAATAGAACGTGTGCTCTTGGCCGCCCGCGCCGCAGCCGAGGTTGACGCGACCCGCAGGGGCCGCGGCGACGATGCCGCCGGGCGTCGACGCTCCCGCGTTGAGGAAGCGAAGCCCTGTGGCGCTCACGTCCCCGCCCACCGGCGCGTGTTGAAAGCGCAGGTTGGCGGTGCCAGTTCCGCAGCCCGAGAGCACGAGGCGGTAGGTTCCAGCGTCGAGACGCAGCATGATCTGCGACTGGAGCCCGGTGCCACAACCCGCGAGACCGCCATCGTCGTTGCACGCAACGCCGTTGGCCGGAAGGTTGGTCGCGGTGATGTTGGCGCCGGCCGCGGTCTGGACGAACAGCGACGTGTCGAAGTTCGACCCGAGCGTGTCCGCGTAGATGATCTCGGACTGACCCGCGGCGATCGTGAACTGATAGAACACGTCCTGGCCCGAGGTGCAGCCGCACGAGCCCGCGGTGTTGTTGTTCGCCGCGCGGACATCGAGCCCGGTGACGATGGTCTGCGGGACGGTCATGTTGATGACCGTGGGAGCGGTCGGCAGATCGTTGGCGGGCGGAGCGACGCACGCGCCGGCGATGCAGCGGTTGCCCGCGGCGCAGCGCAGCGAGCACGCGCCGCAGTTGTTCGCGTCCGTTTGCAGGTTCACGCACGCCGCGTTGCAGCGGCTCGTGGGCGCCGCGCAGTCCGGGGCGAGGGTGAAGTTCACCGTCGCCGCGCCAGAGGCCGCGCAGCCGTCGACCACGATGGCGTTGAGGCTGGTCTGGTTCGCCGCGGTCGCAGGGATCGCCGCGACCACGCTCGAGCCGGTGCCGCAGACGCCGTTGATGTTGTCGTTGCACACGGGCGTGCCGCGCAGCGTGCTCTGCTGCGAGAGCGACACGTTGTACGCCGCGGTCGTCGCGCCGGTCATCGTGCTGCACGTGTTGGCGTGCAACGAGGCCGCGGCGGTGCCGGGGCAGGTCACCCAGAAGAGCGAGTTGTCAGCGCCCGTCGAGCAGCAAGCGCCCGAGGCCGTTCCTGTGCCTGCCGTGGTGCTCATCGCGGAGCGCGTGGTGGCGTCCGGAGTGATGCGCGTGGACGTTCCATTGCCTGCCGCGAGGTGCTGGAAGCGAATGTTCGCCATGCCTGCGCCGCAGCCGGACAGCACGAGGAAGTACATCCCCAGGTTGAGCCTCGCCACGATCTGCGACTGCAGTGCGCCGCCCATCACGTTGCAGAAGCCTGCTGCCGCGTGGTCGTCGTTGCACGTTGGGAATCCAGCGGTCGCAGCGACGTTGGTGCCCGCCGCGTCCTGGATGAACAGCGACGTGTCGAACGCCGTGCCAAACGTGTCCGCCATCACGATCTCGGGCTGCGTCAGCGTGAACGTGAAGAACACGTCGTTGCCCGAGGCGCACGCGCAGGCGCCGCGAGTGTTGTTGGTGGCCGAGGTGGTGTTGGCTGCCAGCGTCTGCGCGGGCATCGCGAGGTTGATCACCGTCGCGCCAGCGCGCGTGTCGTTGGCCGGCGGCGTGCCCATGCAGCGACCGGCGGTGCACGCGGTGCCCATCGGGCAGACCATGCCGCACGCGCCGCAGTTGGTGCTGCTCGTCTGCGTGTTGACGCACGAAGCGGCCATGCCCATCCCGCAGAGCGTCGTGCCCATCGGGCAGGCGCAGGCGCCAGCGGTGCAGGTCTGTCCCGCTGCGCACGCGCGACCGCACATCCCGCAGTTGGCGTTGTCCGTCTGCGTGTTGGTGCAGGTGCCCGGCATTCCGCAGGCCATCTGTCCCATCGGGCAGGCGCAGGCGCCGGCGACGCAGGTGCGCCCGCCGCCGCAGGCCGTGCCGCAGGTCCCGCAGTTGCCGTTATCGGTCTGCGTGTTGACGCAGACGCCGCCGCACAGCGTCTGACCCATCGGGCAGCCGCAGGTGCCCATGTTGCAGGTCTGACCCATCGGGCAGACCGTCCCGCAGCCGCCGCAGTTGGTCCCGTCGGTCTGCGTGTTGACGCAGGTTCGACCGCAGAGCGTCGTGCCCATCGCGCACGTACAGGCGCCGGCCACGCACGTGGTGCCGGCCATGCAGACGGTGCCACAGGCACCACAATTCATGTTGCTCGTCTGCGTGTCGACGCACGTCGGCGCTGCGGCCGTCGGCGTACAGTCCGTCTGTCCCATCGGGCACATCATGCGCGGCGGGCCGCAGCGGCCCATCGTGCAGACCTCGCCGGCCATACACGCGCCGCCGCACGATCCGCAGTTCATCGGGTCCGACTGCAGGTTGGCGCACGCCATGCCGCAGGCCGTCTCGCCCATGCCGCACATGACCATGCCCATGCACGTGCCGGCGCTGCAGGTCTGGCCTGGTCCGCAAGAGCGGCCGCAGGTCCCACAGTTGGTCGCGCTGGTGTTGAGGTCGACGCACATCGTGCCGCACGAGGTCTGGCCCATCGGGCACGGCGTCGGCACATCGGGTTCCGTCACGTCCGGCATCTGGACGTCCGGATCCATCACGTCCGGCGTCTGCACGTCGGGGTCTGGAACATCCAACGTCTGCACGTCGGGATCAGGGACGTCTGGACGCTGCACGTCCGGCGTCTGCACGTCGGGACGGAGCCCCGTGTCGCCGCGATCTGCCGTCGCGTCCCCCGGAGTGGGTGGGCCCATAGGCGCCGAAAACTTCACGGCAGAAACAGAGAGTCAGAGTAGTACATCGAGCGACGAAACGACGTTTGGCGCAGTGCTGAAGCCCCCACCCGC
>LNEO01000327.1 GCA_001465015.1 Deltaproteobacteria bacterium Ga0077539 | reverse complement strand
AAAATGCTGACGAATGCAGCGTGCGTTTATCGTGATGGCCCTTGCTCTGCAGGGGCGAAGCGATGCTCGATCGAGCATGGCGGCACAGTCATCGAGCCCCCTGAGGCCCTTGCAGAACAAGGGACCACAGAATCAACCTGTCAGACAATTCCCACGATTCAACAACACCAAGCCGCCGCCCCTGCCGTCTCAGGCGGGGGCGGGGCGCGCGGCAGCGCGGGTGGGGGCCGCCCCGCGGCTCGGTGGCAACCGTCGTTCTGCTCACTCGGGGCGCGCGGCAGCGCGGGTGGGGGCCGCCTCGCGGCTCGGTGGCAACCGTCGTTCTGCTCAGGTGGGGGGCAGACTCGCGGCTCTGCGCCCAGCGCGTGCTCCCTGGATTTTCCCAGGCACAATTGGGGTCACGATGAGGCTCGAACTCCGGGGCGGTCGCCGCAGACTCGCTGAATTCATTCGGGGGCTGCCCTGGGGACAGACTCCGTCGAATTCGTGCGCCGCTCTCTTCGAGCCTTCGTTCTCGATATCGAGAATGACCCCGGAGGACCCCATGAAGAACGACACCGTCGCCCGCCGAACGTTTCTCGCGCGGCTCGCAGCGCTCTCGGCGCTCGCGCCGGCGCGCGCCCTCGCCCTCGCCGAAGCGCCCCGCTGCGTGACGACCGGCGAAGACATCGAAGGCCCTTACTTCTTGCCCAACGCGCCGAGGCGAACGTCGCTCATCGAGCCAGGGGTCTCGGGCACCCCGCTCGAGCTCGAAGCCACCATCCGAGACTCGCGGTGCGTCGCGCTCGCGAACGCGCGGGTCGAGCTGTGGCAGTGCGACGCCCGTGGTCGCTACGACTCCGCGGGCTCGCGGCTGCGCGCGACGATCGAGACGGACGCGCGGGGACGGTTCTCGTTGCGAACCATCGTTCCGGGCCGGTACCTCAACGGCGCGACGTATCGGCCAGCGCACATCCACTGCAAGATTCACGGCCCGCGCGGCGTGCTCACGACGCAGATCTACTTCGAGGGTGACCCGTACAACGCCAACGACCCCTGGTATCGACGCGAACGCGCGGTCTCGCTGATCCATCGACGCGACGGCTTCACTGCGCGCTTCGACGCGGTGGTGCCGCGCTAGTTGCTCGAGGTTGGCTGCGCGCGCCGAGGCTGCGTCGGAGACGAGAGCCTCGCTGGCGTCGCCGCGCGAAGCAGCCGATCGAGCATCGCGCTCGTGCGCGCGGTCGCGTCCGCGTCGTCTTGCGCAAACACCGCCGACACGATGAGCGATCGCTCGGGCGTCGGCTGCGCGCAGTACACCTCGCGCACGCGCTCGCCGCTCGGAACACGACGAATCCTCGGTCCGTAGCCGTTGGGAACGTACGCCGGCCGATCCAAGCGCTGCCCTTCGCTGGTCAGCCACGTGCGCAGCGCGTCCCACGCCTCGATACAACGGCCCGCGCGCATCGCGACGGTGAGCGTCACTCCACCGCGATCGCCCGCGCGCGAGCTCACCACGTCACCCGCGAGCGGAAACCCCACAGCGTCCCCGCTGAACAGCCACGGCCCTTCGATGTCGACCGCGCCGAGGTCGAGGCCGCTCGTCTCGAGGCGAACCGTTCCGTCGCCGCGAGCGCCCCGGCCGCGGAGCGCTTCGGCGAGGCGTCCGTTCATCGCGGAAGCGTCCGCGAGCGTGAAGCCCGTACGCGAGTTGGCCATCGCCGTGACGAGCCAAGGACGGCCGTTCGCCTCGACGCACCCGTACTCGAGATCGAAGCCGCCCGCGCGGAGCTGAAACGCGGCCTCCGGGTCGAAGCCCGGTCCTCGCAGCGCGAGCGCAGACTCCGCCCGCAGCGTGTAGACCGCTTGCTGCGTGCGCGCTTCGGCGACGAGGGTCGCGGCGCAGGTGGATGGTCCGGTGCGACGCTGCTCGAACAAGAGCGCGAGCTGCCCGTTCTGCACGGACGCGACCACAGTCACGCTCGTCGCGTTGATCCTCGTGGTGACAGCCCACGCGCGCCCGTCGCGCGGATCGTTGATGGTCGCGTCGAGCCCTGGCAGACGAAGCGGCCACACGACCGCGTCGCGCTGCGTGTTGGCCGTGCTGGCCGCGGCGCTCGAGGCGCTCGCGTCGCGGACTCCAGCGTCCTGCGCTTGCGCGCGCACGGGTACGAGCGACGCGCCCGCGACCAACGCCACCAACGTCAACAGCCGCGCGTTCACTGCCCAGGCCTGACACCGAACATGGGAATCAGGCCGCCAGAGCTGTTGTTCGATCCGTTGCTGCCGTTGTTGGTCGGACGACGGATCGGACGCGTGTTGTTCGGGCGACGTACGCCAGCGTCGGTTGAGGACGCAGACAAGCCAGCGTCGAGCATTTGCGTGGGGACCAGCTCGGGTCCCACTGCGCCGAGCGGCACGTCGATCGGCCCGGACGTCGTGTCGAGCACGACCTCCATCGCCGCGTTGCCGAGCGCAGCGCGAACGTGTCGCGTCCCGCCAGCGCGCACGGGAACCATGCACGGAGTTCGCGCGCAGAGCGCTTCGCCGCTCGATGTGTCATGGAGCGAGGCGCCCGCCGGCGTTGTGCGCACCGTGACCATGACGGTCGAGCTGCCCCCGGCGTTGTTGGTCGATCCAGGACGGTCGGACGTCGTGGTGTTGTTGTGCGCAGCGCCTCGGGCGATCACGACCCCCGCGCTCGCTGCGATCGCTGCGATCACGACGGCTCCGATCACGAACACACCCTTGGAGCGCTTGGGCGAGACCACCTGCGAACGGTGCGTCGCCGCGCTGAGCCCTGCGCCCGTGGTGTAGTTCGAGTCCGCGCCAGCGTTGTATGCAGGCAGGCTCACGATCGCGCTGGGCGCGATGTTTTCGGACACCTGAAAGCCACCGGAGCTGATGCCCGACGGATTGGGCGGCGGCGCGGCGAGGATCTTCGCGCCGGAGTTGTCGATGTTCGGGTAGCTCTGGCGCGCGGAGATCGCGTTGGGCGTCGAGGCGCGAGTGTTGTTCTCGCGATCGGTGGACGGCGCCTTCGGCGGAAGCCGAATCTCCTGCGTGATGGGAAAAGCAGGGGGCCTCGCGTCGGGGCCAGCCATCGCGAACGGCGCGAGCGCCGCGCGAAACTCTTCTGCGGTCTGAAAGCGGTCGATCGTGAGCTTGGAGATCGCGCGCATGACCAGCTCTGCGAGCGCGTGAGGGATCTCCGGCACCCGCTGCGAGAGCGGCACGGGCGGGTCGTTCAAGATCGAGCGCAAGAGCGCCACGCGCTCTTTTTGCTCGTACGGGAGCGCTCCGCCGAGCATCTCGTAGAGCAGCACTCCGAGCGCATACAGATCCACGCGAGCGTCTGGCGGATCGCCGGCGATCTGCTCGGGGGCCATGTACTTGAGCGTTCCGACGAGCGAACCCGCGGTGGTCTCGTGGCCGACCTCGTGAGAGAGCATCTTCGCCACGCCGAAATCGAGCACCTTCGCGTGGTCGGCGCCGTCGACGTTGGTGATGAAGATGTTCTCGGGCTTGAGGTCGCGATGAACGACGCCCGCGCCGTGCGCGATGCGCAGCGCGGCGAGCACTTGCATCGCGATCTGCACCGCGCGCCACGCAGGCAATCGACGCTCGCGCCGCACGGTCTGCCGAAGCGGCTCCCCCTCGAGCAGCTCCATCACCAGAAGAAGGTTGCCGTCGGGGTCTCGACCGAACTCGATCATCGAGACGATGTTCGGGTGCACGAGGCGCGAGACCACGGTCGCCTCGCGCACGAAGCGCGCGACGCCCGCGGCGTTAGCAGCGTATTCGCTCGACAGCACCTTCACGGCGACCAGGCGACCGACGGACTTCTGAACGGCTTTGTAGACCGTCCCCATTCCACCGGCGCCGATCTGCTCGAGGATCTCGAAGCGATCGGACCCGAGCACGGGGAGCTCCGGCGGATTGCGCAAGGACGGGTGGCTCGCGGTGTTCACTGCGCAGCTCCGGCCCCGGCGGCGCGCTCTTCGACGGCGATCCTCGTGGGCTGCGCTCCGAACCAGATCAAGCCCGAGGCCGCGAGCGCGACGCCGACGCCGATCCCGATGTTGGAGCTCCAGGCGAAGGCGTTGCCGCGATCTTGAAAGCCCGCCCGTTGCGCAGGATCGGCGGTGCCTGCGAAGCCCCCGCTCTGCGCGAGCGCGAGGCCGCCGAACACTCCGCCCGCCACCGCGAGCAGCGCGCCCGAAATCACCAGCGTCGCGTGTCCGCCAGTGAATCTCCTGGGCTGATCGACCCAACGAATCCGCGGCGCGTTGGTGGTGACGGCGCTGTTCGTCACCGTGGGTCCCGGCTGTGGATTGGGATTGGCGGCGCGATTTCGCGCGTCGAGTTGCGCCTGGACGCTCGCGCGAGCTTCGCGTCCGAGCTGCGCCTGCGACTCTTCGGGGTGCTCTGCCAGAAACCGCGAGTAGTACTCGAGCGCCCTTTCGGGCCGCGAAGCCAGCTCGTGCGCGCGCCCGATGTTGTAGAGCAACAGCGGGTTCGGGTTGAGCGTATACGCCTGCTCGAGGAGGTTGATCGCGACGTCGGGCTCGCTGCGGTTGTACGCCTCAGCCGCCTGCTGAACGAGCCTCTGAAATCGGCCGCGGTTGCGCCCTTGACCGTGCGCGTCCGTGCCGAGCGCAGCCAACGCCAGGCCGCACGCGAACGCGGCAACCAGGGATGCGCTGGGACGAGGGCTCGATCGACGGCCGATCATTCGGCGGAAGTATACGCCGATCCGGCGCAAACACTCCAAATCCCCCGCCCGTTCGCCCTCGCCCGACCCGACGACGCTACGGCTCGAGGGCGAGGCCCCATTCTTCCGCGGAAATCGCGTAGAAAACCCACGGAAGATGGCTCGCCTCGAGGTCGAAGCTCGAGCGGCGCGCGCGTCTGGGCCACGCATCCAGCCCCTCGTGCCACCCGAGGGAGGACGGAAGCGGCAGAAGCGGCGAGAGCGACGCCAATTCGCGCATGGACTTGAGCGCGATCGGCCCCTCGAACATGTGGGAGAGCGCGCAGCGAATCCCTCGCTCCGACGCGGCGCGCATCAGGTCGACGCACGCGAAGAGCCCGCCGAGCAGGGTCGGTTTGAGCACCAGTCCGCCGCACCCCGGCGCGTCGAGCACGCGCTGAGCAAACGCCGGTACGAGCAGAGATTCGTCTGCCAGCCACGGAATGGGCTGCGCTCCGAGCGACAGAAGCGCGTCGCCTCGGCATGGCTCTTCGATCGAGCTCGCGCCGGCGTCGGCGAGCAGGGCGATGTTCGCTCGCGCCTCGTCGACGGACCACGCACCGTTGCAGTCGACGCGAAGCTCGCACTCGGACGAAACCGCGTCGCGCAGCGCGCGAACCCCGTCGAGCTCGCGGGCAAACGGCAGGTCCTTGCGTCCGACCTTCACCTTGAACGCCCCCACCTCCGAGCCGAGGTGCGCGAGGCGCGCTCGCGCGAGGGAAGCCCAGGACTCTGGCTCCGTCGCTCCACCGCCCAGCAGCACGCTGCGAAGCACGTCGCGATTGGACGCCTCGAGCCGACGCTCCGCGGAGGTGGCTTCGTCTTTCGCGCAGAGCTTCGCGTAGCTCCACAAAGCGGTCTCGAGCGCGTATCTCGCGGCGGGAACCGCGCGAAGTCGCTCTTCGACCGGCGCCACCATCGATCGCACGGCGGCCTCGATCGAGTTCGCGACGTTCAACGGGCCGAGCGCGAGGTGGATGTCTCGCAGCGCCTCGACGCACGCATCCAGCGTGTCCGGAGAATACCCTGGCAACGGAGACGCCTCGCCGAGCGCGACCCGCTCGCCGTCATCGAGCGCGACGATCGCAGCGCCGCGCGCGACCCAGGAGTTCTCGCGATTTCCCACGGCCGCAGAGAGCTCGCCGCGGTGCAAAACGATCCTCGTCCTCGAGAGCCAGCGCGCCGTCACCGCCACACCAGTCCAACGGAGAACAGCACGCTGTGCAAGAGCAAGAGCGCTGCCGTTTGTCCGAGCCGCGCGTTGAGGATCGCCCCGCGCTCTTGTCCGAGCGCGCGCGCGAGCTTCAACGCGAGCGGCGCAGACCCGAGCGGCAACAGCGCGGCGTACAGCGACGCGCCGCCGAGGCCCCACGCGACGAAGGGCGCGGCGTACGCCGCGAAGAGACACAGTCGATAGAGGGCGACGCCAAACGACCGACCGAAGCGCACGGCGAGCGTTCGCTTGTTGGCCTTCGTGTCGGTCTCGACGTCGCGGACGTTGTTGACGAGCAGGACGCACGAGGCGAGCGCGCCGCTCGGAATCGCGGTGATCCAAGGGAGCGTCGAGAGCGTCCCGGACGAGACGAACACCGTTCCGCACACGGCGACGAGGCCGAAGAAGACGAAGACGAACACCTCCCCGAGGCCGTTGTACCCGAGCGGATACGGGCCGCCCGTGTACGCGACGCCCGCTGCGATCGAGGTCAGGCCGATCGCGAGGACAGGCCACCCCGCGACCGCCAGGAGATAGACCCCGCACAGCATCGCCACGGCGAACGAGAAGATCATGGCTCCTCGAACCTGCCCCGGCGCGAGCAACCCGGCTTGCGTCACGCGCGTCGGCCCGAGGCGCTCTGTCGTGTCCGCGCCCTTCTCGTAGTCGAAGACGTCATTGGCGAAGTTGGTTCCGATGGTGATCCACACCGCGCCGAGGAGCGCAGCGAGCGCGGCGAGCCAGCGCACGCCGCTCGCGCCGACGGTGGCGATCGCCGACGCCACGCCCACCATCACCGGAGCGACCGCGATGAGCAGGGTCTTCGGTCGCGCCCCGAGGACGTAGGCCGCGAAGCTCCCGCGGCGAACGGTCTGACCGACGCTCTCTTCACTCGCTTGCATCGACATGGCTCCTCGCGATCACCCATCGCAGCGCATCGACTACGGACTCAGGGGCCTCGAGGGTGACGTCGTGACCGACGCCCTCGACGACGCGCCGCGTGACCCGCGCGCTCGCTTCGGCCATCTTGCCTGCAATCGCAGTAAATTTCGTATCGAGCGCGCCCGTGACCACCACCGTCGGCACCGCGAGCGCGCCGAGCGCGCTCCACTGCGAGGGCATCGAACCAGTGCCGAGCGCGCGCATGGCCCACGCGACGCCGCGCGGATCGTGCTGGCTTCGGCGCGCGTCGAGCGCACAGCGGACGGCCTCGGGCAGCCCCCGCTGCGTGGCGAAGATGTCCATCGCGGCCCAGCGCTCGGCGAACGCTGCGGTTCCGTCGCGCAAGAGCGCATCGGCCATCGAGCGCTCCCACGCGCAGCGCGATTCGCGGAGGGGTGCGTCTTCGATGCCTGGGTCGACGCCGACGAGCACAGCCCCCGAGAAGCGCTCGGGCGCGCGGAGGATCATCGCCAGCGCGAGGCGCGCCCCCATCGAATAACCGACGATCACCGCGGGATCGACGGCCGAGCGCCGCTCGATCAACCGCGCGACGACCGCGTCGAAGGTCCACTCGTCCCTCCATGGCTCGCGCGCGTGCCCCGGGAGCACCACCCGCTCGACCCGCGCGAACATGGGCTCGACCTCGCCCACCACCGCCTCGAGCGCGGTGTCGTCCCCGAGAAACCCGTGCAGCGCGCACAGGGTCCCGTCTCGATTCGGGCGCTCTCGAAACATCAGACAGTCCATCGAAGCCTCGCTCCGCTCGAACACCGTCGACACTACACGCCGTCGATCGCCGCGACGCTGGCGCGCACGACGGCCGAGAAGCGCTCGGCGTTGCCCGGCGCGCAGTCGCTCTCGATAACAGTCGCGCCCCGGCGCGAGAGCGCCTCTGCCATCGCGGACTCGAGCGGCGCGCGCGCGTCGACCCGCGCGTACGCGAGGCCGAACCCTCGGACCACCGACTCGAACGAACGCCCGCGATCCGTCAGAAAATACCGCTCGTACTCAGCGCGCAGCTCCTGGTTGTGGGCGAGCGGGAGGCGGTCGAAGATCCTCCCGCCGCGGTTCTGGAGGACCACGATGACGAGCGGCTCGCTCACGTCCTGCGCGAGCTGGAGCGAGCCGACGTCGTGCCACATCGCCACGTCACCAAGAATCAAGACGACTGGCGAACGACTGGCGATTCGCGATCCGACGGCGCCCGCGACGAGCCCGTCGATCCCGCTCGCGCCGCGCTGGTGCACGACGGCGACGGCGGGCTCGACGTCGAGCGCGAAGACGTCGATGTCTCGGACCGCGGAGCTGTTGGCGACGATCAGCGTGGCGCCCTGCGGCAGCGAACGACGGACGGACGCGAGGGTCGCTCCTTCGCTGAGCTCGGATCGCTCGAGCGAGCGCTCGACGACGGCGGCCGCGCGTTGATCGGCGGCGGTCCAGCGCGCCGAGAAGCGCGTGCGCTCCGCGCGAACCTCGGGGACTCCGTGAGAGCGCTCGAGCTCCGCCCACGCCTCGACCCAGCGAAAGGGGTCCTCTTCGATGGCGAGCGTGCCGTTGTTCGACGCGTCGTTCCAGCCGTGGCGCGTGAAGACAACGCGCTCGATCGGCGCCGTCGCGCCGAGCGCCCATCGCGCGTAGGCAGCGGACACCATCGGCGCGCCGACCTCGACCACCGTCGTCGGCCCTTGGGTCCGCCACGCGGCGCTCGACACGATCGCCTCGATCGAGCGAAGCACGTTGGCGCCCGCGAACCGAAGCCCGCTCGTCGCCTCTGCGAGCACCGGAACGCCGAGGCTCTCGCACGCCGCGAAAAAGCGCTGCTTCTCTTCGTCGGTCCGCGACCCGATCGACGGCCCGCACGCGAGCATCACGCGCTCGCGGGTCGCAATTCCGCTGGCTCGAATCACCGACGCGCTCACCGTCGGCGCCTCGCGGGCGGCGAGCGCAGGAATCGACCGCGTCGCTCGATCCAAGGCGTCCTGCCATGGCGCTGGTGCGGCCGGCGGCTGTGGCTCGAGCGGCTTTCGAAAGCGCGCGTTGATGTGAACCGGCCCAGGGTCCGGCCCGAGCGCTCGTGCGACGCCCTGAACAGCGACCCTCGTCACGGCGCCAAACGCGTCGGGGTCGGGCAAGCCGAGCTCTGCGTAGTGCCGCACATAACCGCCGTAGAGCTTCACTTGATCGACCGTCTGCGGCGCGGCGCAGTCGTACGCGTCCCACGGTCGATCCGCGGTGATCACCACGAGCGGAACGCGCGCGAGCGAGGCCTCCATCACCGCGGGGAGATAGTGCGCCGCGGCGGTGCCCGACGTGCAGAGCAGCCCGACGGGCTCCCCCGTGCGACGAGCGATTCCGAGCGCAACGAACGCGGCGCTGCGCTCGTCGATGACCGAATAGAGCTCGATCGCTCGATCGTGAGCGAGCCCGATCACCAGCGGCGTCGATCGCGAGCCGGGCGAGACGACGAGCCGCCGCACGCCCGACGACGCGAGGGCTCGCGCGAACAGCGTCGACCAGGCGATGTGCAGGTTGGCTCCACCCATAACGAGCTATATTCTCTTTGAATTGTCAGGATGACCGACGGTCATCGATCCGCGTCGAGCGCCTGCCCCGACGCCCTGTCAGGCCTTTGCGCTCGGCGTCGAGACGTACAAGCAGACCGTGCCGAACGTCATCGGTTCGATCGATAGCACGTCGTGTCCGGACTCGCGCATGAGCGACGCGAAGGACTCGGGCGCGGGAAACTTCGCGATCGACTCTTGCAAGTATCGATACTCTCTTTCGCCGGACAAAAGAGCGCCCAACGCCGGCACGACGGTGTGCACATGAAAGCGCGCGAGCGGCGCGATCAGGCCGCCGCGCGGCTCGCTGAGCTCGAGGATCGCGATGCGACCGCCGGGCCGAACGACGCGCGCCATCTCGCGCAGCGCCTTGGCTCGATCAGGGACGTTGCGAATCCCGAAGGCCATGGTGAGCGCGTCGAAGCTCGCGTCTGGGTACGGCAGCGCCTGAGCGTCGCCGGCCTCCATCACGACGCGTCCCTCGAGGGCGCGCGCGCGGACTTTGTCGCGGCCGACCGCGAGCATTCCCTCGCTCGGATCCGAGCCGACGACGGTGACCGTGGAAAGGGACTTCGCGATCATGACGGCCAGGTCGCCGGTGCCCGTCGCCAGGTCCAATACACGATGACCCGAGGTCAGTTGCAACGATTCGACGGTCCGTCGACGCCACCTCTGGTCGATCCCGAGCGAGATGACGCGGTTGAGGGTGTCGTAGCGCGAGGCGATGCGATCGAACATCGCGCCCGAGCCCATGCGCACGCTGTTGTCTACGTTGCTCATTGGGTCACGGTCCTGGCGGCCCCGTTGGAGGTGAGCTCTTCTGGCTGAGGCGCCCGAGCGCGCGGGGGCTCCGAGCGCACTTCTTCGCGACTGCGTTGGGCGGCTGCCTCCACCTTGCGGTGGTGAAGCTTCATGTGACCCTTTTGGATTCCCTCGGACGCGAGCGCGCGCAGGGCCGCGAGGTTCGACGCGAGGCCGACGCAGGCGAGCACGCCCGCGAGCTCTCTTGCGCTCTCGACCTTCACGAGCTCGAAGGCAGTGCGCACCGCGTCGTTGGCGGTCGTGCTTCCGCCCACGGATCCGACGGCGAGCGGAAAGTCGCAGCGTCCTTCGAGCCCGTGCTCGACGCGCTTCCACGTCGAGAGGGGCTTGTACCGCCCGTCGATCGCGCAGAACGCGTGCGCTCCGGCTTCGATCGAGCGCCAGTCCTGGCCCAGCGCGACGGCGGCGGCGTCGACGCCGTTCATGAAGCCTTTGTTGTGGGTGACTGCGCGAAAGACGTCGAGCTCGGCGAAGCGCGAGGCGCGCGCGATTCCGTCGGCGACCTCGGGGCCGCCGATCGCGCTGTCGTCGACGCGGCAAACCGCGCGAACGCGCCTGCGCAGCGGGAGGTTCGAGAGGATTCGCAGGCCGATCCTCCCGCCGACGATGGACTGAACGATGGGCGCGACCGCCTCGGCCACGGTGTCGACGCAGTTGGCGCCCATGGCGTCGCCGACGTCGACGAACAGGTCCACCACGAGCACGCCGTGCTCTTCGGACAAGACGCGGACGGCGAGGTCTCTGCAGCCGAAGCCGCGGTCGACCATCTTGGGAATCGATCGATCGCCGACGGAGAAGAGCTCCTGGCGCCGGGCCTCGATGAGCGCGGACGCGGACCGAGCGTCGGGGACGTCATCGAGCTGCACCTGCGCCGTCATGATCGAGGCGTCGCACTCGGCGAAGAAGCCGCCGGACTCGCGGACCATGCGCGCGGCGTTGGAAGCCGCAGCCACGACGCTCGGCTCTTCGACGGCCATCGGCACGAGGTAGTCGCGCTGATTGACGATGAAGTTGGTGGCGACGGAGAACGGCAGGCCGAAGGTGGCCACGACGTTCTCGCTCATCGAGTCGGCGCTCGAGACGTCGATCCCGCCGCCGCGCGCGAAGAAGGCCCTCGCGCGGTCCGACAGCGAAGCGCTCTCGGCCACGAGCCGACCGCGCTCTTCGACCGAGTGCTTGAACAGCCCTGGAATCCGCGCGTTTACTCGCCTGGTCGTCATCGCAGCACCTCCGGCGCGAGCGCGTCGAGGTCCTCGGGACGAAGCGCCTGCGGCCCGTCGCTGAGGGCGCGGCCGGGGTCATCATGGGTCTCGATCATCACGCCTGCCGCTCCAGCGCTTATCGCGGCGCGCGCCAGCGGGAGGACGAGATCGCGCCGACCGGTTCCATGCGAGGGGTCGACGACCACAGGAAGGCGGTGAACGTGCGCGAGCAGAGCGACAGCCCCGAGGTCGAGCAGGTTGCGGGTGCTCTCATCGAAGCCGCGGATCCCGCGCTCGCAGAAGATCACGCCCGCGGCGCCGTGCACGAGCAGGTATTCGCCGGCCTGCAGCCACTCGCTCACCGTGGCGGACATCGACCGCTTGAGCAACACGGGCTTTCGCGATTTGCCCGCGGCCTTGAGCAGCGCGTAGTTCGCCATATTTCGCGAGCCGATTTGCAGCAGATCCGCGTACTCGGCCACGAGCGGAACCTCGCTCTCGGCCATCGCCTCGGTCACCACGCGCATCCCGTGGTCATCCGCCGCGCGGCGCATCCACTGCAGCGCCACCTCGCCGTGGCCCTGAAACGCGTAAGGGCTCGTGCGGGGCTTGTACGCTCCGCCGCGAAGAAACGTGGCCCCGCGCGGCGCGATCCTGCTGGCGATCCGCTGGATGCGGTCTTCGCTCTCGACCGCGCACGGCCCCGACATGAGCACTGGCTTGAGTCCAACGCCAACCTTGATGCCCGCGACGTCGACGACCGGGCCTTGCGCGTCGATCTTGGGGTGCGCGGACTTGGGGGAGACGACCTGCGCGACGCCTGGGATCTTCGCGAGCTCCTCGGCGGTGACCTTGGCCGAGTGCGGCTCGAGGACGAAGCCGCGCTCGGTGGCGCGGACCCACTGGCCGCGGGCGATCAGCTCTCGCTTCACCGCGTCGGCGTCAGCGGTCGATTCGAAGAGAACCATCCACATGGGCGCGCCTCACTTCGTTCGATGCAAGAGGGTGATCGCGACGCTCGCGAGAGAATCTCGCGCGCGGCTGGGCGGGAGCTTCTCGAGCTCCGCAAGCCCTTCATCGGTGAGCTTCTTTGCGACCGAGCGGCACTGCTCGAGCACCGCACCTTCGCGGATCGCCCTGGCCGCTCGCCGCTCGAGCTCGGGGTCGAGCGTGACGCTGTCGAGCACGCCGCGCTCGATCATCGCGGCGAGGTCTGGGTCCTTTTCGACCGCGAGCAAGAGCGGGTAGGTCGCCTTTCCCTCGCGCAGGTCCGAGAAGACGGACTTGCCGACGTGCGCGCTGTCGCCGCCGACGTCGAGGACGTCGTCGACGAGCTGAAAGCACACTCCCACCTTGCGACCGAAGCGCTCGAGCGCCTCTGCGTCGCGCGCAGAGACGTCCGCGGCGCGAGCGCCGGCGTAGAGGCCCCAGCCGAAGAGCGATGCGGTCTTGCCCTCGACGACGCGAAAGTAGTCGCCGACCGAGCCGCGCATCGAGCCGCGGTTGGCGAGCTGCAGGCTCTCGGCGTCGAGCATCTCGCGCAGCGTGCCCAGCATGCGCTCGAGCAGCTCGGTCTTGCCCGTGAGCTGGATGCGTCGCAGCGCTTCGACCAGGAGCCAGTCGCCCGCGAAGATGCTCGCCGCGTTGCCGTACACCATCCTCGCCGCGGGGATCCCTCGGCGAACGTCGCCGAGGTCCACCACGTCGTCGTGCAAGAGCGTCGCGTTGTGAACCACCTCGACGGCCACGGCCATCGCGCGCGCCGCGCTGTTGAACCCGGCGCCGGTGCGCGCCGCGAGGGCGACGCACATCGGACGCAGGCGCTTGCCGCCCACCGTGAGCAGGTGGTGCGCCGATCGATGCAGGGGCGTGTCGCCGCGATCGATCCCCTCGAGGTCCGACTCGACCTGCTTGAGGTCATCGTCGATAAACGTTCGCAGCGCGAGCAGCTTCTCCGCGAGCCCGCTGGCCCCGTGATCCGCGGCGATGGACTGCAGGCGCGACATCGTCTCTGCGCCCTCTTCGGTCCGCGCGTGCGGAGCGTCCACGGTGGTCGTCATCTCTGTTCCTCCCAGTGCGTTCATTGAAGCGTTGCTCGATGCAATTGAATATGTGTGCTTACCGATGGCTCACGCCCGTCGAAGCCTCGTGCCGAGGCTTCGCGGCAGCGCGAGCAGGTCGCCGAACGCGCCAAAATCAGCGCGCCGCGAGGCGACAAACGTGTCGATCACCTTTTCGGCCGCGGTCGTAAACGCGAGCAGCCGCTGCACGCGCTCGAGCCGCTCTCGCGATCCCGCGTCGCGACCACGCGCGAACAGCTCCGCCGCGCGCTCGAGTCGGTCTCGCGCCGATCGCGCGACGAACCGCTCTCGCTCGGCCACGACCTTGCTGATCATCTTCCAGAAGTCTGTCTCGGCCTCGAAGAACTCTTTGCGCTCGCCGGGCTTCCACACCCTGCGCACGACGGCCCAGTGCTGAAGCTCGGTGAGCGTCGTGCTCGCAGAACCCGCGGACATCGAGAGCCGCTCGGCCAGCTCGGAGGCCGAAAGCGTCTCGCCGGACAGGTACAAGACGGTCCAGACGCGACCGAGCACCTTTCGAAATCCCCAGTGTTCGATCACATCTCCCACGGCGTCGGCCGCGAGGAGCTCCGCTTCGCGCCAGAGTTCAACGCCCATCGTTCGCTCCGAACTTTCAGAACTTTCTGAACGGTCTGTAGGCGATCGAACCGCGCAGGTCAAGAGCTGGTCTCTTGCAAGGGCTCCCATTCGAGGACCTCGAGCCTCCCACGAGCGGCAAATCCTGCGAGTGACAGCCCATGACACTGCGCGGTACCAGCGCAGTCATGCAAGACCACCCTCACTCCATGGTTCGTCGGGGTTCGTCCTCCGCTCTCGCTATCTCCCTGGTCGGCGCGCTGCTCGCGTCCGCCTGCGGTGGCGGCGCCGCGCAGACGAGCGGCACCAACGCGACGGCGTCGAGCACGACGAGCGGCGCTTCTTCAGGCTCGGAGCAGCACGGCGAGCCGGGTCATCACAACGAGCACCATCGCAGCTTGAGCCCCGCGCTCCGCGCGATGCACGACGTCCTCGCGCCCGTGTGGCACAGCGAGCCCGGCGCTGGTCGCGACACGCGCGCGTGCGAGCAGGCCGCCACCCTCCGCGAGCGCGCTGGCGCCGCGCAGAGCGAGGCGCTGCCCGCGGACGCGCCAGCAAACTCTGCAGAGACCCGCACCGCGCTCGTCGCTGCAGCGCAGGCGCTGGTCGAGGAGTGCTCGGGTCCCAGGGCGGACGTCAACGGCAAGCTCACCGCGCTTCACACCGCGTTTCACAGCACCTTCGAGCGCCGCTAATCGGTCGGGGCCTTGCAGATGTGCTGTGAACGGGGGAGCACACCCGCGGGGAGAACGGCCGTTCGCACTGGAATGACCGCCCATTTCTCCGAGTGAACTCGTAGCATTTCCGATTGAAGGCCGCGCCCTGCGCGAGCGTAGAACAACCAACGTCCCGAGCACGACGCTCTGGACCGCCTACTGGAGGCAACTCGATGCCCAATCGCACCTCTCTGCATCTGCTCTCGACCGCTCTGTTCGGCGCGGTGTCCCTGCTCTCGCTCGCTGCCTCCGCGCAGTTTCAAGGCGCGGTCACCGTCACCGCCGGAGGAAACGTCACGTCCAACACGGCGATCGGAGTCGCTCCAGGAGTCGTTGCGCAGCCCGTCAACGCGCAGGTCGCGGTTGGCGTGCCAGGCGGACCCGTGCCCGTTCAGGGATGGATGGGTCCGCAGCCGATGCCGCAGCCGTACGCGCAGCCCATCGCTGTTCCCGTGACGGGCCCCGTTGGGCCGCAAGCAACGATCAACTTGCAGATCCCCAATGTTCCTCCGCCGCAACAGCCGGATCGCTTCGCGCCGCCGTCGCAGCCAGGACAGGTGTGGATCCCCGGCCGCTGGCACTGGAACAACGGCGCTCAGCAATGGATCCCTGGTCACTGGGAGACGCCGCCCCAGCAGGGACAGGTCTGGATGCAACCGCAGTGGGGCCGTCGAGGCCGTCGCGCGTGGTATCGCCCCGGCTACTGGGGCCAGCCACAGCAAATCGGCGGTCAGTTTCTGCAGCCCGGAGCGTTTGGAATCCAAGCGCAGGTCACGCCCCTCCAGGTGGGACAGATCGTCACAGGCATCTTGGACAACCGCGACTATCACCGCCCCGAGGGCGGCTACGCCGACGACTACGCGGTGTTTCTGCAAGCAGGACAGCCGGTGACCTTCGTCGTCACTGGCGGCCCGTCGACGCAGTCCGGACAGCTGCTCGACGTCGTTGCGTCGATTCACTTCCAGGGCCGCGAGCTCGCGAGCGACGATGACGGCGCTGGCTTTCCCCACGCGCGCCTCACGTTTACGCCGCCTGCGAGCGGCGTGTACGCCTTGCGCGTCGCCAGCTACGGCGCTCACGTCGACATGGGCAGCTACACGGTCCAGAGCTGGCTCGGCGCGGTCAACAACGCCCAGCCGTTCAACCCCGGCGGAAGCTGGGGTTGGGCTCCCGGCGGTCCCCAGCCCATGCAGCCGCAGCCCATGCAGCCGCAGCCCATGCAGCCGCAGCCAGTGGTCTTTCCGCAGCCTGGGCAGCCGATGCCTGGGCAGCCCATGGCGGCGCAGCCGCTGCAACTCAACACCACCATTCAAGGCGCGCTTCAGCAGGGTGACCTGCTCTCGCCTCGCAACTCGTTCATGGACCAGTACCTCGTCACGCTCCAGGCCGGTCAGGCGATCACCGTCGTCGCGCGCGGCATCCCCGGCTGGGATCCGATGCGCAGGATCCAGACGCGCCCCGACGTCACCCTCGACCTCGTGTGCAACGGTCAGACGGTCGGGCACGACGACGACAGCGCCGGCAACCAAAACGCTCGCCTGGTGATCACGCCACAAGTGACCACACAGTGCGTCGTGCAGGTCAGCACCTTCGGCGCCGGAGCAAGCGTCGGCGCCTACCAGCTCACCACGGTCTTCGGCGCCAATCCCACACTTCAGTGACCACCGGTCATACTGCAATTCATCTCGCCATGAGAGAGTCCTACCCGATCTCGATCGCGTCGGGTCGATCCGCGACGAATCCAGAATCGCCTCGGTCAGCGTAGATTACGCTGACGTCGTGCGACCAATCGTCGGCCGGACCGAAGCGTTCGTTGAAGCGCAAACGATCGAAGGACTCGGTCGAGGCGCGGTCTTCGACGAGCGCTTCGAGCTGAGCGCGATCGTCGGCAGCGGCGCGGTGGGCGTCGTGTTTCGAGCGCTCGACCGGCGCACCGGCGAGCCGTGCGCCGTCAAGGTGCTGCGCAGCGTCCACCACGAAGATGTCGAGCGCTTCGAACGCGAGGCGTACGCGCTCTCGCGGCTCTCGCACGACGCGATCGTCCGGCACGTGGCGCACGGCTCGACGCCAACAGGTCAACGCTACCTCGCGATGCAGTGGCTCGATGGAGAGACGCTCGCCGAGCGACTCGCGGCGCGCCCGATGTCCGAGCGCGAGACGCTCACGCTCGCCCGTCGCATCGCAGAGGCGATCGCTGCTTCGCACGACGCCGGCGTGCTCCACCGCGACCTGAAGCCCGCGAACATCGTCCTGGTCGAGGGCGACGTCTCGCGCGCGACGCTCGTCGACTTCGGCCTCGTCAGGCTTCGGCAGGACCCCGTGCGCACGCGCACGGGCGTTCCGCTCGGGACGCCCGCATACATGGCGCCCGAGCAAGTGCGCGGCGAGCACGACATCGACGCGAGAGTGGACGTCTTCAGCGTCGGCTCGATCCTGTACGAGTGCCTGTCCGGGCGGCGTGCCTTCGTCGGCTCGGGCATCGTCGACGTGTTCACCGCGGTCCTTCTCGAAGAGGTCGAACCGCTGCGCGCTCGCGCGCCCGCGCTCTCTCCTGCGCTGTGCAAGCTGGTCGAGCGCATGCTCTCGAAGGATCGCCGAGCCCGACCACGGGACGGGCGAGCGATCATCGACGCGCTCGACGAGCTCGAGGCCGCTGCGCGCTCGGCGGCGGCCTCGGCCCGAGACCCGTCAGAGACACACGTATTCGAGCACGCGTGCGCAGCCACCGTCCGAGGCCCCCGCAAGCTGGTCTGGGCGCTGTTCTGCGACACCGACCGCTGGGATCGCTTCTGCAAGGCCCCGAGAAACGACTATCTCTCCCACGACGATCCCGCCGCGGACGGCGGCGTCGCGCGCGTCGGGACCGCAGAGATCGCGGGGCTCCCGTCGCGATGGCTGGAGGTCGGAGAGGGGATCGAAGGCGTGCGCCTCCGCGCAGCGCGACGGTTCTTGGACGGGCTCTTCGCAGAGATCGGCTACGATGTCGACGTGGGGGATGACCCGGACGCGACCGGCGCTCGCTCGACGGTCCGATGCGTCGCGCGCGTCGTGTCCGGCGGTCGCGCGCCGGAGGGCGGCGCCGAAATGATGCTCGCGTTTCTCGCAGAGCGACTCGAGCGCTACGTCGCTGCGCTCTCGGCGCTGCTCGACCGCGCGCCAGCGTCAGCGCTCGAAGAGCGCCCCGACGAGAGCGGCTCGGCGCACGCCCGACGGCTCTTGCTCGCGACGGCGTGGGACGATCCAGCGCTCTCGGGACGCGCGACGGGCATCGAGCGCGCGGCGATGGCCTCGCGCATCGAGCGGTGGGCCGCGCCGATCGACGGCGTAGACGGGGCCCTGCAAACGTCGCTCGCGCGCTTCGCGGAGCAGGCGGCGGACGACCTCGTTCGAAGGCTGCGCCCCGCAGAGCTCGCCGACGCGTGGGGCGTCGAGCGGACGAAGATGCTGCGGGCGCTGCTCGCGGGCGCGAAGCTGGGGCTCTTCGAGCTGCGATGGGAGCTTCGCTGTCGCAACTGTCGCTCGTCGGCCGCGAGCGTCGCGGCGCTCGACGCGGTGACGCCCAGCGTGCACTGCGCCGAGTGCGGGATCGACACCGGGATCGACCTTGCGACCAACGTCGAGGCCGTCTTCACCGTCGCGCCCGCGGCACGCAAGGTGAGCGCCAGGATGTTCTGCGGAGCGTCGCCCACGCATCGCCCTCACGTCGCGGTCTTCCTCAGCGTGGGGCCCGGAGAGCTGCGCTCGTTCGAGGTCGCCCTCCCCGCGCGCGCTTGTGTCGTTCGCGCGCCGCGTCGGGCCCAGAGCACGCGCGCCGCGTACGACCGCGCCCCCGCGACGCTCACGGTGCGACTGAACGCAGAGGGAATCGAGCACCGCGCGGGCGCGGAGTCGACCGAGGGCGCCACGACCGTCGTGATTCACAACACGACCGACGTCACGGCGGAGGTGCAGCTCGAGTACCCGACGGACGGCGCGCAGACCGCGGCGGTCTCTGTCTTCGCGCTGCCCGAGTACGCGCGGTGGTTTCGGGACGACGCGCCCGTGCGAGGGGCAGAGCTCGCGATGAGCCGCTGCGCGGTGCTGCACATCGAGTGCGTCGCGCTCGACGCGATGTTCTCGCGATTCAGCGACAGCGAGGCGTGCGCGAGGCTCGAGCGCGCGCTGCGATCGATCGAACAGGCGATCGAGGCGGGCGGCGCCGGATCGGTGTTTCGCAGGTCTCTCGGAGCGGCGGGCGCCCTCTTCCTCGACGCGAAGGGGGCGCTCGCGGCGTTCGAGCGCGCGAGAGATCGGGCAGAGCGCGAAGGCGTGACCATCGGCGGCGCGGTGTTCGACGGGCCGTGCGTGATGGTGCGCCGCGACGAGCGGCTCGAGATCTACGGCGCCGGAGCGCATCGCGCGATCGTCGCAGCGCGGCGAGCGGCCCCCAACGAGTGCGTGACGGTCGAGTAGCGCGTCGCTCAGCGCGCGCCGCGCGTGTCGGCCGAGTAGTTCATCACGAGGTACATCCAGCACTCCTCGTTCGAGGGATTGCTGTAGCTGTGCGGACAATCCGCGGCGAAGTTGATCGCGTCGCCCGCGGCGAGATGAAACACCTCGGAGCCGACCTTGAGCTCGAGGCGTCCCGACGAGACCACGAGGTTCTCGCGCGTTCCTGGGCGGTGGGCCTCGGCGTCTTCGCGGCTGTGGGGCGCCAGGCGCAGCTCGTAGAACTCTGCCGCGTCCGGGTCACCGAGCGCGAAGAGGGCGCGCGACGAAAACCGCCCGTCCGCCGACAACAGCTTCTTCGAGCCCTCGCGCGTCGACACCGTCGCGCCGGGCGCGGGCAGCGTCGAGAGCAGCGTCGCGAACGGAACGCCCATCGCCTGCGCGATCTTCCACACCACGCCGATGCTCGCCGGCGCGCGACCGAGCTCGATCTGGCCGAGGAGCGTCCGAGAAATCCCTGCCTCTCGCGACAGCTCATCGAGCGAGAGCCCTCAGGTTCTGCGCGACGATCCCGTCGAGCGACGGCTCGACCAGCTCGCTCGCGTCCGCGTCCGCCACGGTGGGAGCCTTCGGGTCCCTCGCGGGCGGCGTTGCTGACGGAACCACCACGGCGAGCCCCGCCAGTCGCCAGGCGTCGGTGCCTCCCGTGAGGTTGTACACCGCGGTTCTACCGAGGCGCTCAGCGATCTGCGCCGCCTGCGCGCTGCGTCCGCCTTTGGCGCACACAAAAACAACTCGGTCCCGCGGGATCGCTCCGGCCGGGTCGGCCTTCAGCTGCGCCAACGGGATGAGCCTCGCCCCCGGGACGTGTCCCGCAGACCACTCGGAAGGCTCTCGCACATCGATGATGTCGATCGGCTCTTTGCCAGAGAGCGCCTCGAGCTCGTGCGGCGCAATCGAAGTCACCATCCGCCGCCTCCGGTGCGACGAAGCAGCGCGTCGACCAGCGCGTCGAGGTCCTCGCGCGTGTTGTAGGGAGCGAGCGAGGCGCGCACGGTGC